>SCQH01000078.1 GCA_004321925.1 Nitrospirota bacterium | reverse complement strand
TATAGAGGGCGAAAGCCATGACGAGATGGTGCTCCTAAAGGACATACCCTTCCATTCGGTCTGCGAACATCACCTGCTGCCGTTCATAGGCAAGGCCCATGTCGCCTATATCCCCGGCAAGGGAAAGATAGCCGGCATCGGTGAGCTGGCCCGCGCATTGGAGATATTCGCAAAAAGACCGCAGGTGCAGGAGAGGCTGACGGCGCAGCTGGCCGACATGATCATGGAGAAACTCAAGCCCAAGGGCGCCATGGTGGTGATCGATGCCGAGCATATGTGCCTGTCGATGCGGGGCATAAAAAAGCCGGGCGCACGGACCGTGACCTCAGCGGTCAGGGGCATATTCAGGACAAAGGTATCAACGCGCCAGGAACTGCTGGAGCTTATAAAGAAAAGGGATTAGGTCGCTGAGAACGAAAATCAAAATCTAAGGAGGAAGTCAATGTCTGCAAAGATCATCAGTGGTACCGAGGTGGCGACCCAGATACGGGTCGAGCTGAAAAAAGAAGTGGATGAGATGAAGGAAAAGCACGGGGTAGTGCCCGGGCTGGTCACGATCCTGGTCGGGAGCAACCCTGCCTCGATCAGTTATGTGACCGGCAAGCAGAAGACCGCGCATGAGCTTGGTTTTTATTCCCATCAGGACGATCAGCCTGCGGATGTGAGCGAGGCCGACCTGCTGAAGCTGGTGGATAAATACAATAAAGACCCGAAGGTGCACGGCATCCTGGTGCAGCTGCCGCTGCCGAAGCATATAGATGAAAAGAAGGTCCTCAATGCGATCGACCCGGACAAGGACGTCGACGGCTTCCACCCGATAAACGTCGGACGCCTGATGATCGGCGGCGACGAGGCCAAGTTCCTTCCCTGCACCCCTGCCGGCATACAGGAACTGATCGTCCGCTCGGGGTATGAGACCTCGGGCGCCGAGGTGGTGGTTGTCGGCCGCTCAAATATCGTCGGCAAGCCGATAGCCAATATCATGCTCCAGAAAGGGAAGGGCGCAAACTCGACGGTCACGATCGTGCATACCGGCACAAAGGACCTTGAGGCCCACTGCAAGCGCGCGGACATCCTGATCGTTGCTGCCGGTGTGCCGGGCCTGGTCAAGCCGCAGTGGATCAAGCCGGGATCCTGCGTCATCGATGTCGGCGTCAACCGCGTCGGCGAGAAGCTGAGCGAAAAGACCGGCAAGATGATCCCTATCCTTAAGGGCGACGTCGATTTCGATGCTGCCAAGGAGATAGCCGGTGCGATCACCCCGGTGCCGGGCGGCGTCGGCCCGATGACCATAACGATGCTGATGAAGAACACGGTGAAGTCCGCAAAGATTCACGCTGGCATAAAGTAAGTTACAGAGGATATAGACAGAAAGAACGCCCTGCGCTGTCAGGGCGTTCTTTTTTTATGTGCGGAACCTGAGTAAATCCCTCCTAACCTCCCTCTTCAAACCCCCAAACAGCTTCTTTACATAAGTGCAGGGACTGCCAAAGTTCCCGCGAAAGGGTATAAATGGCTGTCATTGCGGCTTGTCCGCAATCCTTCTGAAAGATTCCAGACAAGCTGGAATGACAATTATAAGGGAAGAGACTTAAGGCGCACTAAACTGGCAGGCGGTTATCCGTGTATCTCCAGGAAGACCTTCAGCACTGCGGGGTCCAGATGTGAGGACTCAAGTCCGCGCATATGCTTGAGGGCCTTCCCTTTATCAAAGGCGTCGCGGTAAGGCCTGACGCTGCAGAGGGCGTCCCAGATGTCGGCGATGGCGAAGATGCGGGCCGGCAGCGGTATCTTCTCCTCCTGCAGGCCGCGCGGATAGCCTGACCCGTCCCATTTTTCATGGTGGCAGTAGGGGATATCGATAGCGGGCCTCAGGAAGTTGATCGGTGAGAGCATGTCATAGGCATGCGCAGGGTGCAGTTTCATGATCTCCCATTCCTCTGGCGTGAGCGGCCCCGGTTTATGGAGTATCCTGTCGGGTATTCCGAGCTTGCCGATATCGTGGAGCAGCGCGCCCCGCTGCATATGGACCATCTCGGCCTCGCTGATGCCCATGGCCTTTGCTATGACCAGGGTGATCTCGGTGACCCGGCGCGAATGTCCTTCGGTCTCTTTGTCCCTGAGGTCGAGGGCGCGGGACCAGCCGTCGAGGGTCGTGTCATAGGCGAGGGAAAGTTCCACGTTCGAGCGCTGAAGGTCATGGAACATGGTCGCATTGTCGATGGCTATGGCGGCCTGGGCTGCCAGGGCCTCAAGGAACTCAAGCCACTCGGTCCCCGGCTCTATCTTGCTCCTCGTGAAGAGTTCCAGCGTGCCTTTGACCTGGCCCTTGGCTATCAGCGGCAGACCGAAATAGGAGGCCAGGCCCTCCTGTTCAAGGTGCGGACTATTTAACGGGGCAGGCCCCCCATTGCTGAAATCGGGCAGGGCAATGAGCCGCCGCTCCAGCGCGACCCTGCCGGCAAGCCCCTCTCCCAGTCTCATCTGCGCCTTGCGGAAATTCGGGGAGCGGAACCCCCTGCCTTCGGCATATTCAAGCGTCAGGGTATGAGGGTTCAGGAGCATGATCGCGGCGGCATCAACGTTGAGCTGACTGACGAGATGGTTGAGCAGGACATTGAGGATGACCTTAAGGTCCAGGCTCGAAAGGATGACCGTGTCTATCTCACGCAGGGTGGTCAGGTGCTGCATATGCAGCCTGATCTGGTCGTCCGCACGCTTGCGGTCCGTGATATCCTCGCAGGTCGTGACAATGCCGATGGGGGTATCCTCTTCGTTCCTGACCACGTCGGACATAAGCTGGACCGGGAAACTGGAGCCGTCCTTGCGTATGTTGACGGACTCCCTTCTCCAGCTTTTGATCTCCTGCAGGGACTCGATCGTCCGTGTCCGCCAGAGGCTGTCAGGCGCAAAGACCCGGACGTTCTTTTTCTTCAGTTCCTTCAGGGAATAGCTGTGCATTGCCGCCTCGGCAGGGTTGGTATAGATGATCCTGCCCCGGGTGTCCGTGATCGTGACGCCGAGCTGCATGGTCTCGACCGCTTTTTTCAGGGAGAGGAGCTCCTGCTCGGCCTTCTGCTGCTCGGTGATGTCCCGCGAAACAACGACGGCATGCGTGACAATGCCCCTGTTATCGAAATAAGGGTAGTAGATTATATCCATGTCCGTCGGACCGGCTGCCGCGAACCTGAACCTGCCCTTGTAGCGCACTTCCTCGCCCGCAAAACAGTAGTCGAGCTGTTTTTTGATGACCTTCTGAAAGGCCGCTCTGCCCCAGATCTCGGAGACCGTGCTGTCGATTATCTCCTCCCTCGTCCTGTTCTGGGCCCTGCAGTAGGCATCGTTGGCAGCGACATACCGGTAGTTCCTGTCGATCAGGCTCAGGTAATCCTTGGAGGTGTTGACGATGAAATCATAACGCTTCCAGGTCTCTTCGAGCACCTTCTGGCGGGCCTCCATGCGTTCGAGCTTCGCAACCCGGCGGCGCAGTGCGGTCAGTTCGGCGACGAGCTCTGTCTTTGTCCTATGATCGTCTTTCATTCTCTTTGGCCCGGGATACTACTGTTTGAGTCCATTATACCACTATCGGAAACAGCCTGCGAGATTGCGCTGCAGGGTTAATCTCTTGGGTCTAATTTCCCAAAGCTTGCTTCGTCTTTGCAGTATTTTGTCATTCCCGCAATCCCGAAAGCTTTCGGGAGTCGGGAATCCTTCTTCGGAAAGATTCCGGACAAGCCGGAATGACAAATCGATGTACTCGATACCTCGCAGCTTGTTGTGGGGTTGTTCATTACTATGCCAAAGGAGGGCTGCAGGTAAATCTCTTGACAAACATATGAACAGATGGTAATATGTTCATATGAAAGATATCACGAACGCACTCAAACTGTTGTCCGACCCGACCCGTCTGAGGATACTGATGGTGCTCGGCAGGAAGGAACTCTGCGTCTGCCAGATCATGGGGGTGCTTGAGGTCTCCCAGTCCCTCATCTCAAAGAACCTGCATCTCTTATATACCGGGGGGTTCCTCGATGAGCGGAAGGACGGGAAGCTCGTCTATTATTCATTAAAGAAGGATATGTCCCCTGCGCAGGCAGGCCTGATGGACCTTTTGACTTCTCTCCTGAAGGGCGATACGATGTATGATACCGACCTGCAGTCGCTTAAGGACTGTGAGGCCTTTCAGAAGAAGGCCGGCAGGTGCGACATGAAGACCTTTAAGGAGTTTATGGAGAGGAAAAGAAAGACGACCATGAAAAACAAGGAGAGATCATGAGTATAAGCCGGATTTCAAAAACAGTCCTTCTCTTCGGCCTGATAGCCTATGCAGGTCTCTTTGGCAGGGCTTCTGCCGAAGAAAGGACAATTCCATTAAAAGAGGCGCTGCTCATTGCGCTGTCGGACAACCCCGAGATCAGGGCCCAGTCAATGGCCCTGGCAGCAACACAGGAGGACGTCGGCATCGCAGGGAGCTATCTGCTCCCGAAGGTGGCCTTTGAAGAACGCTTCATGAGGACAACGACCCCTGCGTATGCCTTTTCCTTTAAGATGAACCAGGAGCGGTTCTCGGCCGCTGACCTTCTGGGCGCGCCTGACACCTTCAACCATCCTCCTGCGATCAGTGATTTTCAGACCTCGCTGACCTTCGAACAGCCTCTGTACGCACCGAAGGCGTATGCAGGCGTTGCCCTGGCCAAAAAAGAGCACGAGGCGAGGACGCATGAACTCGACCGGAAAAAGGAAGAGGTTGCCCTGAAGGTCTTCAGGGCGTACCGCGGCGTCATGACCTCACGGGCATATGTCCAGGCCGCTCAAAAAGGGATCGAGGATGCAGAGGCGCATCTGAGAGTTGCAGAGGTTCGCTATAAAGAAGGTATCGGCATCTATTCTGATGTCCTGCGGGCGCGGGTGGCCCTTTCAACGGCGACTGAACGGAAGGTCTCCGCGAATAAGAACATGGAGTCTGCCAGGAGGGCACTCGGCCTGATGCTCGGGCTGACGGAGTCTCTGGATATTATCCCTGAGGAGCAGGAGATAGCGGTCAGGGACATAGAGCATTACTATGCCACGTCAGGTTCGAGAAAGGACCTGAAGGCCATGCAGAGCAGGGTGACAAACGCGGGCAATATGCTGAAGATGGCCCATGCCGGCTACCTGCCGGTCCTGGGCATAGGCGGGGCATACCAGATCAACGACCACAAAAAACCCTTCGGCTCCGACGGTGAGAGCTGGCAGATGATGGCCTTTCTGAAGTGGGAGCTCTTCGACGGCACAAAACGCGAGCATGAGAGCCGCAAGGCGAAATATAAAATCAACGAGGCAGAGGAGTATCTCAACGGGATGAAGAAGGAGATAGCCTATCAGATCTATGATGCCTATCTCTCGGTCGGCGAGGCCCGTGAGGGGCAAGCACTTGCAAGGGCCTCACTTGAAGCCGCAGAGGAGGGGACGCGCATCGTGAGCCTCCGCTTCGAGAACTCGCTGTCGTCGATGATCGAACTGCTCGACATGCAGACAGGGCTCGATGCCGCACGGGCCGGGCTGGTCGAAAAGGAATCCGCATACCTTTCGGCAGCAGCGAACCTCTGGTTCCAGAGCGGCAGCATACTGAAAGAACTCGGACTTGAATAACAGGAGAGATGAGATGAAAAAAAGAAAGATAATGATCGTAGTGACAGCCGTGATCGCCCTGGCCGCAGTTGCCGGATGCACCGATAAGGTCAAGTCGGGGATAAGCGAGGTGAAGCGGCAGCAGGTCACGGGCATCCGCATAGAGACAGTAAAACCTTCACCAATGGACGACCTCTACGAGACAACCGGGACGATAAGGCCAAAGACCGTGAGCACGGTGTCAGGCAGGCTGATGGGGACGATCACGTCAGTACGAGTGAAGGAAGGCGACAGGGTATCTGCCGGGCAGCTGCTCCTGACGATAGACGACAGCGACGTGGCCCATAAGGTGACGGCCGCGGCAGAGGGCTATACCGAGGCGCAGAAGGGGCTTGCGGCTGCAAAGGAGAACAGGGACCTCAGGGAGGTGAGTCTTCAGAGATACAGAAAGCTGTATGACGAGAAGGCGATGTCCCGCCAGGAACTCGACCAGATCGAGACACAGAAGAAGGTTGCCGTGCTGGATCATGAGCGGGCAGAGGCAGCGGTCAAAAGGGTAGGGGCCGGACTCAGCGAGGCAAAGGTCTATCAGGGTTTTTCACAGGTCAGGTCCCCGGTGAGCGGCATTGTGACCGAGAAGAAGGCCGAGCCCGGCAGCATGGCGATCCCCGGCATGCCTCTGGTGACGGTCGAGGATAATTCTTCGTACCGCCTGGAGGTGCATGTTGACGAAAAGATATCAGGCAGGCTCAAGACGGGTATGAAGGTCAGCGTCTTTGTCGATTCCCTGGGCAGGGAGATCACCGGCACGATCTCTGATGTCGTTCAGTCCGTGGACCCTGCGAGCAGGACCTTCCTGGTGAAGGTCGCCCTGCAGTCAGAAGGGCTTCGGTCGGGGTTTTATGCCAGGGTCGGGATACCGGTCGGCACAAAAGAGGTGATCAGCGTGCCGAAGAACACTGTTGTCGAGAAAGGACAGCTTACCGGTATTTATACGGTGGACTCAGCCTCGGTGATCAAATACAGGCTGGTCAGGACGGGCAGGACCTACGGCGAGAGGATCGAG
Source organism: Nitrospirota bacterium (assembly GCA_004321925.1). Taxonomy (GTDB): domain Bacteria; phylum Nitrospirota; class Thermodesulfovibrionia; order Thermodesulfovibrionales; family UBA6898; genus PALSA-1316. Next base: position 59,783 of record SCQH01000078.1, on the reverse strand, counting down.
GTGCTCTCAGGTCTGAACCCGGGCGACCGGATCATCGTCTCAGGCATCGACAAGGCGGTCGACGGCGGGATCGCCGCTGCAGGGCAGTAGAACTATCAGGCTGATCTAAAGGTGAAGATATGAGCAAAATGGGAATATCAGGAAAGATAGCACAGGCATTCATACAGTCGAAGCTGACGCCGCTGATCGTGCTGACAGCGCTCCTGCTGGGGGCCTTTGCGGTCATCGTAACTCCGCGCGAGGAGGAACCGCAGATCGTGGTGCCGATGATCGACGTCATGGTCCAGTATCCGGGCGCCTCGGCAAAAGAGGTCGAGGAACGCGTGACAAAGCCGATGGAGAAGTTCCTCTGGGAGATCAAGGGCGTGGAGTATGTCTATTCGATCGTCAAGCCCGGCATGAACCTTACCATTGTCAGGTTCTATGTCGGCGAGGACATGGAGTCGAGCATTGTCAAGCTCTATAACAAACTGATGTCGCACTATGACCTGATTCCGCAGGGGGTGTCGCAGCCCATGGTGAAGCCAAAGTCTATCGACGATGTGCCGGTTGCGACCTTTACGGTCTGGTCAGATACCTATAACGGTTATGAACTCAGACGCACGGCCCAGGAACTGGTCAACGAGCTCAAGAAGGACAAGGACGTCTCAGAGACCAACGTCATCGGCGGACAGAAGAGACAGGTCAGGGTCCAGCTCGACCCTGCCCGCCTGCGGGCCTATAACATCTCAGCCTTCCAGATGATCGGGGCCCTCCAGAAAGCGAATTTCATGCTGCCCTCCGGGGCCTTTTCCTCAGGGAACAGGGAGTTCCTGGTCGATACGGGCGCCTTCCTTAAGAATGCTCAGGAGATCGGGGCCCTCGTGGTAAGTGTGAGCAACAACAGGCCGGTCTATCTCAGAGATGTGGCCGACATCCTCGACGGTCCCGAACTGCCCGCAGACTACGTCTTCATGGGGCTCGGGCCTGCTGCGGCTGAAAAGGGCATCGGGGCCGCTCATGGGAAGTCAGGCCAGTATGAGGCCGTCACCGTGACGATATCGAAGAAAAAAGGGGCCAATGCAAGCCATGTCACCCAGGAGGCGATAAAGAAGATCCGGGCGCTTCGCGGCACGCTCATACCCTCGGACATCGAGATAACGAATACCAGGGATTACGGCGAGACGGCAAAGGAAAAATCGGACGAGCTCCTTGAGCACCTGCTCATCGCCTCGATCTCGGTCATCATCCTGATCGCCCTGGCCCTGGGCTGGAGGGAATCGATCGTTGTGGGTGTGGCCGTCCCGGTCACCCTTGCGCTGACCCTGCTGATCAACTATCTTTACGGCTATACGCTCAACCGGGTGACCCTTTTTGCCCTTATCTTTTCGATCGGTATCCTGGTTGACGACGCGATCGTCGTTGTCGAAAATATCCACCGCCATTTCAAGCTGCATACGGCAGATCCGCAGACAGCCGCGCGGGCTGTGGATGAGGTCGGCAACCCGACCATCCTTGCGACCTTCACGGTCATAGCCGCGCTCCTGCCGATGGCCTTTGTCAGCGGCCTCATGGGGCCCTACATGCGGCCCATACCGGTCGGCGCCTCTGCCGCGATGATATTTTCTTTGCTGATAGCCTTTATCGTCAGCCCCTGGATGAGCTTTAAGGTCCTGAAGAACGTGAAAGCTGCCGGGCATGACGCTGATGAAGGCAGGCTTCTGAAGGCCTATGAAAAGCTGCTCGGCCCGCTCATCGCCAGCAGGAAAAAGAGGATGGCGGCCCTGGCCGTGGTCCTTCTGCTGCTCGGTCTTTCCCTGACCCTTATCCCCCTGAAGGGGGTCAAGCTCAAGATGCTCCCCTTTGACAACAAGAGCGAGCTGCAGGTGATTGCGGACATGCCTGAAGGAGTGACGCTCGAGGAGAGCGCCTCGCTCGCCCGGGACCTCGGGGAATACCTCAAGACCGTGCCCGAGGTGACCGACTATCAGTCCTATATCGGCACAGCGGCCCCGTATAATTTTAACGGACTCGTCAGGCATTATTTCATGCGGGCCGGGTCCAATGTGGTCGACCTCCAGGTGAATTTTGTCGGCAAGGGGGACAGAAAGTCCCAGAGCCACGAGATAGCCAAGAGGATCAGGCCCGGCTTAAAGAAGATCGCCGACACCTATAAGGCGAAGATCAAGGTTGCCGAGATACCACCAGGCCCCCCGGTCCTGAGCACCCTGGTGGCCGAAGTGTATGGGCCTGACCTTGGCCGCCAGACCGGGATCGCCGCTGAGATAAAGAAGATATTCGAGACGACGGATGGGGTTGTCGATGTCGACTGGTACCAGGAGGATGACCAGAAGAAGCTCATTGTCGAGGTCGATAAGGAAAAAGCGATCCAAAGCGGGGTCACGACAGAGGCGGTCAGCCAGAGCCTCAGGATAGCGCTTTCAGGCATGCCTGCCGGACTCGTGCATTTCGAAAAGGAAAAGGAGCCGGTCGAGATCCTGCTCAGGATGCCGCAGCATGCACGGACGGATATTGCTGCGCTCACGGCGGTCTCTGTTCCGACATCGTCAGGCGGTCTGATCCCGCTTTCAGAACTGGTGAAGGTCCGCGAGGGGGTCGAGGACAAGACCATCTACCATAAGAACCTCAAAAGAGTGGTCTATGTGACCGGGGATGTGGCCGGCACTGCCGAGAGCCCGGCCTATGCCATCCTGACGATGAAGGACAAAATAAAGGCAATGAAACTTGACGAGGGCTACGAGCTTGCGCAGTACTCCTCTGTTCAGCCCTGGCTTGAGGATACCTATTCCATGAAATGGGACGGCGAATGGCATATAACCTATGAGGTCTTCAGGGACCTCGGCATCGCCTTTGCCGCGGTACTGGTATTGATCTATATACTGGTCGTGGCCTGGTTCAGGAACTTTGTGACCCCGTTGATCATCATGGCCCCGATCCCCCTGACCCTTGTCGGGATCCTGCCGGGCCACTGGGTATTCGGGGCCTTCTTTACGGCGACCTCGATGATCGGCTTTATTGCGCTTGCCGGCATCATCGTGAGGAACTCCATTTTGCTGATCGATTTTGTCCAGATGGAATGGCGGGACTGCGGCAGCCTCAAGGATGCCCTCATCCGGGCCGGAGCGGTCAGGTTCAGACCTATCGCGCTGACCGCTGCAGCGGTCGTGGTCGGTTCGTTCATCATGCTGTTCGATCCGATCTTCCAGGGACTGGCCATAGCGATGATGTTCGGGGCAGTGGCTGCCACGGTCCTGACGCTTATTGCCGTGCCGCTTTTATATTTCGAGTATTTCAGCCGCAGGCCCTGTCCCCTGAAGGCAGAGGAGGAGAAATGATCATGGATTTTCGTACCTGAAAGTATGGATAATATTCATACAAAATGGTATAATTAATTATTAATGCAACAATACAAACAGGAGGATATAAAGATGGCATATAACAAATGCATCTGTCAGAAATGCAGCAGCAATTATGCGACCGTCGCCAAGACGGACGAGGATATTAAGGATGAGCCCTGCCCGAAATGCGGCGAGAAGCAGCTTAAGATCACCGGTCCGATGAGCATGACGGAGATGAGCGGTCTCTTCTCCGGCGGTGGCTGAAGCCCCCGGGGCTGCTAAGACCGGTCCGGTCTTAACATAGTTATAAAAAAGGCGCTGTGAAAGGCGCCTTTTTTATTGATTTCACTGATGAAATATCAGAGCTTCAGAGAATCGAGCTGCTGGATCTTTTTATCGAGCTCGTCGTCCGTCAGCAGGGACTGCTTATGCAGGATGGTCAGCATATCAAGCAGTTCCCTCTTCTTCCTTTCAGATGACAGTGCGGCCGGCTTTACTGCTGTCTGTTCCCCTTCCGCCCCCCCCTTCATCTCCCTGATCCTGCCGGCCCAGTATTCGGCGTCGGAAATATTCAGCAGGATGCTCCGTTTATCCGTCCTGAGGTCGAGGTAGGTTATGAATAGCCGCTTTACAGGCCGCACGTCCCTGATCTCATGATAATAAAAGGACTGGGTCAGGGAACTCCCGAGGCCGTCAAAGCGGAATATAGCGCGCTTATCCGAGAGGAAGACCGAATACGAGGCCTTGATTCCTGTCTGCGGCCTCTGCGTGGAATCCTCGATCACTTTTTCATCAGGCATCAACTGAAAAGAAAAGCTCCAGAACATGGGAAACTACCTCCGCGGTCAACTAAAAGATGTATCTCTTACTATAAAAGTTCTCTCCGGATATTTCCATTTATTTCAGGTCTGCTATAATGGAGGTATGAAAGAGGCGATGGTCTATGAGAAGCTCAGCGGTACGGATGTCCGGTGCCATCTCTGCGCCCATTCCTGTCTTATCCATGACGGCCAGCGGGGCATCTGCGCTGTCCGCGAGAATCAGGGCGGGACGCTCCAGAGTCTCGTCTACGGCAGGGTCATAACGGCGCATATCGACCCGATAGAGAAGAAGCCGCTCTTTCACCTGCTGCCGGGGTCGACCTCCCTTTCGATAGCAACGGTCGGCTGCAACTTCAGATGTAAACACTGTCAGAACTATGACATATCGCAGTATCCGAGGGAGAGAAAATTTGAGGTCCCCGGCCAGGAGATGTCTCCGGAGGATGTCGTTGAACTGGCAATAAAGAACGGCTCCGAAAGCATTTCGTACACCTATACCGAACCGACGATCTTCTTCGAATTTGCCTATGACTGTGCCAGGCTTGCGCACGAAAAAGGCATCAGGAACGTCTTCGTCAGCAACGGCTATACCGGGCCCGAGGCCACACGGCTCATCGCCCCGTACCTCACGGCCAACAATATCGACCTCAAGGGGGACGACACGTTCTACAAGGAGGTCTGCGGCGCACGTCTCAAGCCGGTCCAGGATACGATCAGGCTCATGAAGGAGCTCGGGGTCTGGGTCGAGGTGACGACGCTCATCATCCCCGGCCATAATGATTCAGAGAAGGTCCTCACGGATATCGCCGGATTCCTTGTCTTGATCGATCCGGCGATCCCCTGGCATATCAGCAGGTTCCATCCGACCTACAAGCTCATGGACAGTCCCGTGACCCCTGTGGAAACCCTCCGCAAGGCTATGGACATCGGCCGCCGGGCCGGGCTTAAGTATGTCTATGAAGGGAATGTGCCGGGTGAGGACGGGGAGAATACCTACTGCCCGGCATGCCGGGAGCTCCTGATCAGGAGGCATGGCTACCGGATCCTCGATAACCATATCAAAAACAGCGCCTGTCCCCGCTGCAGTATGAAGATCGAAGGGGTCTGGCCGGCCTGACCATATCTCCCTCCTGCCGGTCCCTTCGCACTGTCGGCTATTGAGCCGTCACGACCATGACGAATCCGGAAAGCATGAGAAGGCCGCCGAGAAAGCGGCCCCGGATATTGTCCTCCCTGAACATGAAGTAGCCGTATAGTATCCCCATGAGCAGGCTCGAACGTTTGACCGAGACCATATACGCGACCTTCGTCAGTTTCATTGCCGCCATATGTGACAGGACCATCACGCCGTAGAAGATTCCCGGTAGCAGCTGCTCTTTGTAGCGGCCGGTCGCAAGGAACTGCCTCAGGTCAGACCTGCCCCGAAGCAGGCCGATCGGGAGAAACAGGATGCTCAGACCGACAAAGTAGACAGCCCCGAAGAAGAGAGGCGAGGAATGCTCGATCGCCCTTTTACCCAGAGAGGACGTCAGGGCATACAGCAGGGCAACCCCGGTCATGTACAGGATCCCGCGTTCACGGCCGATCGCCCTGAAGGGTTCAAGGATACCTTTTCCCGGCCCTGCGGCAGTGAGCAGATACCCGCCGGCCGCTATCATGACGATGCCTGCGGCCCCCTGAGAAGAGACCCTTTCTCCAAGGATGAAATAGGAAAAGAAGATGAGGAAGACCGGGGTCAGGGCCAGGAAGGGAAGGCTGAGGCTCAGCGGGGACTCCTTGAGCGCCTTGATATAGAGCACGACCGTGATCAGTTCTATCGGCAGGGCCAGGCCGTATGCCATATAGAACTCACGGTCAAGGCTGGGGACCGGGATAGAGATGAGCGTCACCAGCAGCAGCGGCAGGCTGAAGAGGAGGCGGAAAAGAGCCACCAGATATTCATTGCTTGCCGAGAGGGTCCTCTTCGCAAGGGCGTCGCTGGTTGCCAGGGAAAAGGCCGACAACAGGGCAAGCAGGACCCAGGTATGCTCCATCATAGCTCTGCTGAGGCCCTGAGCAAATTCTTTTGACACGCACCGATCATTGCATTAGAATAGCACTATGTTCTCCCGGAAGGCATATGTCCCGTGGCTGTGCGGGCAGCCGGTCTCAACCCCGGTGGAGATGATCTAAAGGAGAGGTAGTGAGGATATCAAGCGGTGCATTAAAGGGCAGAAAGCTCGGCTCACAAAAACTCTTCAGGGGCAAGGCCGGCAGCGATCTGCGGCCGACCTCCTCGAAGGTGCGGGAGGCCCTCTTTGATATCCTGGCGAGGGACATCCCGGGGGCTTTTTTTCTCGACCTGTATGCCGGCACCGGGACGGTCGGCATGGAGGCCCTGTCCCGGGGAGCCGCCCGTTCCTGTTTTGTCGAAACAGAGGCCCATCGTATCAGTTCGATCAGTGATTCTGCCGGGGCCTTCGGCCTGGCCGACAGGGTCATGGTCCGCAGGATACCGGTGCTTGATTTCCTGAAGAATGCCGCCGGTTCCATGATGACCTGCAACGTGATCTTTGCCGACCCGCCCTATGCGTCGGAAGAGATACCCGAGGTCATCAGCCTCATCGACAGCAAAGGCCTGCTCTCAATGAACGGCTGTCTGGTCATTGAGCATGCGTCGAAAACAAGGCTTGATGCCGGGGACTCCCGGACGCTGCAATTGATCAAGAACTACAAGTATGGGGACACCATGCTTACGCTCTTCAGGAGGGTGTCATGAAGAAGACTGCTATCTATCCGGGGACCTTTGACCCGTTCACCAACGGCCATCTTAATCTTGTCGTCCGGAGTCTCAACATGTTCGATGACGTGATCGTGGCCATTGCGCCGAGTCTCAAAAAACAGCCCCTGTTCAGCCTGGAAGAGCGTTTTTCGATGATCGAGAGGTCCCTGAAGAAGGTAAAGCGGGTCAGGATAGAGGTCTTCGACGGCCTGCTCGTGGAGTATGTGAAGAAGAAAAAGGGCGTTGCGATCGTGAGGGGACTCAGGGCGGTCTCGGATTTTGAGTATGAGCTCCAGCTGGCGCTCATGAACCGGCGGCTGAACCCTGCTGTTGAGACCGTCTTCATGATGCCGAATGAGGAGTATTCCTTCCTGACCGCGACCATCGTCAAAGAGATCGCCTCGCTGGGAGGGCCTGTCGGTCAGCTCGTCCCGAAGGTGGTCGAGCAGGAACTCAGAAAGAGGTTCCGCTTAACCTGATCCTGACAGTATTATGCCGTCTGCCATCTCAAGCACCCGGTGGCAGCGGCCCGAAAGCGCCGTGTTGTGGGTGACGATCACAAAGGTGACCCCTCTTTTTTTGTTCTGGTCAATGAAGAGCTCGAAAAGGTCATTCCCGGTCGCGGTGTCGAGGTTGCCGGTCGGTTCGTCAGCCAGCACGATCCTGGGGTTCTGGATAAGCGCCCGTGCAACCGCGACCCTCTGCTGCTCTCCGCCTGAGAGCTCTCCCGGACGGTGGCTGAGACGTTTGGCAAGGCCGAGCTCTCCGAGCAGTTTTTCAGCCTCCTTCTGCACGTCGTCAAACCTTCTTCCGCCTATCAGTCCGGGGAAGACCACATTTTCGAGCGCCGTGAACTCAGGCAGCAGGTGGTGGAACTGAAAGACGAAGCCGATCTCGGTATTCCTGATGCCGGCCAGGGCCTGATCGTCCAGCCCGGCAAGGTCCCGGTCGTTAAAGATGATCCTGCCTGAGGTCGGCCTGTCGAGGGCACCGAGGATATGCAGGAGGGTGCTCTTGCCTGCCCCTGAGGCGCCGATGATCCCGACCATCTCTGCCGTCCGGACCGTCAGGTTGATCTCCCTGAGGACCTGCAGTTCGCCGGCTGCCGTCTTGAACTGCTTTGTCACGCCGACCGCGCTCAGAAGGTCACTCATAGCGCAGCGGCTCCACCGGGTTCATTTTTGCGGCCTGCCAGGCAGGATAGATCGTTGCCAGAAAACTGATGATGATAGCGGAGGTGCAGACCGCGATGAAGTCCGACGTCTGCATCTGGACCGGCAGGTGGCTCAGGTAGTAGACATCCGCCGGCAGTTTGATGAACTGATATTTGTTCAGGGTATAGCTCAGGAGCCAGCCGCCGGTCAGGCCCAGGACAGTCCCTATCAGGCCGATGAAGAGGCCCTGGAGCATGAAGATGGCCATGATGCCGCTGTTCGTCGCTCCGATGGCCTTGAGTATCGCGATCTCCCTGCTCTTTTCGATCACGTTCATGATCAGGTTGCTGATGATATTGAACGAGGCGACCAGGACGATCAGGACGAGGATGATGAACATCGCAAATTTTTCGAGCTTCAGGGCCGAAAAGAGGTTCTTGTTCATCTGCATCCAGTCCTTGACATAGACCCTGGGGCCGAGCTTTTCCTGCAGGTGCTTCCTCAACGGCCCGGCCCGGTAGATATCCTGCAGCTTCAGTTCGATGCCGGTGATGGCATTGTCCATGCCGAAGAATTCCCGGGCGGTCTGTATGTCGGTCAGGACAAGGTTCGAATCATACTCGAACATGCCTATCTCGAATATCGCGTCCACCCTGAATTTTTTTACCTTCGGCAGCATGCCCATCGGTCCGACCTCTCCTATCGGGGAGACGATCGAGACCGTGTCCCCGATCAGCAGGCCGAGGTTGCCGGCAAGTTCCTTGCCGAGCACGAGCCCCGGCATATCGCCCTTCTCCGAGAGCCTTCCGACATCACCGTCCTTTATATGGGAGAGTATCTCGGTCGTCCTGGCCTCGATCCCGGGTTCAATCCCACGGATGTAGACGCCATGCACCCTGCTTCCCGAGGTGACCATGACCTGTCCCAGGACAAAAGGGGCAAAGGAGGCGATCTCCTTTTCGTCCTTCAATTGGGCGGTGATCTCTTCGTGGTTGGACAGGATCCCCCTGTTGCCGACGATCACGATATGCGCGCTTGCGCCGAGGATCTTCTTTTGGAGGTCCTGCTGGAACCCGGACATGACCGAAAGCACGACCAGGAGGGCCATGACACCGACGCTGACCCCGCCGATAGAGATGGCGGTATTGACCGATACCCCGCGGTTCTTCTTTTTTGATCTCAGATAGCGAAGGGCTATGAAGACCTGGTACGGCAGTCTCATACTGCTTCTTCGGATTGGTGCTCGGGCTTCAGCTGAGGGAAGAGTATGACGTCCCTGATCGAGGCTGAATTCGTCAGCAGCATCACCAGCCTGTCGATGCCGATGCCTTCGCCGGCAGCCGGCGGCATGCCGTACTCCAGTGCGCGGATAAAGTCCTCATCCATCCAGTGGGCCTCATCATCGCCGGCCTGCTTTGCTATGACCTGCTCGAGGAACCGGCCCTTCTGGTCAAAGGGGTCGTTCAGCTCCGAAAAGGCATTGGCGATCTCCCGCGAGCAGATGAAGAGCTCGAAGCGTTCGACAAGACCGGGGTTGTCCGCCTTTCTCTTGGCCAGCGGTGAGAGCTCAACCGGATGGTCGATGATGAAGGTAGGCTGGATAAGGCCGGGCTCGACCTTCTCCTTGAAGATCTCATCCAGGATCTTCCCCATTGAGGAGCCCTCGGGGATATCGATCTTCTGGGACCTGCCCCAGGTCTTCGCCTTTTCAGGATCGCTGAATATCTCGGCAGGGACACCGCTCTTTTCGAGGGCCTCAAGCATCGGGACCCTCGGCCAGGGCGGGGTCAGATCGACCTCAACGTCCCCGTACGGTATCTTCAGCGAGCCGATCGCCTTCAGGGCGACATGGCTGAAGAGCTCTTCGGTAAAGGCCATCAGAAAGTGGTAGTCCCGGTAGGCGATATAGAACTCCAGCATCGAGAACTCCGGGTTATGCCGGGTCGATATGCCCTCGTTCCTGAAGTTCTTGTTCAGCTCATAGACCCGCTCATAGCCGCCGACAAGGAGCCTCTTAAGGTACAGCTCCGGGGCGATCCTCAGGTAAAGGTCCATGTCAAGGGCATTATGGTGCGTCGTAAAGGGCCGGGCGGTTGCGCCGCCGGGTATCTGGTGCAGCATCGGGGTCTCGACCTCGATGAAGCCCTTGGCTTCGAGGAAGTCCCTGACCGCTTTGATGATCTTTGATCTTTTTGCAAAATTCTCACGCACCTCGGGATTCACGATCAGGTCCACGTAGCGCTGGCGGTAACGGGTCTCGACATCCTTGAGGCCGTGCCATTTTTCGGGCAGCGGCCGGATGGCCTTTGTCATCAGCTCAAAGGCCGTCACCTCGATCGTCAGTTCATCCGTCTTTGTGCGGAAAAGCCTGCCCTGAACACCGACGATGTCTCCGATATCGAGTTTTTTCAGAAGCTTGTGGCGGTCACCGAGGATGTCCCGTTTCAGGTATATCTGGATCTTGCCGCTATTGTCCTGGATATGGGCGAAGGCCGCCTTGCCGAAGTCGCGGTATGCTACCAGCCTGCCTGCGACAGAACATTCCACCGGGCCTGCCTCGAGTTCTTCCTTGGTCCTGCTGCCGTGGGCGGCGAAAAGCTCGGCGGCATGGTTGTCCGCCTGAAAGGGCCTGCCAAAGGGCTCGATACCGAGCTCTCTGAGCTCATCAAGTTTTTTTATGCGCTGCCGTACGAGTTCGTTCAGATCTTCCACAATCACCTCGGTCAATATTGGATGTACCGATTATAATTACCGATTTTTAAAGGCAAGTCAAGGCGATCGCATGCAATAACAGGGCAGGTTGACATGGACGGCATCCCTTGGTACGGGGGTGTCTAAACGGGAGCTTCCTTGTATTTCTCCGCCAGATAGGCGAGCAGGAACTCTACGCGCTGGGCCAGTTTGTCAGGGTCCGGGTCAGACCCCTTGTTCACATAATTTGCAGGCTCAAGGGTTTCCATCTGCTGCTTCAGGTCCTGACCGCATTGCTCGGCGGAAAAGAAGACTATCGGCGAGGTGCGCACCTTGTTCTGGGCCTCAAGCGCCCGTATCGTTCTGGCCGCTGTCAGGCCGTCCATCACCGGCATGTTCAGGTCGATGATCGCGACATCGACATTTCTTTTCTCGGTAAGGAGCCTGGAGTAAGCCGAGATGAGTTCCAGGCCGTTTTCGAAGGACAGGACGTGTGAGGAGTACTGTTTCTCCTTGAGGAGGTCCTCGATGATCTTGCGGGTATAACGGGAATCATCGGCAACCAGCGCATATCCTTCTTTGGACATCGGCTGCGGCAGGGCATGCGGTTCGTCAAGACTCTGGATGTCAAGGGTGAAACCGCAGTAGGCGCAGGTTATCTCTCTGCGTTCATGCCGGATAACGACACTGCAGGGGACCTGATCGCCGCAGCAGAGACAGTATTTCGTATCGTCCATATGACCTTCTCTTGACCCTCTTTCCCCGGTGCTGATAATGTTCGAATAAGCTCAATTATAGCCATCATCTTTTTTTTATGCAACAGGAAAAGCCGCATGAAACGATGACCGTACTGCAGGTATCGGGCTCCCGGGTTGTCATCGTCAGGCCGGTTCATTTATAATTGAAACCTGCGGAGAGGTGCCAGAGCGGTTGAATGGGACGGTCTCGAAAACCGTTGTGGGGGTAACTCCACCGTGAGTTCGAATCTCACCCTCTCCGCCATTTCTTTCCGCCAGATCTTAAAGCCCTGTCAGGTCCCCGCGCACGAGGTCGTCCTTTATGCTGCCGAGGTCTGTCCTGTCTTCGATGGCCCGGAGGAGTTTCTGCCGGTCATGCAGGTCGCCGTAAAGGATCGCGCCGCAGAGCATGCTGCCGTCAAAGACCAGCTTTTTGTAGATATAGTTCTCGGGATCAGTAAAGACAGCCGACTCCCTTTTGTCGTCGGGATCGATATCCCCGGCAGAAAAAAGCTCGAGGCCTGCCACCTTCAGGACACTAGACGGCGTCGCCGGCATAAAGAGCTCATCTCCGCCCGCCATGTTCCTCCCTGCCACCAGCCCCTGTCTCTCTGCAACCGGCCAGAGGCCATAGCAGGATCTCAGGTGTTCAGTGGCATCCCCGGCAGCATAGATGTCGGGAAGACTTGTCTCCATGCGGTCATTGACCATGATCCCCCTGCCGGTCGCGGCCCCGGCCTTCTGGGCCAGGACGATATCCGGTATGACCCCTGCAGAGACCAGGACCAGGTCTGACCTCAGTTCCTGCCCGTTCTCCAGGACAACGGCCTCGGCCCGTTCTTCGCCGGTGATCTCCCGGGTCTGAAGGCCGATAACAAAAGAGAAGCCCAGGGACTCCAGCTGTTTTCTCAGAAGGGCTGCCCCCTCATCATCCATCTGGCGGGGCAGCAGTCTCGGAAGGGATTCGACGACGGTGACGGCATGTCCGGCCTTTATCAGGTGATGGCCTGCCTCCAGCCCCAGGACGCCTCCCCCGATAAGGACGACCTGCTTTCCCGGGCCGTCAAGAAATGCCTTCAGGGAGACCGCATTGCCGAGCGTCCTGAGGCTCATCACGCCTGTTTTGCCTATGCCCGGGACAGGGGGGAGGAACGGACGCGCTCCGGTGGCCAGCAGCAGCCGGTCATAGGTAAGTATACTCTGAGACGAGGTCGTGATCTCATGCCGGTCCGGCCGTATCTCCTCTACAGCGGTGGCCAGCAACAGCCCGATATTCTGCTGCTGGTACCAGGCCTCTTTATGCAGGATGAGTGCGTCGCTTTCGAGGCCTCCTGAAAGGACCTCCGGGAGTCTGATGCGGGTGTAGAAAGGCTGCTCCTCACGGGAGATCATGGTGATGCTCCCGTCCTGGTCTGCTTTCCTGATTGCCGCGGCCGCGGTCGTCCCGGCTACCCCGTTACCGATAATGACGTATCTCAATGAATGTCCTGCTCCCTGACATGGACGATCTCAAGCGGGATAGAATTGATCATCTCCCCGTCGAGGTAATGTTCGATCCAGTATGTGCCGGGAGCCCTGAACTCCAGGTTCAGGTGTACAGAGATGTCCCGATGGCGCATGCCGGGGTTCGGCATGCTGATCTTCGAACGCGTCTCCCTGAGCACGGTCTTTTTGTCGGGGGATGAGATCTGCATCTTAAGCTCGAATTCGCCCTGTCCCTCGACCCACTCCGTAAAGACGGCGAGCCGCGGGTGAAAGGCGGGGAACTGCGTTGCGTATATGCTTTCGAACAGGCCCATAAGGCTGATCTTGCCGCCCATTTCCTGCCTGATATCGTCACAGACGATCAGCGTGCTGATATTCGGTCTCATTGTCTCCGGCATGCGGAACCTCCTGGATTGAGCGTGCTGCCGTCATGAGGACAGCACATGCTGTATTATATACGGAATGGTCCTTATGATGCTTGACAGTCATAATTTTTTTATGGATAAGTAACTGTACGCCATGAACGAGATAAAACTCCTGATAAGCGTCTGCTGTTTTTGCCTGGTCCTGTCAACGGCCTCCTGCCGGAAACAGCCTGAACAGCCTGCCGGCGCGGAAAAAAAGAGGCTGGTGGTCGTCACCAGTCTCTTCCCTGTCTATGACTTCGCGAGGCAGGTTGCGGGGCCCCGCGCTGACGTGAACTTGCTGCTCCCGCCGGGCATGGAGACGCACAGCTTCGAACTGAGGCCGGGGGACCTCCTGAGGCTCAACCGCGCTGACATCTTCTTTTATACGAACAAGGCCATGGAGCCATGGGTCGCCGACATTCAAAAAGGCATCAGCTCAAAGGACCTCCTGGTCATCAATAGCGGCGAAGCGGTGACGCTGCAGGAGGGGTCTGAAGAGGGCCATGATACGGAAATAAAGGGGCACGGACGGCATGGATTGGACCCGCATATATGGCTTGACCCCGATAATGCGGTCAGTATGATCGAAAAGATCAGGGACGGATATATCCTTAAGGACCCTGCCGGGAAAGAGGCCTACCAAAAGAACGCCTCTGACTATATCGCGAAGCTGAGGCTTCTTGACAGGAGCTACCGGGAAGGACTCGCCGGCTGCAGCAAACGGGTCATGGTGACCGGCGGACATGGCACCTTCGGATATCTTGCCCGGAGATACGGCCTCGGCTATGTCTCTGCTTACGGACTTGCGCCTAATGCCGAGCCTGCACCCGGCAGCCTTATCAGAGTGACGGCCGCCCTTAAGAAGAACGGTCTGAAACATATCTATTTCGAAGAATTGATGACACCCCGCGTTGCCGAAATGATCGGCCGCGAGACCGGGGCAGAACTTTTGCTGCTCCACGGAATCCATAATATATCGAGGGACGATTTCGACCAGGGTGTCACCTTTCTTTTCCTGATGGAAAAGAACCTTGAACAGCTCAGGAAGGGCCTCCAGTGCAGCCAGAACTGATAAGCGCCCGGGGCCTCTGCCATGCCTATAATTCTGTCGAGGTCCTCTCAGACCTCACCTTCAGCATGCTGCGGGGTGATTATATCGGTCTTGTCGGCCCGAACGGTTCGGGCAAATCCACCCTGGTGAAGCTGATCCTCGGGCTTGAGGCCCCCTCACAGGGGTCGATAACGGTCTTTGGGCAGGCCCATAAGGACCTGAAGGCATGGGACAAGATAGGCTACCTGCCCCAGAAGATCAATTTTTTCAACCCCCATTTCCCTTCCACGGTCAGGGAGATCGTGGAGCTCGGACTGATATCGCGAAGGCATTCCCGGCTTGCCCGTGCTGAAAGGCGGGCTGCCGTGGACCAGGCGCTGGAACTGCTCGGGATCGGGGACCTTGCCAAGAGGCTGATCGGCGATCTTTCCGGCGGACAGCAGCAGAGGGTCTTTATTGCACGGGCGCTGGTGAGCAGGCCGGAACTGCTGATCCTGGATGAGCCGGCAACGGCCCTCGATCCCGAGACGCGGGACAATTTTTTCAGCCTCCTGCATGACCTCAACCACCGCGACAGCGTCTCGGTGATCCTGGTGACGCACGATATCGGGAGCATCGGCGAGTTTGCCTCCAAGCTCATGTTCCTCGACAAGAGGATAATCTTTTTCGGAAGCTTTGATGAATTCTGCCTTTCAGACACCATGACCAAGGTCTTTGGCCCGTCGTCGCAGCATATCATCTGCCATAAGCATGACTGAGGCCGCATGACAGCCGATATCCTTGAATTCCTTTCCTACGGCTTCATCCAGCGGGCGCTGATCGCCGGCTGTTTTGTGGCGCTGGCCTGTTCCCTGCTCGGGGTGCTCCTGGTGCTCAGGAGGCTCTCGCTCATCGGCGACGGCCTTTCGCATGTGACCTTCGGCAGTGTCGCTGTCGGGCTCTTCATGAACGTCTATCCCCTTTACGTATCTCTGCCAATCGTCATGGCGAGCGCCCTCGGCATCCTCAGGCTGACCGAGCGGGCAAGGATATACGGGGACGCTGCCATCGGGATCGTTTCGTCGGTCGGGATAGCCGCCGGCGTTATGCTGGCAAGCGTGGCCGGGGGCCTCAATGTCGATCTGTTCAGCTATCTCTTCGGCAATGTCCTGTCGATCAGCAGCACAGAGGTATATGCCTCGATCCTGCTGTCAATCGTTGTTGTCGGGGCGGTCGCCCTCTATTTCGACG
The DNA here is from genome assembly GCA_004321925.1 of Nitrospirota bacterium. Lineage (GTDB taxonomy): Bacteria > Nitrospirota > Thermodesulfovibrionia > Thermodesulfovibrionales > UBA6898 > PALSA-1316. The sequence continues at coordinate 44,108 of SCQH01000078.1, read as the reverse complement.
AGCTGTTCTCGATCACCTTTGATGAGGAATACGCCCGCGCCTCGGGCATACAGACGGCGAGGATCAATGCGGTCCTGGTGCTCCTGACCGCCATAACCGTTGTGCTGACGATGAAGGTGGTCGGGATCATGCTCACCTCTGCGCTGCTCATCCTGCCTGCTGCAACGGCCTTCCAGGTTGCACGCGGCTTCAGGAACTCGATGCTCATAGCAGCCGGGACCTCGGTGGTTTCGGTCGTCTCCGGTATCGTGATCTCGTTTGCCTTTAACCTGCCGACCGGCGCATCCATCGTGCTGCTGAATTTCGTGATCTTTCTTGCCGCACTGCTCCTCAAGAGCCTCTTCCGGCCGCGTCCTGCCCGTCCGCAGTGATGGCCGGAATGCCGGGGACAGAGCGTTTTTCGGCCCTGAGCCACAAGGACTTCAGGCTTTTTCTTATCGGTCAGACCATCTCCCTTTCCGGGACCTGGATGCAGTCGGTGGCACAGGGCTGGCTTGTCTACAGCCTGACGAGATCACCGCTCTATCTCGGCATCGTCGCAGCGGCCTCTGCCCTGCCGATCATGCTCTTTACGCTCATCGGCGGGATGGTGGCGGACCGGGTCCCCAAGAGGACCCTCCTGCTCATCACCCAGGCCATGTCCATCCTGCCTGCAATGGCCCTCGGCCTGCTCACCAGCATGGGGACGGTCACGGTCTGGCAGATAGCTCTCTTCGCCTTTGTGCTCGGGGCGATCAATGCTATCGATATCCCGGCCAGGCAGTCCTTTCTTATCGAGATGGTCGGCAAGGGGGATGTGGTCAATGCCATTGCCCTCAATTCGGCCGTCTTTAACGGGTCACGGATCATCGGCCCGGTCATCGCCGGCCTGTCCATAACCCACCTGGGGATATCCGCATGCTTCTTCATCAATGCCTTCAGTTTCCTGGCAGTTATCGCGGCCCTTGCCATGATGAAGACCACGGGGAAGCGGGAGGTGAAGTCCGAGGGGATCATCAGGGACTTCATGAAGGGCATCCATTTTCTGAAGGACCGGAAAGAGATGATGCATATAATCGGACTGATAGCGGTCTTCAGTCTTGTCGGGATCCCGTATATCAACCTCATCCCTGTCTTTGCCGCCGAGATCTTTCATGCGGGACCCGGCGGGTTCGGGATCCTGGTCGGGGCATCCGGGATCGGCGCCCTTACCGCCGCGCTCGGGCTGGCTGCAGGAGGGAACATCCGGAACAAGCCCCGGTTCATGTCGGCCGCGGCCCTCTGCTTTTCGCTCAGCCTGATCACCTTTGCCCTTTCAAAGGTCTTTCTGCTCTCTCTCTGCCTGATCGCCGCGGGCGGCTGGGGCATGGTCAGCTATCTTGCGACCGCCAACAGCTACATACAGATCTCTGTCCCTGACGAACTGCGGGGGCGGGTCATGAGCGTGTATGCCTTTATGTTCCTGGGGCTTGTACCGCTGGGCAACACCCTTATGGGGATATCGGCCGACCTCATCGGGACCACGAATGCGGTCCTGAGCGGGGGGATGCTCTGCCTTGCGTCTTCTATCCTCTTTTCATTGAAATACCGGCGGCATCAGCAGCTTCAGAACGAATGACCGGCCGCGCCGGTATGTTAAACTTATATCCATGAAGATCCTTGCTATAGAAACATCGACGATGCTCGGCGGAGTTGCTGCCATGGACAGCCGGTCCGGACTTATCGCCGAGATACGTCTCAACGTCAAGACCACCCATTCAGAGAGGCTCATGACTGCGATAGATCAGCTGTTTTCGGAGTCGGGTCTCTGTCTGTCTGACATGGATGCCTTTGCCGTGGCCTCAGGGCCTGGTTCCTTCACCGGCCTGAGGATCGGTCTGAGCACGGCCAAGGGGCTCGCCTATGCGACAGGGAAACCGGTCGTGACCGTGCCGACACTCGAGGCCTTTGCCTGGAACTTCCCCTACAGCAGATTTCCGGTCTGCCTGATGCTTGACGCCCGGAAGAGCGAGGTCTATGCCGCGCTCTTCAGATGGCAGGGTGAGGGCTTTGTCCGCGAATTATCAGAGGTCTCGATCCCCCCCGAGGCCCTTCTCGCCCGACTGCAGGGGGATGTCCTGTTCGCCGGGGAGGGTGCCCTTCTCTATAAAGAGATGGTTGCTCAGGCCATGGGCAGCTGCGCCTGGTTCGCCCCGGCTGATAAAATGGTCCCTGCGCCCTCTGCGATCGCCCTGCTCGGCCTGAAGAAGGCAGAGGCCGGGGAGTTCACTGACCCGTTTGAGGCGGCCCCCTGCTATATCAGGAGGTCAGAGGCAGAGGTGAAGCTGCAGGCCGGTCAGTAACGCAGCGTCCATGACAGAGATCCTGTTTCAGAGGATGAAAGAAGAGGACCTCCCTGAGGTCCTTGGCATCGCAACGCTCTCCTTTACAGCCCCCTGGTCCGAAGCCCTTTTCCGTATCGAACTGCAGAGCCCCCTGTCGCGGCCGATCGTGGCCAGGCAGCAGGGGAGGATCGCCGGGTATCTCTGCTCGAACCTGGTCCTGGACGAAGCGCAGGTCCTCGACCTTGCGGTGCGTCCCGACCTCAGGAGGCAGGGCATTGCGTCGGCCCTTATCCGGGAGACCCTCGCCTGTTTGAGGGGGAAGGGCTGCCGGGCGGTCTTTCTCGAGGTCAGGGCTTCGAACAGGGCAGCCCTGGCTCTTTATGCGGCAGAGGGCTTTGAGGTCACCGGGACCAGGAAGAATTACTATACCTCGCCGCTGGAAGATGCGGTCACCATGGTCCTGAGGTTTAATTCTTAATTTTGAATTATGAATTTTGAATTGTGGAAATAACACGAAGTGTTACGTTAATTAAGAATTAAGAATTCAAAATTAAGAATTGTCTGTTGCTCTTAGCCGTTTAAATGCTCTCTTGCGCCTTATTATGTTATTCTAAATACCCTATGGAAGAGCGATTACAGAAGATACTATCAGAGATGGGCATTGCCTCCCGCCGGAAGGCGGAGGAGATCATCATTGAAGGCCGCGTGACCGTCAACGGCAAGATCGCGGTCATCGGGACAAAGGCCGATCCGTCCCGCGACCATATCAAGCTCGACGGCAAGCTCCTGACAACGACCGAAACAAAGGTCTATTACATACTGAACAAACCCAGGGGAGTTGTGACCTCGCTGAGCGATCCCGAAGGCCGGCCGACGGTCAAGGATTTTCTAAGGGGGATACGCCAGCGGGTCTACCCGGTGGGGAGACTCGATTACGACTCCGAGGGCATGCTCATCCTCACCAACGACGGCGACCTGGCCTTTGGGATCATGCATCCCTCAAAGAAGATCCCGAAGACCTATCTCGTGAAGATAAAAGGGGTGCTTGCGCCGGAGAGTCTTGAGAAACTGCGGCACGGGATACGGCTCGACAGAACCGTGACCGCACCGGCAAAGGTGAAGCCCCTGCGCAAGACGCAGCAGAATTCCTGGGTCGAATTTGTGATCTATGAAGGCAAGAAGCGCCAGATACGGAGGATGCTCGAACGGGTAGGCCATTCGGTCATCAGGCTGATGAGGGTGAGGATAGACGGGGTGGAGATGGGTGAGCTGAGCCCCGGTGCTTACCGGCGCATGCTCCCCGCTGAAATAGACAGGCTGAAAAGTGAGATATTCGAATGAGGAGGTCAGATGTTTCGTGACAAGGATTGCGGAGAGATAAGAGAGACCGACATCGGCTCAGTGATAACGGTCTCCGGCTGGGTATTCAGGCGGCGGGACCACGGTGGTCTGATCTTTATAGACCTCAGGGACCGCAGCGGTTTATGCCAGGTGGTCTTCAGCCCTGATCTGGCTGCCGGGGAGCATGAGAAGGCCCACGACCTCCGCTCGGAATATGTGATCTCCGTCCGCGGCGAGATCAGAAAACGTCCTGAAGGGACCGAGAACCCCGGCCTTCCGACCGGTTCTGTCGAGATGTACGTCAGGCAGCTGGTTGTCCTCAATGAGGCCGCGCCCCTGCCGTACAGCATGGAAGAGGCCGCCGATGCAGGCGAGTCGCTCAGGCTGAAACACCGCTATCTTGACCTCAGAAGGCCTGAGATGCGGGACAATCTGATCATGCGCCACCGCGTCTCGAAGCTGATGAGGGACTATCTCGACGAAAAGGGCTTTCTTGAGATCGAGACCCCGATGCTGACCAAATCGACCCCTGAAGGGGCCCGCGACTATCTTGTTCCGAGCCGTCTTAACCCCGGGTTCTTTTACGCCCTGCCGCAGTCTCCGCAGCTCTTCAAGCAGATCCTGATGGTGGCAGGCCTCGAAAAATATTTCCAGGTAGTCAAATGCTTCCGCGATGAGGACCTCAGGGCTGACCGGCAGCCTGAGTTCACCCAGGTCGACCTTGAGATGTCCTTCGTTGACCGGGACGATATCATTGGTCTTATGGAAGGCATGATGCAGAAGGTCTTCAAGACGGTCCTTGGCACAGACGTCACGCTCCCTTTTGAACGGTTGAGCTACCAGGAATCGATGGAGCGGTTCGGCAACGACAAGCCGGACATGAGGTTCGGCCTCGAGCTTAAGGATATGGCGGACCTTGCAGGCCAGGGCACGTTCAAGGTCTTCCTCGACGCCCTCGCAGCAGGCGGTATGATCAAGGCGATCTGCGGCAAGGGTATGGCAGGTATTTCGAGAAAAGAGATCGACACCCTCACATCGGAGGCCCAGTCCTTCGGGGCAAAGGGACTTGCCTGGATCAAGCTCAAGAACGGGTTCGAATCCCCGATCGCGAAGTTCTTCCCCGAGGAGGTCCTTCGTGCCATGGCCGGAAGGCTGCAGGCAGAAGAGGGCGATATGATGCTTTTTGTGGCTGACAGGCCGAAGGTCGTCTATGATGTCCTGAGCCGCATGAGGCTTGAACTCGGGAAAAAACTGGACCTTATCAAACCCGGATATAAATTCGTCTGGATCACGGATTTCCCTCTCCTTGAGTGGGACGACGATGAAGGCAGGTTCCAGGCAATGCACCACCCCTTCACCTCACCCCTGGACGATGATATCACGGTGATGCTCACCGGCGACATCACGGACAATACCCTGCTTGCGTCCTTTAAGGCAAAGGCCTACGACATCGTCCTCAACGGCTTTGAGGTCGGCGGCGGCAGCATCAGGATCCATAACCAGAAGCTCCAGAGGCGGATGTTCGAGGTGCTGGGGATAGCAGAGGACGACGCCCGTACGAAGTTTGGCTTTCTCCTGGATGCCCTGCAGTATGGCGCGCCGCCGCACGGGGGCATTGCCCTGGGCCTCGACAGGCTCCTGATGCTGATGACCGGCGCCTCCTCCATCCGCGACGTGATCGCCTTCCCGAAAACCCAGAAGGCCTTCTGCCTGATGTCGGGTGCGCCGTCAGCTGTCGGGACGAAACAGCTCAGGGAACTTCATATCAAGACCGACGTCGTTGCCGAGGAAAAACCCGCCGGCCCTGTCTGCGACGGCCTGTAGCTGTACCTGCCTGGACGAAAAACAGAGGACAAGCCGTTACTGTTTTTCTTTTGAGTCGAGCACATAGACGAAGAGTTCCTGACAGAGACGCAGGCGTTTGAGAAAGACCTTCTTTTCTGTCTCCTCAAGCGTGCCGATGACCGCCTTGAGCTTGTCGCAGCGGGCGACGAGCTGTCTGAGCTCTTCTTTGGAAAGGGACATGGCATCGTTCGTCTTTTTGCAGATATCGTCGAACTCACCCCTCCAGTCCTCAGCAGAGGCCCTCTGGATCACCGGACATCCGGCCGACGGGAAGAATGGTGTTATACCGGCATGGAACACCACGCCGAGTGCGGCAGACAGGAGAATGCTGGTCAGCTTTTTCATTTTGATTTTATCCCCGGATGGCAGGCCTTGCAGTCGTCCATCGGAAACGCCACGCTCAGGTGGCAGACTCCGCAGAACTCCCCCTTGAGAATACGAGCCATCTCAAAATGTTTGGTGGTCTTTTTCTTGATATTGAAAATATCAGGGTGACAGTTGTTGCAGTCGAGCCACTGGATATGAGATTTATGCGGGAAATAGGCCGGCGGCACGTTCGGCCATTCTGCCTCGAGCATCAGCTTGTTGGTGAACTTTACGTCCCGTGCAGGTTTCAGCGTCAGGTAATGCGCCGGGATGATGAGCCTTTTATTGCGGGCCTTTGCCCAGTCTATCTTGTTGCCGAACCCCGCCCGGGGCAGCCGGGCGGAGACCTCGGCAAACTTTTCTTTACCGGATGCCCTGTTGCCGTTATGGCATTTCTCGCAATGCGGTTTTTCATGCCCAAAGACCGTTTTGCCGTCATGGCAGCCCGGGGCGCCGCAATGCAGCCCGGCCTTGTTCGTCTTTTCGGTGATCTCTGTCGTATTGACCTTCATATTGAACTCAAGCTCGAAATGGCAGACCCTGCAGGTATGTTCCTGACGGTGGATCCAGTGTGAAAAGGTGACCGGCTTCATGCCGTTCTTCTCGGACGTCCTGTTGATCAGCAGGTTCCCGTATTCCTCCGGGGGAGGCAGCGGCGGCAGGTTAAAGAACCCGTAAGAGACCACGGGTGCCAGGACCAGCAGCAGGCACCCCAGAAGAAGCGTCTTCTTCATTACTGGACCTGTTTTGTATGGCACCGCTGGCAGTCAGTGAGCGGAAAGGCAACATCCGTGTGACATACCCCGCAGTATTTGCCCTCGAAGATCTCGACCATGGAGTATTTCGTGGCGCCTTTTTTGACGCCGACGAAGATCTCAGGGTGGCAGACCTCACAGCCGTTCCAGACAGTATGTTTCTGGTGAGAAAAGATGATCTCCCGCATGCCTTTGACATTCGGGCCGAGAGAGAAGTCCTTTTGAACCGTCATGGCGGTCCGCTTAATGGAGACCCCCTCGAGGAAATCGACGAGCCTGATCATGCCGTCTGCCTCTGCCTTTTCCCAGTTAATGCCGTTTCCGAACCGCTCTTTCGGGAACTTTTCCGTATAGGTATAAAAATCATAATCCTTTTTCACGGTCTTCCCCTGGGAGTGGCAACGTTCACAGCGCCCGAAATCATCCCCGGGGGTTTTCGAGCAGGCGGCAAAGACCGTGCGGCTTCCATGGGTCATCTTGCCGTTATGGCATGTTCCGCAGTAATAGCCTTTCATGTTGTCGGAGGCCTTGATGCCGGTCGTTCCCGTCTTCATGGCAAAGGCGAGGTCGACGTGGCAGAGCCTGCAGGTGAATTTGGAACGGTGCAGCCAGTGGTCGAAGACGACCGGGGCCATGTGAGCACGTTCAGAATAATTGTTGAGGACCACTTTGCCGTAATCATGCGGAAGCGGTCTTTTCTTTTTGACCCCTCCTGCGGCATTAGCGATAACGGAGAAGATCAGGATGCTGCAGCACGCAAGCAGGATTACTTTTTTAATGATACACCCCCCTGGAAAGTTATTAGTACGCATATGCTACCGGATGAAAGGCTGTTTGTCAATCAGGATTTAACGGGGGTCTAACTGCAGTCGAACGCAGCTCACGACTACTTCTTATGGCAGTTGATGCAGAGCTCCATGGCGCTTTTCACCGGGAACTTAAAGAGCTTTATCGTATTGGTGCTGTGCGGATCATGACAGGATATGCAGGAGAGCTTTATCCTTTTCCCGTCGACGAGCCGCTCCCTGTCTGTCCTGACAGGATGCCCCTTCCGCGAGATGCCCGCGCTGATATGGGACGGGCCGATCTTCTTATGACACTTATGACAGAGGGCATTGACCTCCTTCGGCAGGAGTGCTTTCATGTTCGACGCGTGCGGGCTATGACAGGCATTGCAGCGCCCCCGTTCGACCGGCGGGTGGATGTTCCTCTGAGAGAACATTTTGTCGTCATGGCAGCCGAAGCAGAGGTTCGGCCGTTTGCTGAGCAGCAGGCGTTTGAACGACGACTGGTGAGGGGCATGGCAGCTGCCGCAGAGTCCGCCTTCGACCGGGCTGTGTATGACCTTCTTCCCCTTGAAATTATCCTCATCATGGCAGTTGAAACACAAAGCCGGCGGCTCTTCAATGAGCAGTTTAGCATAGGGTGAGGCATGCGGATTATGGCATGAGGCGCAATACCCGTACCGGACAGGCAGGTGCCGCCTCTTTTTGCCCCTGAACTTCTTTTTGTCATGACAGGTGTAACAGAGCTCCGGGGTATCGGCTATCAGCAGCTTTTCGGTATCACTGCTGTGAGGATCATGACAGGAGATGCATTCCCCGGCAGCGACCGGCGGGTGTGTGCTCTTATTTTCGAACTTTGCCTTGTCGTGACAGTTGAAGCAGAGGTCAGGCATCTTGGCCGTCAGTAATTTTGAATTCTCCGACACATGGACCTCATGACAGGACTGGCAGTCGCCTGCCGCAACAGGGGGGTGCTGGATCTTTTTCGTGAACTTCGCCTTGTCGTGGCAGAGGAAGCAGAGCTCGGTCCCGGTTGCCGGAAGAAATTTCGTGGCCTTATGCTTGGCAGAGTGCGGGTTTGTGTGACAGGCGATACAGCCCTTTGTTTTGACCACCGGATGGACGTTCTTGCCGTCCATCTGTTTTTTATGGCACCGGTAGCAGACTGGCAGCGGTTTGTCCTCGGCCGGTGCCGCTCCTGCCGCGAGCGGCAGGGCAAAAAAAGCAGAGCAGACCATAATAGCCGTAAAAAGCATGCCTGCCGCCAATCTCAGGGTCGTCATCATTGAACTGGCATACGGCATCAAATATTTCTTCTCATGTCAACGGCACTCCGCTTTCCATATTGAATTTTAGCTGATTATCCCGGTATATGGCAATAAGATTGTACATTTTTTATAATAGAGCAGTACATTGAAAGGACCGGATATTTATAAACCTGAAAACTGCTTGTTCAGAAGACGTTTCCTGCGTTCTACAGATATCTCATTGTGAGTTATGATCAAAAATACGTTCTGCACCCTTGACGGCATAGGAGAAAAGACAGAAAAACGCCTTTGGAAGGACGGCATACTGACCTGGAAGGACTTTACCGGGACTCAACAGCTCCCCGGGGTCAGCCCCGAGAGGAAGGTTTTGTATGACGCGCTGCTCAACAGGGATGACGAGGAGCTTCAGGCAGGGAATGCCGAGTACTTCAACTGCCGCATCAAGCGAAGGGACCACTGGAGGCTCTTTGATTTTTTCAGGGAGAATGCCGTATGCCTTGATATCGAGACGAACGGGTTCCAGCCTCATTACGGCGGGGTGGTGACCGTGGTCGGTCTTTACGACGGCTATGAATACAAGGCCCTTATCCGGGGAGAGGACCTGACCGCTGAGAACCTCACCCGTGAGATCTCGAGATATAAATGCCTGATAACCTTTTATGGCGCTTCGTTCGACGTCCCGTTCATCCTCAAGTCGTTCAAGGGGGTGAGATTCAATATCCCCCATTTTGATCTCTGTTTTGCTGCGAAAAGGCTCGGGCTTGAGGGCGGGCTCAAAAAACTGGAGCAGACCCTTGGGATCATGAGGGAGGAGTCGGTCCAGGGCCTCGGCGGATATGATGCCGTGAAACTCTGGGAGGCGTACCGCCGCGGTTCCGAGGAGGCTCTTAACCTGCTGATAACCTATAACCGGGAAGACACGGTGAACCTGATGCATATGGCGTCGGTCTTCTACGAGAGGCTCAGACTCTCGACCGGCATCGAGGAATATCTCTCCAGTGGAGTTGCTTAGCAGTTTTATCACCTACCTCTCGGTAGAAAAAGGCCTCGCGAAAAACACCCTCTCATCATACGAAACCGATCTCACCAGGCTTCAGCTGTTCCTCTCGGAGAGAAAGCTCTCCCTTGCTGATGCAGCCACCGCTGACCTCATTGATTTTATGGAGCTGCTGCGGGGCAGCGGGTATGCACTCTCCACCATCTGCAGGTATATCTCATCCATGAAGGCGCTGTATAAGTATATGCTCATTGAGGACCTCAGGAAGGACGACCCTTCCGAGACGATACAGCTGCCCAGAAAGTGGGAGAGGGTACCGCAGGCGCTGAGCCTCGACGAGGTCCGGGCCCTGCTTGAGGCAAAGCACCGGGGCCGGACCGTCATGCGGGATGCGTCGATGATCGAACTGCTCTACTCCTCCGGCCTGAGGGTGAGCGAGCTTATCGGCATCAAGACCGGCGATATAAATTTTGAGGCCGGGTTCATCAGGGTCCTGGGCAAAGGCCAGAAGGAGAGGGTCGTGCCGGTCAATATGCGGGCCCTTGAAAAGATCAGGAAATACGTCAGTGAGGAGAGGCCGGAAATACTTAAGAAAAGGCAGTCCCCGCATCTTTTTGTGACCAACAGGGGGGGCGCCATGACCCGTCAGAGGTTCTGGCAGACCATCAAGGAGGTCGGAAAACAGATAGGGATCGACCTCCACCCCCATACGATCCGCCACTGTTTTGCGACCCACCTCCTTGATGGCGGGGCAGACCTCAGGTCTGTCCAGAAGATGCTCGGGCATGCGGATATTTCGACGACGCAGATCTATACGAAGGTCACGACCGACCGGATCAAGAAGGCCTTCAAAAAATACCATCCCCGGGCGTAAGGCCCGTCCATCCGCAGGCGCTCAGACGGTCTTCTTTATGATCCGGTACTGCCAGGCTATCAGTCCGAAGATGAGCAGGGCCACAACCCCGTAGATCAGATAGGTAAATCTCTCGGTAAAGGGGAGTCTTTTTGAGGGGTCGGTGAAGCCGGGATTCTTCAGCGCCGGTCCGACAGAAAAAGCGGGTATCGCGTCGATCGCATGCCGTGAGACAAGCTCCGCAATGTCATACTGCGGGCCCCGTGCCGTCGGATTGCCCCAGAAGATGAAATATCGCTGCCGGGCATCCAGCTTGAACACAAGCGTTCTGCGGTGTCCGCTCATCCGTATCCCGGTGATCGCCAGGGGCGGGCTGTCATAATTCCTGATGACCAGCTTGAGTTCGCGGCTGGCGATCTCAGGGAAGAGGACCTGGAGCTTCGCTTCATTGACCGTGTCGGTCTGGAAGCTGAAGATGATGTCCTCTGCCCATTTTGTCCAGTCCCCGTTTCCGGCTCTGGTAAAGACCTCCACCTTTCTCCTGAAGTTCTTTTCCTGCGTCAGGAGGTCGATCTTTCCGACCGGAAATAACGAGGAGGTCGAGACCATGAGGATGCTCTGCCTGTTCTTTATGTCCTGCTCTGTCGAACTGAGCCAGGCGCCGACCTGTTCCTCTGAGCCGGGGTCGGTCCTGACATACGAGACGCTGAGGCCCTTGACGCTCAGCGGAGCTTCCTGTTTGTTCATGATCCTTATTTCGAGAAAAGGGTACGTGCTGTCGGGTATCTTTATCCTGACATGTCTGATCGCATCTTCAGGGGAATAGACATAGTCGAAGACCACCCCGTTCGGTTTAATCATGTTCCATTGCCGTCCGTCCATGCTTCCGGAGATGCTGACCTGCCTGAAAAAACCTTTATCCGCCGTCAGGACCTCGACCACATTGTAGGTGACCGGGGCCTGCTCGATCTGCCCGATGCATAAGGTTTCGTTGCCCGGCGTCAGGGAAAGGTTCTTCATATGCACCGGGACCGCTTCCGTCCTGGTGACCGGGGCGCGGGAAATGATCTGGTAGGGCACTTCGGCCTTGTCCCGGGTCAGGACCCTGATATCAGAAAAGGTATCTCCCCTGCCGCTGCCCTGAAATTTCGAAGGATCGAGCATGAGGCCCCCCAGCGGGGGCAGGGGATCAGAGGCAGGCAGATGGATCTCGGCATAGTTCTCCCAGTATGCCTCCTTGAAATCAGCGCTGCAGACCGCACTGCATAGAAGAAAGGGTATGACCAGGAGAAGTGCTCTTACGAGGCTACCGTTCATGCTCGTCTCCTCCGAAGATGCGGTCCCTGAAACGGTTGTAAAAGTACGATACGGCCAGCAGGATCAGGCCGAGCATGATAAAGGAGACGATACGGTAGACCGTCTGAAGCGCCGAAAGATCAAAAAGAAAGACCTTGATGATCGCGGCAGCCGCAAGCAGGATGCCCATCACCCTGAGGAGCCTGATCTTCTTCAGGATACCGGCCCCGATCACCACAGAGGCATACACGGTCCAGAGTATCGAGAGCGAAAGCTCCCGGGCATACCTGATCTCCAGGAGCGTGGCTGCTGAAGAGAACCTGAAGAAGTCCATGACCTCGGCAGAGAGCAGGACAATGGAGAGGAGCTGTGTCATCACGAGACTGAGCGGGATCAGCGGAAGCTCGTTGTGTGAGAGCGTCTCCCGGTGCTTATTCAGAAGGAAGAGGAGCAGGTAAAAGCCGGCGATTATCAGGCCGCAGGCCAGGAACCGGTAATTGATGACCGGCAGGATCTTTTCAAAAGGCCCGGCATGAAGCATGAGCTCATCGATGAACCGTCCCGCGGACAAGGCGGCAAGGATATAAGAGATGACCCTCAGCTGCAGGTTCTTCAGCCTGGTCCCGATAAAGGCAAGGGCAACCATCTCGGCGGTCAGTGCTGATGAGAGCCAACCCTTGTCGAAGAGGATGAAGAGCGCGATCACATTACAGACAAAGGAGACCCCCAGAAAGCTCTGGGTCAGGACCTTTTCAGCGGCCCTGAACCTGCGGCTGAGGTCGGCCATGGCCACCTCGGCAAAGGTGAGGCCGAGGATAAAGGACTTTAGCACCCAGTCATTCATATGCCGGTTCTGGGTATGTACGGCCAGCAGGTAGCATGCGGCGCTGCTGAAGACGAGGAGCATGCCGGAGAGACCGGCTTTTTCTTTCAGAAATACCCAGAGGTTGTAGAGTATGAAAAAAGTGGTGACGATACCGAAGGCCAGGGCCTGCTGGTCCGGGGTATAGAACCTGAAGTGCCAGCCAAAGTAGATCGAAACCGTGCCGGCCAGGGAGGCGATGGTCAGGGAAGGCCATTTTCTGAACCAGGCAACGGTGAGGATGCCTGCGTCAAGCAGCAGGATATAGGAGAAGAGCGAATAGGGCCTGTTCTCGCCGGTCGAGAGCATTACCGGTGTCAGGAAACCGCCAAGGATACCGATGGCAACGACGGAAAGGGCGGAATACCGGACCGACAGAAGGATCCCCGTCGTGGTGATCGCGATCAGGGCGCCGAAGGCAAGGCTCAGTGGTATCAGGTGATAGAAGGCAAAGGCCGCATAAATAGAGAAATAGAGTATCGCCAGCCCGCCTCCGGTAAGGATCTGACCATAGAGCGTCCAGTCCTTCCTCCTCTGGAAGAACTCCCCTCCCGCAATAAAACCTGTTCCGGCCACAATGCCGAGGATGATCCTCCCGGTCTCGCCGATCAGCCGGTTGTCAAAGGAGTATTTCAGGAAGAAGGCAACCCCGAATATCACCGCGAGCATGCCGATGCGGCCGATCCAGCGCGTGCCGATAGCGTTTTCAAGGGACCCTTTGAGCAGAGGTGGCTGCGGGGCCGCGACCCTCCGGGCTTCGGGAGCTGCCGGTGGTTTCACCGGCTCCGGGACCATATGTGGATGGGTCCGCGAGACGGCCAGGACCTTTTTTATCCGGACCATGTCCGCTTCGAGGGCCTCGAGCCGTTTCACCAGTTCGGGGAGTATATTTTCGCTGCTGTTTTCCATCTGGCCATTCTCCGGCATTGCTAATGATACGATATGCGCCGGCTGCTTTCAAGAAAAAAAGCATGGCATTCCCTTTTGCGGCGGATCTGTATATAATGGAGACATGGGAACTTTTTGGGGTCTTCTTGTCTGATGTAAGGAACACTGAAGAGCAGCTGAAGGTAAGCGAGGAACGCTTCCGGGCGATCTTCGACTCTATCAGCGATGCGATCTTTATCCATGATCCGGAGACCGGTGCCATCCTGGATGTGAACCAGCGGATGTGTGAAATGTTCGGCTACTCAAAGGCCGAGGCCCTGCGTCTGAGTGTCGGGGATATGAGCCAGAATGAAGGGTCCTACACGCAGGCGCATGCCCGTGAGTGGCTTGCAAGGGCCGCGCAGGGAGAGCCGCAGCTCTTCGAATGGTTATGCAAGGACAAAAGCGGCCGGCTGTTCTGGGCTGAAGTGAACATGCGGCGGGCCTCGGTCGCCGGGACCGACCAGCTCCTTGTCCTGGTCCGTGATATCTCCGGGCGCAAGAAGGCAGAAGAGGCCCTGCAGCAGAGCGAACGCCGCTACCGGGAACTGTTTGACTCGATGATCGACGGGTTTGCCCTCCACGAGATCATCTGTGATGCGGAAGGAAAACCCTGCGACTACCGTTTCCTGGAGGTGAACCCGGCCTTTGAACGGGTCACCGGCCTGAGGGCTCAAGACCTGATCGGCAGGACCGTGCTGGAGGTGATGCCCAAGACCGAGCCATACTGGATCGAGCAGTATGGCCATGTGGCGATGACAGGAGAGACCCTTCATTACAAAAATTATTCGGCCGAACTCGGAAAGTACTATGAGGTGACGGCCTATCGGCCTGCTCCGGGCCAGTTCGCCTGCATTGCCGTCGACATAACCGAACAGAGGCTGTCTGACCTGGCTAAGGAAAGAAGTGAGAAGCTTCTGCAGGCGATCATCGATACAGAACCTGAATGTGTCAAGCTGCTTGACGCCGAGGCCAAACTGATCATGATGAACCGCGCCGGGCTTGAGATGCTTCAGGCGGATTCTCTCGACCAGGTCAAAGGCCAGTGCGTCTGTCCGCTGGTCACGTCCGAATACCGCCAGGCGTTCCTGGACCTCACCCGGAGGGTTTTTGAGGGGGAGACCGGGACCCTGGTCTTCGAGGTGGTCGGCATCAAAGGAAGACACGTATGGCTTGAGACCCATGCTGTCCCTTTCCGCAATGAAAAGGATGAGATCGTTGCCCTGCTGGGGATAACCCGGGATATCACCGAGCACCGCAGGCTCGAAGAGCAGCTCCGGCAGTCCCAGAAGATGGAATCCATCGGCACCCTTGCCGGAGGCGTGGCGCATGACTTCAACAATATACTGACTGCCATCATCGGCTACGGGCATCTGACCCTCATGTCGATGGGCCCTGACGATCCCGTCCGGCTGAACATCGAAAATATGCTTGAGGCCGCAGAACGGGCAGCTCATCTGACAAAGGACCTTCTTCTTTTCAGCAGGAAGCAGCTCATCAACAAAAGGCCGATCGATCTCAACGCGATCGTCAGGAAGCTCGAAAAGTTCCTGGCACGGGTCATCGGTGAGGACATCTCCTTTCAGACGAACCTTCCTGACCCGGAGCTTCGGGTCCTGGCCGATGCTCATCAGCTCGAGCAGGTCCTGATGAACCTGGCGACGAATGCGCGGGACGCCATGCCGATGGGAGGCAGCTTCACCCTGACCACCGGGCAGGTCAGGCTGAATGAGCAGTTCATTGCGCTTCATGGGTATGGCAAGCCCGAGATGTATGCGCTGATCACGGTCTCGGATACCGGCATTGGCATGGATGAAGAGACGCTCAAGAGGATATACGAGCCTTTTTATACGACAAAAGAGGTGGGGAAGGGCACCGGACTGGGGCTTGCGGTCATTTACGGCATAGTCCGGCAGCATGAGGGATTTATCCATGCATACAGCGAGCCGGGCCTGGGGACGACCTTCAGGATATTCCTGCCGCTTCTGGCCTCCATGCAGGGAGATGAACAGGCGCAGCCTGAAATGGTTTCACCGGCTCAGGGAACAGAGACGGTCCTTCTTGCCGAGGACAACCATGTCGTAAGGAATCTGACGGAGACTGTACTGAAGGACTCCGGCTATACGGTCATTTCGGCTGTCGACGGTGAGGATGCCGTGCAAAAATACCGGGAGCATAAGGACCGGATACAGCTTCTTTTGTTTGACCTCATCATGCCGAAGAAGGGTGGTAAAGAGGCGTATGACGAGATCAGAGCTATAATGCCCGACGTTAAAATACTCTTTACCTCCGGGTATTCCCCTGATATTGTCAGGGCCAAGACGACCTTGGGAAACTCTGCGGCCATAGCCTATAAACCGATATCCCCGGGTGATCTCCTCCGGAAGGTGAGAAGCATTCTGGACGCATAGCGGTTTTTTCATAAAAGACACCTTCCCTTTTTTTTCCGAACTTTCCGGTAGACATCGCCCTCAATCCATGAAATAATGTGCATTATCAGGTAAGAAAGTCAGTTTTGAGATGCGCTGAACTGACCGGGCAATGCTCTGTTAACGCTTAACTGCTATTTGGGGATTACATGAACGTTCAGATCGATGAAAGCCTTGAAAATCAGGGTCACATATCAGGGAAAGGGGAGGTCTGCCGAAAAGGGGTTATCGGGGAGCTGAACAAGGGGATGGGGGAAAGAGGGTGATGTCTAAAAAAATACTCATCGTGGAGGACAACACCAAAAACAGGGTGCTGCTGCGGGATGTCCTGCAGTATCATGGCTATGAGGTGCTGGAGGCGGCCGACGGAGAGGAGGGCGTGAGGCTGGCCAGGGAGCATATCCCCGGGCTTATTTTCCTTGATATCCAGATGCCGGTCATGGACGGCTTCAGCGCATTGAAAATGCTTAAGGCGACGCCCGAGACACGTTCGATCAGGGTCATTGCCCTCACGTCCTTTGCAATGACCGGGGACAGGGAGAAGATACTGAACGCCGGGTTCGATCACTACCTGTCGAAGCCGATCAACACCCGGGAACTGCCGGTGGTCGTGAAACAGTATATGGAAGCTTGAGTGAAGGGTGGTATTATGAAGACTTCCGAACAGCTCCTGGTCTTTCTTAGTGAGGGAAAGCGCTTTGCGATCCGCCTGCAGACAGTTGAGCGGGTAGTCCGTGCAGTGCAGGTCATGCCGCTTCCCGAGGGTCCGGACATTGTCACCGGCGTGATTAATGTTCATGGGCAGATCATACCCATTGTGAATATCCGAAGGAAGTTCAGGCAGCCGGAACGCGTCATAGACCCGGATGACAATATTGTCATTGTCAAGGGATCGAAATGGACTGTTGCCTTTGCCGTTGATTCGGTGGAAGGAATCATTGATCGAAAACAGGAGGAGATAATCTCCGCAGAAAGCATACTGCCGGAGATGCATTACACAGAGGGTGTGGTGATCATCCATGACGATATAGTGTTTTTGCATGACATCGACAAAGGGTTGTCCTTCGAAGAAAAAGACAGGCTTGAAGCCATGCTGGAAAAGGGATGAGATAACATTATGGGTACGACGATACCGGACAACGTGCTCAGCACGTTCAGCAGGTTTGTTGAACGCAATATGGGGCTGAGCTTCCCGAAAGAAAAATGGTCGGACCTTGAGCGGGGGATACGGTCTGCCGCGTCTGAGTTCAGTGCCGGAGACGCCGAATCCTGCATCAAATGGCTGATGTCGTCGCGCCTGTCGAAGTGTCAGGTCGAGACGCTGGCGAGTCATCTTACCGTTGGAGAGACTCATTTCTTTCGTGACAGAAAATGCTTTGACATCCTTGAGAAACATATAATCCCCGGGCTCGTCCGCTCGCGGGTGGGGAATGAACAAAATATCAGGCTATGGTCTGCGGGATGTGCCACCGGGGAGGAACCGTATTCATTGGCGATACTTATCAGGCGGATCATCTCCGATCTCCGCAACTGGAACATAACTATCCTGGCCACAGACATAAACCCCGGCTTTCTGCAAAAGGCGAAGCAGGGTGTTTACAGTGAGTGGTCCTTCCGCGAGTCCCCGAACTGGGTAAAAGAGCACTATTTTACAAAGACTGCAAAAGGGTTCGAGCTGCGCAAGGACATCAGAAATATGGTGACCTTTTCATATCACAATATTATCGAAGACCCTTTCCCGTCATTGTCGAACAATACCAACGCGATGGACATCATCTTCTGCCGCAATGTCCTGATGTATTTCTCTCAGGAGAGAGCCCGGGATGCAGTGCAGCATTTTTACCGGTGCCTCGCCTCGGACGGCCGGCTGATCGTGAGCGCGGTCGAGACCTCCCAGACCCTCTTTTCTGAGTTCCACCCGATAAATTATCCGGGGGTAATTCTGTACAGAAAGACCGAGGCAGGCGAAGACGCGCCTTCGATCGCAATACCGCGTAAGCAGGTTCATCCGCCGCAGCCTCAGACCTCTGAACCCGGTGCCGGAATGGCCGGGGGACTTTCGCCGGTCCCTCCCCCCGCGTATACAACGATTGAGCCCGCTCCTTCAGTACTCGATTCCTATGAAGAGGCATTGCAGTCGTACAGGCAGGGCCGGTATGCCGAAACCGTGGAAAAAATTACTTCCCTCCTATCCTCCGATAAAGCAGGCGGTGACAACAAGGGGTGCGTCTCATTGGGAGCTGAGGGCAGGCTGGATGCAAAGGCAATGTCGCTTCTGGCCAGGACGTATGCAAATCAGGGAAGGCTTTCCGACGCCCTTTTATGGTGCGAGCGGGCTGTTGCCTCCGACAAAATGAGTTCGGAATTCCATTATCTGCTCGCGACGATACTGCAGGAAGTGGGGCAGGCAGAGGAAGCCGTGGCAGCTCTGAAGCGGACGCTCTATCTCGACCAGGATTTCGTGCCTGCCCATTTTCTGCTCGGGAATCTCACGCGGCAGCAGGGGAAGTTCGAAGAATCCGGAAAACATTTTGAAAATGCCCTCTCGATCCTGAAAGCGCGCAATCAGGAGGATGTCCTGCCGGAATCAGAAGGGATGACGGCAGGCAGGCTCCATGAAATTATCCGGACCATGCTGGAAACGGAAAGCAGAAGGTGATCATATGAACGACGGCACAATAGACTGGAGCGAAATCCGGCAGCGCCTCGATGCAGCTCATACGCTGATCGGACAAGGGTTTTCTCCCGGTCCTGCTGAGAAGAAAAGAGTTCTCATGGCGAGGGCGGCGCTTCTTTCAAAAGAACCGAAAGAGCATGACGCCGGTGAGTACATAGAGGTGGTGGAATTTCTGCTTGCTCAGGAGCATTACTGCATTGAGACACACTTCATCCGCGAGGTCTACCCGCTGAGGGATTATACACCTGTCCCCTGCACCCCTTCGTATGTCCTCGGCCTGATTAATGTGCGCGGACAGATCATCTCTGTCATAGATATAAAAAAGTTCTTCGATATGCCCGAAAAGGGGCTGAGCGATCTCAATAAGGTAATCATTCTCCGTTGCGAGGAGCCCGGCCTGAACAAAGCCGCCAAGATGGAGTTCGGAATCCTTGCTGACGCAATACTCGGCGTGCGGAACATATCACCGGACGATATCCAGCCGTCCCTGCCGACACTCACCGGAATACGCGAGGACTTTCTCAGAGGCGTCACCGGAGAGCGGGCAGTGATCCTCGATGCCGGGAAACTGCTGGCTGATAAAAATATCATTGTTCATGAAGAGGTCAAATAAGGAGGGTCACCCATGACATGGTTTCTTAACCGTACAACAAAAACAAAGCTCTTTCTCGTGTTCGGCCTGATGGTTTTTTTTCTGCTTTGTGTGATTGCAGCCGCCTATACCAGCATTACGGCTATCCAGACGTCACAGAGCGATCTCTTCCGTAAAGACTTTTTGCCCAGCACGGAACTCATTGAGCTCAGGTCGGACCAGAACCGGGTCCGCGCGCAGTTGCTTGAGATGATGATCATAAAAGACAGGGCCAAACAAAAAGTCATTGAAGAAGATATCAGGGCAAGGGCAAAGGAGGTCGATGAGGGTCTCAGTAAGATCTCTGCGGCGCTGAAGGAGCACCCGCTGGAGCTTAAGAAGCTTGAAGAGCTTATCACCGTCAGAGTTTCCTATGTGAAATCCCGGGATGAGCAGATCGCCCTGATCTATAAAGGCAGGATTGACGAGGCGCAGCGGTTGGGCACGACGATTCAGGAGGAGCGGTATAACCGGATACGTTCTATTGCAAAAGAGCTTGGAGACGCCGAGATTGCCCAGGCAGAGACGCGTATTGAACAGGCAGAGAAAAATGCAAGGACCCTGCTCTTCATCTTTATTTCAGCAGGCGCGCTTGCTCTTTTGCTGAGTGTTGGATTGACCCTGTTCCTCAGCCGGATCATCGCACGGCCGTTGAACGAGCTCAAAACCACGGCTGAACTGATCGCAGCAGGGGACCTGAGCGTCACGGTGATTTCGGACGAGAGACGGGATGAAATAGGCGCTCTGACGCGGGCATTTTCCGCAATGACGCGATATCTGCGCGAAATGGCCGACGTCGCCGGACAGATAGCAGCCAGGAACCTCAGCGTAAAAGTGGAGCCTCAATCAGGAAAAGACGTCCTTGGAAATGCCTTTGCTGCCATGATCAGTAATCTTCGGGATGTCATGACGGAGATCCAGAAATCGGCCGGTATCCTTGCCTCCGCTGTCAGCGAGATCCTGGCAATGACAACCCAGGTCGCCTCAGGCATGTCCGAGACTGCTACATCGGTGAGCGAGACGACTGCTACGGTTGAAGAAGTCAAGCAGACGGCGCTGCTTTCCTCCGAGAAATCCAGGGGCGTCTCCGAGAACTCCCAGAAAGCGGTCCAGGTGGCACAGCAGGGCAATGCGGCAGTCGGCGAGACCGTGGAGGGGATCAACCACATCAGGGGATTGATGGAATCAGTAGCAGCGAGCATTGTAAAGCTGAGCGAGCAGACACAGGCAATAGGGGAGATCATCACAACGGTCAATGACCTCGCGCAACAGTCAAACCTCCTGTCGGTGAATGCGGCAATCGAGGCATCCAAGGCAGGGGAGCAGGGTAAAGGCTTTACCGTCGTGGCCCAGGAAATAAAGAGCCTTGCGGACCAGTCAAAACAGGCAACCGAGCAGGTCCGAACGATACTCAGCGATATACAGAAGGCCACCGGTGCAGCGGTAATGGCATCCGAACAGGTGAGCAAGGCAGTGGATGGCGGCGTGAAACAGTCAAATGAAGCAGGTGAATCCATCAGGAAGCTCTGGGAAAACATTACGGAGGCGGCACAGACTGCAATACAGATCGCAGCCTCAAGCCAGCAGCAGCTCGCGGGCATGGAACAGGTCGCTCTTGCCATGGAAAATATCAAGCAGGCGACACAGCAGAACGTGGCAGGAACCAAGCAGGCTGAACGGGCGGCACATGACCTCAATGAGCTCGGACAGAAGCTCAAGGAGATGGTGGAGATATATAAGGTGTAAGGAGCAATCATGGACAGGAAGGATGAGGACTTTCAAAAAAGACTGCTTGACACCTTCACGGTCGAAGCCCGGGAGCATTTGACAGCGATATCCTCGGGCCTTATCGAGCTTGAAAAGGCACGACCGGAGGAGCAAGCAGGGATAGTCGAGGTAATATTCCGGGAATCCCACAGCCTTAAGGGGGCCGCCCGTTCCGTAAATCTCGCAGACATCGTGGCGGTCTGCCAGTCGATGGAGAATGTTTTTGCATCACTGAAAAAAAAGGAGCGCGTCGCATCTGCGAAGATGTTGGACCTGCTTCATCAGGCAGTCGATATAACCGGAAGGCTCGTCGCAGGCGGTGCAATCTCCGCTGATGAGAAGTCAACGATACGTGGGGTTGTCTCAAGCCTCGAAAGCGCATCGAAGGGCCAGGCTGACACGGAAATTCATGGGCAGAACGAGGCAGACGGAGAGCGAAGGGAAGATCCGGCAAAACAGGGAGAGGAACAAAAAGGACCGCAGGATCTCCGGACATCGGAAACAGGGAGAGGCACGGCAGAAATTTTGCCGGTCGGCCGACTTGCACCTTCGCCGTTTTCCGCAATTTCAGAGACGGTCAGGATCTCTACCGCCAAGCTCGATTCGCTTCTGCTGCAGGCCGAGGAGCTTCTTTCTGTGAAGCTCACAACAGGACAGCGTGCAGCGGAGTTGAGGGAGATAAAAAAACTGGTGGACGTCCGGAATAAAGAGAGGACTAAAACAGGGACCATGGGTCAGGGATCAGTGGTCAACGAAACAAAACTGATGGAAAAGTCCCCCCCCATGATTCCCGACCCTTTTATTGAAGCACTCGGCTCCAAACTGACCGATCTGGTTAAAACAACGGAATATGATTACCGGGCGGTCGGGACGATGGTCGACAACTTGCTGGACGATATGAAAAAGGCGCTGATGCTCCCTTTTTCGTCTCTGCTTGAGATGTTCCCCAGGTTTGTAAGGGATATATCCCGTGAAACCGCAAAGAAGGTCGAGTTTTCGGCCGGGGGAGGTGAGATCGAGATAGACCGGAGGATACTCGAGGAGCTCAAGGACCCACTCATCCATCTCATCAGGAACTCTGTCGACCACGGCATAGAAACGCCCGGGGAACGGCTGCAGAGGAATAAGCCGGAACACGGGACGATAACAATAGCCGCTGCCTCCAGGGAGAACAAGCTGGAAATCACTGTTTCGGACAACGGGGCCGGGGTCGATGTCCCGCGGATAAGGGCGTCAGCAGTAAAGCGCGGCCTGATCTCTCCGGAAGAGGCCGGCAGGCTCGGAGACAGAGACGCACAGCTTCTGATCTTCCGTTCCGGCGTCACGACAAGCCCGATCATCACCGACCTTTCGGGCAGAGGGCTCGGGCTCGCGATAGTCCGCGAGAAGGTCGAGAAGCTGAACGGCACAATCGCGATCGACACCCATCCGGATATCGGGACGACATTCACCCTGGTAGTTCCCATTACCCTGGCGACATTCCGGGGCGTGCATATAATGGCCGGTGGTCAGTTCTTCGTTCTTCCCTCGATCAATGTGGAAAGGGTAGCGAGGATAAGTACCGGGGAGATCATGACCGTCGAGAACCGTGAAACAGTCTCGTTTAACGGGCAGACTCTCCCTTTTTGCAGACTTGCCGACGTGCTTGAATTAAGAAATACTGCCGGCAATAAGCGGGCAGCAGGCAGCAATTCAGGCGGCGATTCTCTCATTCAGATAATCGTCCTCGGCTCCGCCGAAAGGCGTGTGGCGTTTCTCGTGGAGGATGTCCTCCAGGAGCAGGAGGTGCTTACAAAACCTCTCGGGCTGCAGCTTTCGCGTGTACGCAATGTTGCCGGCGCAACAGTGCTCGGCACAGGCAAGGTCGTGCCTGTTCTGAACGTTCCGGACCTGCTGAAGTCCGCCGTAAAGATCTCAGCTTCTCCCGTAAAGCGTGCATCTGAAGCGGGCAGGGGGAAGGGGAAATCCATTCTGGTCGTTGAGGATTCGATAACAGCGCGGACACTATTAAAGAACATTCTTGAGTCGTCCGGGTATGACGTTACAACAGCGGTTGACGGAGTTGATGCCTTCACCTCGCTCAAGACCAGAGAGTTCGAGCTGGTCGTCTCTGATGTGGATATGCCGAGGATGAACGGATTCGCCCTTACGGCGAAGATCCGCGAAGACAGGAAGTTCTTCGAGCTGCCTGTCGTTCTGGTGACCGCGCTTGAATCGCGGGAAGACCGGGAACGGGGGATAGACGCAGGCGCAAACGCCTATATTGTAAAAAGCAGTTTCGACCAAAGCAATCTTCTTGAGGTGATAAGGAGACTCATATGATAAAAGTCATTGTCGTCGAAGATTCCCCGGTTGTTCGGGACTTGCTGGTGCATATATTAGACTCCGATCCCGAGATCAGGGTGATCGATACGGCCGGAAACGGTGAAGAGGCGATAGCAGCTGCCGGTCGAAACAGGCCTGACCTTATCACGATGGACGTCCATATGCCGAAGATGGACGGTTTTGAGGCAACACGCATTATCATGGAAACAAATGCCGTACCTATAGTCATTGTTACCGGCAGTACAAGCATGATGGAGATGGAGTGTTCATTCCAGGCCCTCGAGGCCGGCGCTCTGACGGTAATACAAAAGCCGGTCGGCATCAGCCACCCTGCCTATAAAGAGCGTGCCGGGGAGTTGATCAGAACGGTGAAGCTGATGTCCGAGGTCAAAGTGGTGCGGCGGTGGGCGCGCCGCTCCAGGAAGGCGCCGGAAACGCGGATCATCGCGCCTGCGCAGATGACCCCTGCCGATATCAGAGTGGTCGCAATAGGCGCATCAACAGGGGGCCCTCCGGTTATCCAACAGATCCTTTCAGGGCTTCCAAAGGAATTTCCTGTGCCGGTGCTGATCGTCCAGCACATGGCGGTTGGTTTTATTCAGGGGTTCGTCGAATGGCTGGGTCAGACATCCGGACTACCCGTTCACGTTGCGATTGACGGCAGCCGCATCCTTTCAGGCCACGCCTATGTTGCTCCGGAAAAGCTGCAGATGAAGGTCGGCAATAACGGAAGGCTATCCTGTTCAGGTAATGGCCATGAAAACGGTCTTTGTCCTGCGGTCTCTCATCTCTTCCGTTCTGTCGCAGAGGTTTTCGGTATGAACGCCATGGGCATATTGCTGACAGGCATGGGAAAAGACGGGGCAGAGGAACTGAAGCTGATGAGGGAAAAAGGAGCGGTCACTGTTGCTCAGGACGAGGAAAGTTCGGTCGTCTTCGGCATGCCCGGAGAAGCGGTTAAACTCAATGCCGCCAAATATGTACTGCCGCCGGCAGGCATAGTCGACCTCTTGGGCCAGCTTGCGATAAAACAGATCAGGAGTTAAGTCATGAGGGAAAACAAATGAACGAAGAAAATAATCTGAAGATACTCATTGTCGAGGACAGCACGACACAGGCATTGCAGTTGCAGCATACCCTCGAAAGATCAGGATATCAGGTCACGGCCGCAGTCAACGGAAAAGAAGCTTTAATACTGCTGGAAGAAGGGCTAAGGCCAACGCTTGTCATCAGCGACGTTCTGATGCCGGAGATGAACGGCTACGAGTTCTGCGCGCGGCTGCGGGCCGACGAGCGCTTCAGGGAACTCCCTTTTGTTCTGGTGACCACACTGAACGACCCTAAAGACGTTATCAGGGGGCTTGAGTGCGGTGCAAACAACTTCATTGTCAAGCCATACGACGAAAAATATCTCATCAACCGTATTCAGTATCTGTTCGCTAATTTCGAACTGCGCAAGAACACGAAGGCCGAGATGGGAATCAATGTATTTTTCTCAGGGGAGAACTACTTTATTACTGCCGAGCGCCTCCAGATACTTGACCTCCTGCTTTCCACATATGAAAACGCCTATCGCCAGAACATGGAGCTGCAGAATGCCCAGAATGACCTGAGAACCCTCAATGAACGCCTCGAAGAAGCGGTAAGGAAAAGGACACGTGAGCTTGTAGATGCCAACAGGAGACTCAATCTGGAGCTCGAGGAACGCAGGCAGACTGAAGTGTCGCTTGAACGGCTGAAAGACCAGTATGGCATGCTCCTTCAGGCGGCCGGTGAGGGCATCATCGGCGAGGACCTGCAGGGAAGGATCACGTTTGTGAACCCTGCCGCAGAAAATATGTTCGGGTATAGCGCCGGAGAGCTGATAGGCCAGTCAGGCCACAAGACATGGCACCATTCAAAGATAGACGGTGGTCCTTATCCCGAAGATGAGTGTCCCATAACCGGGGCATGCCGGGACGGCAGAACATACAAGGGCACTGATGAAGTGTTCTGGAAAAAGGACGGTTCGCCTTTTCCGGTCGATTACATAGCAACGCCGATAAGAGAAGGAGGCGCAATCAATGGTACCGTTGTGATTTTCCGGGACATTACTCAAAGGAAAATGCTTCAGGAGGCTGAGGTTGCCAGGATTGCGTCAGATTCCGCAAACAGGTCAAAGTCGGACTTCCTCGCCAACATGTCTCATGAGCTGAGGACGCCGCTCAATTCAATACTCGGATTTTCTGAAGTGCTTATTGACGGGCTCTTCGGCAAACTCAACGAAAAGCAGAAAGAATACGCTCAGGATATCTACAACAGCGGTAAACACCTCCTGGCTCTCATCAATGATATCCTTGATCTGTCGAAGGTGGAGGCAGGCAAGCTGGAGCTTGAGCCAAGCAGCGTCATCCTGAAGGACGTTCTCGATGCGGCATTGTCGCTGTTCAGGGAGAAGGCCATGAAGCACAATCTGAAACTGTCCCTTGAGATGGAACCGGAGGCAACGGTGCAGCTCGAGGCGGACGAGCGTAAGCTCAAGCAGATCATGTTCAACCTCCTGTCCAACGCAGTGAAGTTTACTCCGGACGGGGGCAGGGTGCATATCGCAGCGCGCTTGGTGGACGGCCCGCGGCTCACGGCTCGCGGCAACACGGGGTCAGGGAGTGAACAATCGCCGGTGAGCAATAAATCCGACAGGAATTTTATTGAAGTTTCTGTCTCCGACACCGGCATCGGCATCAAGCCGGGCGATCTCCCCAAACTTTTCAGGGAATTCACCCAGCTCGAATCAGCCTATGAGAAGAGGTTTGAGGGCACGGGCCTCGGTCTCGCCCTGACAAAGCGGCTGGTTGAGCTCCACGGAGGGAAGATATGGGTCGACAGCGAGTTCGGCACGGGGAGTACCTTTACGTTCGTCATTCCGGCAGATCAGGGGCAAAGGACTGCAGCGGCGTGTGAGTGAATAAATGAAATTCTCGACAAAACTTACCTCATTTATCCTGATCGTGCTGGCCTGCTTCGGGGTTATGGGGTATGTCAATTACAGGGCAGAAACAAAGATCCTGGAAGCGCAGATAAGGGAAAAACTGGAAGACCAGGCATATCATACCATGGATAAGATCGACCGGATGCTTTTTGAGCGGTATGCAGACATGAAGGTTTTGGCCTCCGATCCCCTGATCGTCTCCAAAAGCTCCACCCCGGAAATGATCACGAAAAGGCTGAAGGATTATCAGGAAAGGTATTTGTTTTATGCCTCGCTCTCTTTTTTTGATTTAAATCGGGTAAGGATAGCCGACACTTCAGGTGCAAAGATCGGCAGACAGAATCCTTTTACAGGATACTGGCCCGGCATTGCCGAAGGCAAGGACTTCGTTCTGATAATAACGATGTCCGAATCCGTGAATAAGCCCGTAATGTATTTTGCGTCCCTTGTCAGGGCTGCCAATGACAGGCCGGTCGGCGTTGTTGTGTCAAGGATGCCTGTCGACACTCTGTATGCCATTGCAGAAGAAACGATCCGCCCCGGCAAAAGCGGGGAGCGGCCGAAGGTCGAGCTGCTGGACAGGGAAGGGGTGGTGCTCTATTCAAGCTATGACACAGAGGAGGCATTGAAAGAAAAATCTGACGATTGGGCGACCCTGCAGAAACTGCTGTCTTCAGGTGAGAGCAGGGGAAGCGCTCGGCATCTGTATAAAGACGGGGAAGAGATCACCGCTTTTGCCAGAGAACGCGGTTATCAGGACTTTAAGGGGAACGAATGGATCCTGACCATCTGCACCCCTGTCAATGTTGCTTTTGCCGCCACTCTCGAGCAAAGAGACAAACATATCCTCATTTATTCTGCTATCGGTATTGCCGCCCTTCTCAGCACCCTCATATTTTCGCGAGTTGTTACTGAACCGTTAAAAGAACTGGTCGCAGCCGCTGCCGAAATCGGGAAGGGGAATCTCGATATCACTGTTCAGGTCAGGTCGAAGGACGAGTTAGGCCGGCTGGCAGAGGCATTCAATGGTATGGCCCTGGGACTGAAAGAGAGCGAAAAGAAATTTAAGGACCTGGCTGAATTATTGCCGCAGTTTGTTTTTGAGACTGACGATAAAGGAAGTATACTTTTTTTAAACCGGCATGCCCTTGAGAATATGGGATATACCCTGGATGATCTCAGCAGGGGGGTAAACTCACTTCAGATGTTTGTGCCGGAAGAACTGGCCAGGGTCGGTGAATATTTACAACAGGTCTTGAGCGGGGAGGCCATTGACCGGGTTGAATTCACGGCGCGAAGAAAGGACGGCACTGCATTCCCGGTCCTCCTTTCAGCCTCGCCTGTCCTTCATGAAAACCGGATCACCGGGATCAGGGGTATTGCCATGGACATCACCGAGCGCAAACGTGCCGAGCTGAAGATCAGGAAGTTGAATGAAGAACTTGAGGCGAAAGTCGAAAAAAGGACAAAACAGCTCCTCGACGCGCAGGAGGAGCTTCTCCGCAAAGAGAAGCTGGCCACCCTTGGTCAGCTCTCGGAGAGTGTCGGACATGAGCTGCGCAATCCCCTGGGCGTCATAAGCAATGCTGTTTATTATCTGCAGACCAAAATGCCGGATGCCGACGAGACGGTCAGGGAATATCTCGATATTATCAAGGGCGAGGTGAACACCTCACAGCGGATAATAACCGATCTCGTGGATTTTACGAGGACGAGGGTACCGCAGAAAGATCTGGTCGCAGCTGATCAGATCATACGGCAGAGCCTCGGGGTCTGCACAATCCCGCCGAATATTTCGCTTCAGGTTGCTGTTCCTGACGCGCTTCCGCCGGTAATGGCAGATCCGCTGCAGCTTGGCCAGGTTTTTCAGAGTCTTATCACCAATGCGGTTCAGGCGATGCCGGCCGGGGGAGAACTGAAGATACAAGCAAAACAAGTTTATGGCACGCAGCCAATGGCACAGGACCCGACTGATACGGGCGGTGAACGGTCAGCCGAGAGCCATGAACCGAACGCTGATTCCATCGCAATCTCGGTCACTGATACGGGGGCGGGCATACCCCCGGAGAATATGAATAAACTGTTCCAGCCTCTGTTTACCACAAAGGCACGGGGCATAGGGCTGGGTCTGCCCGTTGCAAAGAATCTGATAGAGGCCAACGGCGGAACAATAGCAGTGGAAAGCCAATGGGGCAAGGGGACAACATTTACGGTGATACTGCCGTGCGAAAGGGGGATGAAAGATGGGGGAAAAGACAAAAGTACTTGTCGTGGATGACGACAGGAGGATGGTCAGGACGATCTGCGACATCCTGAAGGTGAAGGGGTATGAAGCTGCAGAAGCATTCAGCGGCGAGGAAGCGGTTGAGCAGGTGAAGTCCGGCCATCCTGACTGTGTGCTGATGGACATCAAGATGCCGGGGATCAATGGCGTTGAAGCCCTGAAAATGATAAAGGACATTTCCCCTGATCTTCCGATCGTACTGATGAGCGCCTATACAACGGAGGAGCAGGTTGAGGAAGCCAAAAAAAGTGGTGCGGAAACGGTGATGACAAAACCAATTGACCTTCAGATGGTCTTTTCTTTCCTTTCTCTTCTGAGGAAAGAACCGAGCATCCTGATCGTGGATGATGACCCGACCTTTTCGGAGACCGTCGGCGGTGTCCTGCGGTCCCGGGGTTACCGGGTCGAGACCGAGGCGGATCCTGAAAATGTCCTCGGGCATATGGAGCAGGATTACAAACTGGCGGTCCTGCTCGACCTTAAGATCGGCGATACGGACGGACTGGAGGTCCTGAAGGCCGTGCGCTCCAGATATCCCACAAAGCCGGTCGTGCTGGTGACCGGGTACAGAGATGAAATGTCGGCTTCGATTGAAAAAGGACTTAAGATCGGGGCGTATACCTGTCTGTATAAGCCTTTTGAGATGGAAGGGCTGCTGGATACGATCAGGGAAATAGGCAGGAAAAAGCTCAGGCACGTGCTCGGGGAGACATTCCGTGACAGAGAAGAGTAACATTTTAACCAAAGCCGGGATACTGATCATCGACGATGATCCCAATCTGAGGAAGACCCTTTCGGACATCCTCGGGGCAAAAGGCTATGAAACGCTGACTGCCAAAGACGCGGCAGAGGGGCTTTCCCTGGTGAGGCAGTGTTCCTTCGATGTCGTGCTCATCGACCTGGGGCTCCCTGACATCCCCGGGATCGAGGTGCTGAATAAGGTAAAGGCCTCACGCCCATCCGCAGAGGCCATCATCCTTACCGGAAATGCCACCCTGGATTCAGCGATCGAGGCAACGAACAAAGGCGCCTTTTCCTACCTGCAGAAACCGTATGATGTCGATCAGCTGCTGCTGCATATAAAACGTGCTGTCGAAAAACGGGAGGCAGACCGGAAGATCCTCCTGCAGAGCACTGAACTGAAAAAGATCAATACGGAGTTGAGGGTCCTCTATACAAAAGCAAACTTCTCTTCTCTCCACGATCCCCTGACGGGACTCGCCAACAGGAGATTTCTTGAGGTCCAGCTGGAGAAACACTATGCTGCCGCGAAGCGCTACGGTCAGCTGCTTTCGGTCATCATGCTGGACATAGACCATTTCAAGCTCTATAACGACACGCGCGGACACGTCGAGGGGGACAGCCTGCTTGTGAGGTTTGCTCAAACGGTACTGGAGACCGTCAGGACCGCCGACTATGTTTTCAGATTCGGAGGTGAGGAGTTTCTGGTCATGCTGCCAGGGACCGATCGCGATCACGCCTGCATGGCTGCCGAGCGGCTGAGAAGAGTGGTCGAGTCTGAGGCCGGGGTCACGATAAGCATCGGGGTATCCTCATTCTCGGCAGACATCGCAACGAAAGAGCAGCTGATCGAGAATGCGGACAAGGCCCTGTATGAAGCGAAGAACAAGGGAAGGAACCGGGTCGAGGCCTGGCCGTGCGGGTGAATTTATGGTCTGTATGAAAAGCTCTGTAATAAGGAGGGATGTTATGAAATTGCACGATACCGGGAAAAGAGTGTCGGCGCTTTTTTGGGTGATCATGGTCCTTTCCTTTTTCTTTTCACAGCCAGGAGGCGGTTGCGTCTCGGCTGCGGATACCGAGACGATCAAAATAGGCGGGACAGGCGGGGCGCTCGGCAGCATGAAGGAACTGGCCCTCGCATACCAGAAAAAGCATCCGGGCACTATCGTCAGAATTGTCCAGCATCTCGGGACGAGGGGAGGTATCAAGGCAGTGCTCGAGGGGGCACTGGATATTGGGCTGGCCGGCAGACATCTCAGCCATCAGGAACTCGCACAGGGTCTTCGGGAATACGAATATGCCTGGAGTCCATTTGTATTCGCGACTGCGGGGTCGGGGAAGAGAATGGACCTCACGACTGATACGGTCGCTAAGATCTACCGGGGCGAGATCAGGACGTGGCCCGACGGGACCCCCCTCAGACTCTTAATGCGGCCTGAGGGCGACGTTGATACCATCATGCTGAAGGCTATTTCGCCGGAGATAAGGGATGCGGTGAGTCGGGCAGAATCCCGTGAAGGGCTGCTCCTAGCGATGGATGACCAGCAGAACTGCGACATACTCGAAAAGGTCAACGGCGCCTTTGGTACGTCTACGCTCTCGCAGATCATTGCAGAGAAAAGGTCGCTTATCCCCCTCACCTTCAACGGGGTCACGCCCGATATCAGGGCCATGGTCTCAGGCAGATATCCCTTTTACAAGCCCTTTCACCTGTTCACCGGTCCCAAATCCTCACCCCTTTCACAGGCATTCATCGAATTTGTGAAGTCAGCTGAGGGGAAGCGTATCCTGACGCAGAGCGGAAACCATGTCACGGGAGTACAATAATGGCTGCGATCCATAAGCTGACAAGGGTCTCGACCCTGCTTGCCCTTCTTCTGGCGGTGCTGATCTCGGTCGGTCTCCCTGCTGGTTATTTCTACCTCGGTTATCAGAGCCAGAAAGCGGTCATCCAGACAGAGGCATATATGAACTCGATCTTCCTGTCCCAGGCGATCAGCGAGAGCCCTGAATATTGGCGGTATGAGGACCGCAGGCTTTCTGAGGTCCTCGGACATCACACGACAAAGCTCTATGACCAGCTGCGCAGCGTAGTTGACGCCGACAACGCGGTTATCGTACAGAACGGCGTGGCCGTTGCTCCTCCGCATCTTACTGTTTCGCACGACCTGTACGACTCCGGACATCTCGCCGGCCGCATGGAGATAACCACTTCACTCCGCCCGCTCCTGACGAAGACCCTTTTTGCAGCTCTCCTCGGTCTTATTTTCGGCATACTTCTTTTTGCGATACTGAAGTTTTTCCCGCTCCGTGCCCTGTCGACGGCCGTGCGGTCGATATATGAAGAGAAGGAAAAGGCGCAGGCGATACTGAATAACATTCCGGACATCGCCTGGCTGAAGGACAAAGAGGGCCGCTATATCGCTGCAAACGGGCCTTTCAGCAGGACCTGCGGTCTAGACCCGGATAAGTTGCCGGGAATGAGCGACTTCGAAATCTGGCCGCGGGATCTGGCCGAAAAGTACAGGCTCGACGACAGGGAGGTGATGGAGAGCGGCAAACCTAAACAGATAGAGGAGGCGATCATCGACGCTGCAGGCAGAATGACCTGGATATCAACGGTAAAAACACCCATCTTTAGCGACAGAGGTGAGGTAATAGGGACTACCGGCATCGCCCGGGACTTTACCGAGCGCAAGAGCATGGAAGATGCTTTAAGGGCGAGCGAAGAGAGGTACAAAGCGGTTGTTGATAACGTCGGCATCGGGATCTCGCTCATCAGTCCGAAGATGGAGATCCTTGCTCTGAACAGGCAGATGAAGGACTGGTTTCCTGCTATTGAGGTGGCCGAAAGACCGATCTGCTTCCGGTCATTCAATATCCCGCCGCGGGACGAGATATGCTCGTACTGTCCGACCGTCAAAACGCTGAGGGACGGTTTGGTACACGAGTCAATAACCGAAACACCGACGGAAAGCGGAATCATAAATTACCGGGTCGTTTCTTCCCCGCTCATAGACAGTGCGGGGAACGTGATCGCAGCGATCGAGCTGGTGGAGGATATCACCGTGCGGAAACGCGCTGAAGCCGAGATCAAGAGGCTGAACGATGAACTCGAACGTAAGGTCGAAGAGAGAACCGTTCAGCTCGTCGCTGCCCAGGAAGAGCTGGTGCGCAAAGAGAAGCTTGCCATTCTCGGTCAACTTGCCGGAAGCGTGGGGCACGAACTGCGCAACCCTCTCGGCGTTATGAACAACGCGATATATTTCCTGAAGACCGTTTTGCCGGAGTCTGATGAGACCGTGCGTGAGTATCTGAACATAATAAAGAGCGAGATCAACAACTCCGAGCGCATCATTGCAGACCTGCTGGATTTTTCACGCACGAAGACCCCGCAGATAAGATCAACAACGATCGATGAACTGATAAGCACAAGCATCGGGAAATGCTCCGTCCCTGATAAGGTGAGGATAGAGCGGGACATCCCCGGGACAATTCCGATGCTCAGGATCGACCCATTCCAGATGTCACAGGTCTTACAGAACCTGATAACGAATGCATGCCAGGCAATGCCGAAAGGCGGCCAACTTCGAATAAGCGCACGGCAAATTCATGGCTCAACGCTCAAGGCTCGGGGCGGCGCAGGCACTGGCTCTAATCTATCAGCGGCGAACCATGAGCTGAACGCCGATTTCATCGAAATCTCTGTTGCCGACACCGGCGAAGGCATCTCCCCTGAAAACATCAGTAAGCTCTTTCAGCCGCTTTTTACGACCAAGGCAAAGGGCATAGGCCTGGGCCTCGTTGTCTCAAAAAGACTGACCGAGTGCAATGGCGGTTGTATAGAGGTTGAAAGCAGTTTGAGCAAGGGGACAACATTTAAACTGCTTTTGCCGTGTGAGAGGACATAGGACATGGGTGACAAAACAACAGTTCTGGGCGTGGATGACGAACCCCGGCTCAGAAAGGAAGAGAGTGTCCTGATCATCGGTGCTGTTTCGGGTAAAACAGAACGGCAGGAACAGGATCGAAAAGGGGCTGTGAACGGAGGGATTTCATGCTGAAGCCGGTCAGCAGCGGAGGAAATATGTCATGACGATGAAAAAGACCGACATACTGATCATCGATGATGACCCCAATCTGAGGAAGACCCTTTCGGACATCCTCAGGGCGAAGGGTTATCAGACCCGTGCAGCGGGGGACGGGGCAGAGGGGCTTTCCCTGATCAATCAGGATCCGGCTGATCTGGCCCTTATCGACCTTCGCCTCCCGGACATGTCGGGCCTGGAAGTGCTTGCCAGAATAAAAGCCGACCATCCCCTGACAGAGGCGATCATCCTCACCGGGAACGCCACGCTTGATTCGGCCATTGAGGCAACGAACAAGGGCGCCTTCTCCTATCTGCAGAAACCGTACGAGATCGACCAGTTGCTGCTGCATATCAGGCGGGCCCTTGAAAAGAGCCGGTCTGAGGCGAAGATCAGGGAGTATCAGGAGCATCTTGAGGAGCTTGTCAGGGAAAGGACGAAGGAGCTTGAGTCTGCAAAGCTTGAGGCAGAGGCAGGCAGCCGTGCCAAGACCGAATTTATCGCAAATATGAGCCATGAGCTGAGGACGCCGATGAACGCCATTATCGGATTTTCCGAGATCCTGAGGGATGAGCTCTCCGGAAAGCTCAATGACAAACAGAAGGAATACGTGGACGACATCATCGTCAGCGGCAGGAGACTGCTTGAGCTTCTTATGAATGTCCTGGACTATGCAGATGCTGAAACAGGACTGAGCGGACCGGAATGGAGCAGATTCCTTCTGCGGGATATACTGAATACGTCCGTTGATCTCATCGGCGGCAAGGCAAGCGCCCGTGTCATAAGCCTGGAACTGACGATAGCTCCGGATGCTGACATCGAGATCGAAGCGGATGAACGGAAGCTCAAACAGATACTTGTTAACCTCCTGGGCAATGCAGTTAAATTCACACCTGAAGGGGGCTCAGTCCATGTCGCTGCGCGACTGGTGGACAGCTCGTGGGTCTTAGCTCATTGCAACACCGGGTTAAGCAGTGAACTGTCGACCGTGAACTATGGACCCGGCAACAACTTTGTTGAAGTTTCTGTCGAAGACACCGGCATAGGCATCAAAGAAGAGGATATTCGAAGGCTTTTCAGTGAGTTCACCCAACTTGAATCTCCGTTCACAAAAAGATACCGGGGCGCAGGACTTGGCCTTGCTTTGACGAAACAGCTGGTCGCGCTTCACGGCGGGAAGATCTGGGCTGAAAGCGAAACCGGGAAGGGCAGCCGGTTTGCCTTTGCGATACCGGTAAAACAGACAAACAAACGTTGAAGTGAAGAAAAGGAAAGATCAGGAAGATATGAAAGTTTGCAAACATTTACGGGGTCTGTTGCCAGACCACCTGCTGGAGGGGATATGAATACGCAAAAACAGAGAATTCTCTGCGTCGACGACGAACCCATGAATCTCAAGCTTCTTGAGGTCGCGCTGGCGCCGAAAGGGTATGAGGTGTTTACGGCGGCAAACGGCCAAGAGGCGCTCGAAAAGCTCAGGGAGCAGGCGGTTGACCTCCTTCTGCTCGATGTGATGATGCCGGGGATGAACGGCTTTGAGGTATGCAGCATAATAAAAAATGATCCCCGGTACCTGAATATCCCTGTTGTCATGATCACAGCCCTCACGGCGAAAGAGGACAGGATCAGGGGGATCGAGGCGGGCGCAGAGGATTTCATATCCAAGCCCTTTGACCATGCAGAGGTGCTTGCACGGATAAAGATGCTGCTGAAGATCAAGAACCTCAATGACAGTTTGAACCGGGCATATGGAAAGATAACGGATATGATCGCCTTTGGCGAGGACCTTGTCCTGACCTTTAATCCCCTGAACTTTGACTTTCTCTCAAATATCGACAGTATTGTCACCCGGATCATGACAAGCCAGGATAACCCAGCAGAGAAGCCGCAGGTCGTCATTGTCGGCATATCTGACGAATGCGGGTGCATGCAATGGATAAAATACGAGGTCTGCCGGGGCTCTCTCCAGAAGCATATCCTGGAACTTGATCTGCATCAGTGTCTTACGCTGACCGACGGGCCACCGGTGATATCCTTCAGCAATGAAGCCGACATGAGGATATCTCTCAACCAGCCGATAGTCAGGATCGTTGAAGGCATGGGGATCGCCGTCATGAATATTGTCAGTTACCACAGCCGGGACCTGTGCATACATTCCCTTAACTACGGCCGGGACGTTACGCAATATGATGCTGCGGTGCTCAACAGCCTCGTGAATCAGACCCTGTTCCTCAGGTCGCTTTCCACCCAGGTCAAAGAGACAGGCGATGCCTTCGGCTATACGGTCAATGCCCTTGCACGGGCTGCTGAGGTGAACGATGAAGACACCGGCAATCACATCACCAGGGTTGGTGTTTATTGCGCCATGGTCGCAAAACAGCTCGGCATGCAGGAGAAATTCATTGATATAATCCGCATCCAGGCCCTGATGCATGATGTCGGCAAGATCCATACGCCGGCCGAGATCCTTAAAAAACCGGGAAAACTCACTCCCGAGGAATTTGAGGAGATAAAGAAGCATACCATATACGGGGGAAAGATCCTTGGTGACCACGTACGGCTGACCATGGCAAAAGAGATAGCCCTCAGCCATCATGAGCGCTGGGATGGAAGCGGCTATCCGCAGGGGTTAAAGGGTGAGCAGATACCGGTCTCCGCCAGGATCCTGAACATCGCCGACCAGTATGACGCACTGAGGAACAAGAGGGTCTACAAACCGGCCTTTGATCATGAGACGACCTGCAGGATAATTATTGAAGGAGACGGCAGGACCATGCCGCACCACTTCGATCCCCTTATACTCCAGGCGTTCAGGAAGACCGCCCCGCAGCTTGAAGAGGTCTATGAAGGCCTGAAGGGATGACCGGGCGTATGCTATAGACTCCGTAGAAATGCGACGGTCTGATGTTCTCCGGCCGACAGCTTGACATTGGGCATGATTGAACTAAAATGAAATTATGGATATCAGATCCCCTTGTAATGACGTCGGGAGATCAGGGAAAGAATATATGATCCAGATCATAGAAACAAAAGGTCTGAAGCTCTAATTTATAGTGTCGTTAAATTATTTTCATTTAAGGAGGTTCTGGTCATGGTCAGAAAGATCTTTTCAGGTGTAGTTGCGGTTTGGGCAGTATTGGCATTCGGGCTCTATTTTTCATCGGCAGACGCACAATCAAAGGCTGAGCCGGACAAGAAGGCAGCGCAGGAGAAGGCGGTAAAGGTCGATGCCTGCTACGAATGCCATGCCCAGATAAAAGAGCTGCATAAGATGGGCAAACATATTAAGCTGAACTGCGTCAGCTGCCACACGGGACTCGACAAGCATCTGAAAAACCCCGGCCCTGACACCCGGCCGGTTACTGCCACGTCCTGGGAGGCCTGCGGAAAGTGCCATAAGGAACAGTTTGACAGCTTCATGAACGAGGCGTTTCACCGGCCGGCAAGGGATGAAAAATCCCAGCTCACCGGCAGGTCCCCGAACCCCTATTGGGACAAGCTCATGGCCGGCCATGGGTTTACCAAGGAGCATAACACGACCAGGAGCCATGTCAATATGCTTGTTGACCAGTTCGCTGTCGACCGCGCCTTTGGCGGACGCTTTCAGGGCAAGAACGGCTGGAACTACATCTTTGACAAGGGCAAGGTGTTTGACGTCCTGGTCGATAAATACCCTGAAGTGAAGGAGCATAAGACCTTTATTCCCCAGAGCGCGGCAGCTGCCAACCCGGTATGTCTCCAGTGCAAGACCCAGGACCATATCCTCGACTGGGCCTATATGGGTGACCCGGATAAGGGCGCAAAATGGTCGAGGACCTCGAATGTGGTTGAAGTTGCCCGGTCAGTGCAGCATGGACTGAACTGCTTCCAGTGCCATGACCCCCATGCCGCAAAGCCGAGGATCGTCAGGGACGGCCTCATTCAGGCGCTCACCAGAAAAGAAGGGGATACACTCTGGCACAAGGACCCGAAGCGGACCGGCATCAAGGTCATTGATATGGGAGTCCGGGGATTCCCAAGGAAGATCGCTCTGCTCGACAAATACGACACCAGGCTCCAGTGCGGCCAGTGCCATGTTGAATACAACTGTAATCCCGGCACTGACACCAAGACCGGTGAGCCGGTGAAGATGACCGACCAGAGGACGAACCACTTCCCGTACAAGGATGTCTTCGGTCTCTATGAGCATTACGTGAATCAGATCAATTTCCTGGACTTTAAACATGCCATAACCGGAGGCCTGCTCTGGAAGGCCCAGCATCCGGAAGCTGAAACCTTCTATGATTCAAAGCACTCGAAGGCCGGCGTGGGCTGTAACGACTGCCACACACCGAAGGTAAAGGATAAAAAGACAGGGAAGATGTACACCTCTCACTTTGCCGTCACGCCCAAAGTGATGCTGAAGGAGACCTGCCTGAAGTGCCATCCGAAGTGGACCGAGGAGATGGCGCGCTATTCCATCGACTCTGTCAAGGCGCATATCAGGGGCAAGATGAGAAAGGCCGAGTACTGGCTTTCGGCTGTTATCGATAAGATCAGCGAAGGCAAGAAGGCAGGCCTTGGGGACGACGTCATAAAGAAGGCTCAGGACCAGCACCTCAGGGCGCATATCCTCTGGGAGTACTGGACCGCGGAGAACTCTGACGGGTTCCATAACCCTGAAATGGCAAAGGAATCACTCACAAAATCCGTCGATGAGTCGCAAAAGGGCATCAAGATGATCACTGATGCGCTGGCCGCGAAAACAGCAGCAAAGTAACTGTCCATAAATAGAGGCGGGGTGAACAGCCCCGCCTTTTACCAAGGAGGCTGACAATGCCATTATCAAGGAGAGAGCTTCTCAAGACCACTGCTGCCGTGGCAGCCGCTACAGCGGTTGGTATGAGCGTGCCGGAAGACCTGCTCGCTGCAGCCAAAAAGGCTGAGTCCGGGTGGAGATGGGACAAGGCTGTCTGCAGATTCTGCGGCACGGGCTGCGGGCTTATGGTCGCAACGAAAAATGACCGGATCGTGGCAGTGAAGGGAGATCCGGCGGCCCCGGTCAATATGGGGCTCAACTGCATCAAGGGTTACTTCAATGCGAAGATCATCTATGGTGCAGACAGGCTCACCGAGCCGCTCATGCGCGTCAACGATGCGGGAGAATTTGACAAGAAGGGCAAGTTCAGGCCGATAACCTGGCAGAAGGCCTTCGACGAGATGGCAAAGCAGTTCAAGAAGCATTACAACAAGATGGGGCCGTCCGGCGTTGCGGTCTTCGGATCAGGCCAGTATACGATCATGGAGGGCTACGCAGCGGCAAAGCTCATGAAGGGGGGCTTCAGGAGCAACAATATCGACCCCAATGCACGGCTCTGCATGGCCAGCGCCGTTGCCGGCTTTATGGAGACCTTCGGCATTGACGAGCCGGCCGGCAATTACGACGATATGCATTTTTCGGACACGATCATCCTCTGGGGCGCCAACATGGCGGAGATGCACCCGGTGCTCTGGTCGAAGATCACGAACCGCAAACTGGCGGATACCAAACGGGTCAAGGTCGTGAACCTGACGACCTTTGCTAACCGCTGCTCCAGCCTTGCCGACTCCGAGATCATCATCAAACCGAATACCGACCTTGCCATCCAGAACTATATCCTGCGCGAGATCGTCTATAACCGGCCCCAGGCGATCGACTGGGATTTTGTGAACCAGAACTGCGTCTTCGCTACCGGCTTTGTCGATATCGGCTACGGCCTGAGGCCGAAGACCGACCATCCGAAGTACCGCAAGGAAGAGCTTGACACGGCAAGCAGGGAGGCCTTCAAGATCATGACGAAGGATGAGGCGATCGCCATGGGAGCGCTCGGCTACAAAGAGGGCGACCGGATGGAGATGAAGAACGCGGCTAAGGCAGGCGTCCACTGGGCTATCAGCTTCGAGGACTTCAAGAAGGGGCTCGACCCCTATACGCTCGATTTTGTTGCGGCGCTTGCCAAAGGCGATTCAGAAGAACCCCTTGAGGAGTTCAAGAAGAAGCTCAGGACCCTTGCCGATCTCTATACGGAAAAAGACCGGAAGGTCGTGAGCTTCTGGACCATGGGATTTAATCAACATGTTCGCGGGACCTGGGTGAACGAACAGATCTATGCCATCCACCTCATCCTGGGCAAACAGTCGCAGCCCGGCAACGGGGCCTTCAGCCTCACCGGGCAGCCCTCCGCCTGCGGCACTGCCCGCGAGGTCGGCACCTTCAGCCACAGACTTCCTGCCGACATGGTCGTTGCCAACCCCAAACACCGTGCCAGGACCGAGAAGATATGGAAGATCCCTGAGTCCACGCTGAACCCTGTCGTCGGCTCCCATTTCATGAAGATCCTGAGGGACCTCGAGGACGGTACGGTCAGATGGGCATGGGTACAGGTGAATAACCCCTGGCAGAATGCCACGAACGCCAACCACTGGATCACCGCAGCGCGGGAAATGGACAACTTCATCGTGGTCTCGGATGCCTATCCGAGCATCTCGGCGAAGGTGGCTGACCTTATCCTCCCGGCTGCCATGATCTTCGAAAAATGGGGTGCCTACGGGAACGCGGAGCGGAGGACCCAGCACTGGCGCCAGCAGGTGACGCCTGTCGGCCAGTCCATGTCCGATACCTGGCAGACCGTGGAGTTTGCGAAACGCTTCACCCTTGCAGAGGTCTGGAAGGAATGGAA
This sequence comes from Nitrospirota bacterium, assembly GCA_004321925.1. Classification (GTDB taxonomy): domain Bacteria; phylum Nitrospirota; class Thermodesulfovibrionia; order Thermodesulfovibrionales; family UBA6898; genus PALSA-1316. The sequence continues at coordinate 3,899 of SCQH01000078.1, read as the reverse complement.
GCTCGATGATAAAAATACCCTTCCGAACGTGCTCGACAAGGCAAAGGCAATGGGCTACAAGGAAACGGATACGCTCTTCGATGTTCTTTTTGCCAACAAGGAGGCAAAGGCCTTCACATGGCCTGATCCTGTCGGCGCCGGGTACCTCAACAGTGAGGCTGCCGGAGATAAGAGAAATGTGGCGGGCTTTAAGGGCTACGGGTTCTTCCTCCAGAAATATCTCTGGGAGGAGTACCGGCAGTTCGGTCTCGGACACGGTCATGACCTGGCCGATTTCGATACCTACCATAAGGTGCGCGGGCTCAGGTGGCCGGTCGTCGACGGCAAGGAGACCCTCTGGAGGTTCAACGCCGAATATGACCCTTATGCCAAAAAAGAGAACCGGGGCAAATTCGCCTTCTACGGGGATGCCATGAAAGAGATCCCCAAGGGAGACCTCACCGGTCCCAAAGGGGAGGAGAAACTGAAGCTCCCGAACAAGGCCAAGATATTCCTGAGGCACTATATCGAGCCGCCGGAAAACCCCAGCAGCGATTATCCCTTCTGGCTCTGCACCGGCAGGGTGCTCGAACACTGGCATACCGGCACCATGACCATGCGCGTGCCTGAGCTCTATCGTGCCGTGCCCGAAGCGCTCTGCTTTATGAACGGACAGGACGCCAAGAAGAGCAGTTTCAAGGACGGCGACCTTATCTGGGTCGAATCCCGCCGGGGCAAGGTCAAGGCCCGGGTCGAGACGCGAGGGCGAAACCTGCCGCCGAAGGGGCTGGTCTTCATCCCCTTCTTCGATGAACACGTCCTTATCAATAAGGTGACGCTGGATGCCACCTGCCCTATCTCAAAGGAGCCTGACTTCAAAAAATGCGCAGTCAGGCTGTACAAGGCATAGGCATGACGAGTCTTCATGGGAAACGGAGATAAGGAGCAGACAATGCCTGAGCGCAGGAGATTTCTGCTCAGCATGGTCAGGGGCATCGGCGCCGCAACCGTGGGCGGTCTTGCCTGGACAGGCCTTCTGGACGGTACAAAGGCCTCTGCGACCATTCTGCGGCCTCCCGGCGCAGTGCCTGAGCAGGAGTTTCTCGCGCAATGCACCAAATGCGGCCTCTGTGTCGAGGCCTGTCCCTACAAGGCGCTTCAGCTTGCAGTGCCCGGGGATGAACGGCCCCTTGGCACCCCGTATTTCCGGATGCGGGAGACGCCCTGCAGGATGTGCCGGGACATCCCCTGCACGGTCAGCTGTCCGACCGGTGCGCTGGCACCTTCGCTGGTGAGCGATCGTGATGAGCAGGGCAGGACCAGGCTGAACATCAACCTTACGAAGATCGGCCTTGCCGTGATCGACAGGGAGACCTGCATCGCCTACTGGGGCATCCAGTGCGATGCCTGCTACCGCTCCTGTCCGGTCATCGACAAGGCGATCACGGTCGAGTACACGAAGAATGAGCGCACGGGCAGGCATGCCATGCTCGCCCCGGTCGTCCATAGCGGCCACTGCACGGGCTGCGGTATCTGCGAGCATGTCTGTGTCACGAAAAAGGCCTCGGTCTTCGTGCTTCCGCGGGCGCTCGTCATGGGCGAGTCCTCGGACCGGTATGTCCGGGGTTGGGACAGCACGGATGAGGAGCGGATGCAGGACCTTCCCGATGAGACAAAGACCGTGACCCCCCGGTCGGAAAAGTCCCCACTGGACTATCTCAACAAGGGGGACCTCTGACATGCCTGCGCTGCAGGAGTATAAATATCTGGCATTGCGCCGGGTCAGCCAGCTCTCGATCATGCTTCTTTTTGTGGCAGGCAATCTCCTGGGCTGGTCAGTGCTGAGAGGCAACCTGAGCACGTCGAAGGTGCTCGGCGTTGTGACCCTTGCTGACCCGTATGCGGTATTGCAGGTCCTTGCCTCCCGCCATCTTGTCGCAGGGGAGGCCCTTGCGGGCAGCCTGATCATCCTGCTGTTTTTCGGGCTGATCGCAGGCAGGTCCTTCTGCAGCTGGGTCTGTCCGGTCAATATGGTGACCGACCTGGCCGCCTGGCTCAGGAAAAGGAGCGGCCTTGATGCATCAGGCAACCCTCCGGTGATCGGCAGGAATACCCGTTACTGGGTGATCGTCGCCAGCCTTGCCGTTTCAGCGGCAACGGGCATTGCGGCCTTTGAATGGATCAGTCCCATATCCATGCTGCACCGCGGTATCATCTTTGGCATGGGAATGGGCTGGGCCGTGGTGCTGGCCCTGTTCCTTTTTGACCTTATCATCCAGAAGGAGGGCTTCTGCGGCCATCTCTGTCCGCTCGGCGGTTTTTATTCATTGGTGACCCGGTTCAGTCTTCTGCGGGTGAGGCACAGCAAAGAGAAATGTACGCTCTGCATGAGATGTGTGAATGTCTGCCCCGAGAGGCAGGTGCTGCCGATGGTTGGAAGGACGAGCAGTGCCGTGACCTCGGGCGAATGCACGAACTGCGGGCGGTGCATAGAAGTGTGTGGCGAGGATGCCATGAAGTTTGGAATGAGGATATGAACACAATGACCCAATCCTATAGGAACGGAACAAGGAGGGAATTATGAAGAGCATGTACGGTAAGGCCCTGATAGCTGCAACAGCGGCACTGACACTGACGCTAGGCATCCAGCCTGCTTTTGGCGACAAGAAACAGTCCAGGGGAAAAAGTGAGCAGGAACTGGGTATACGCACGGCGCCGCTGTATGATGAAGAGAAGGAAAAGCCGAACCATGGCGAATACTCAACGACGGAGCCGGGCAAAAGCAAGCGCATCGAAAGGGCCTTTGAGAACAGCCCGCCGCTCATCCCCCATGACCTGACCGGTATGCTGCCGATCGCCGAGACGAACAACGCCTGCCTGGGCTGCCATATGCCTGAACATGCAAAAAGCCTTGGCGCCACCCCCCTGCCCAGATCCCATTTTATGGACATGGACACCGGCAAGAACCTCGGCAGCGAGCTTGACGGCAAGCGTTATCCCTGCATGCAGTGCCATGTGCCGCAGGTGAAGATACCCGAGCCGATCAAGAACACCTTCAGGGCTGACTTCAGAAATAAGAGATCGAAGACCAGCTCAGACCTGCTGGACTCGCTCAATGAAGGGGTTAAGACAGAGTAAGGACAGAGGGGGGCAGATGAACATAGCCGGCATTGTAGTAAGAACAGTCCCTGAACACCTTGACGTGGTCATGGAGGCCCTGGAAACTGACGGACTCAGCGAGGTGCATTTCCATGACGCCACCGGAAAGATCATTGTGACGGTTGAAGGCGGGGGGGACGGGGAAGAGGTTACGAAGATGCGGGAGATCATGTCCCTTCCGTATGTGATCAGTGCTGAACTGGCCTATTCATATACCGAAGATGAGCTCGACCTGGCCAGAGACAAACTGGCCAGGGGAGGAGATGCCGTCCCTGAAAGACTGAATTCATAGCAGGGTGTCGCGCTCTGGACATCGTCTGTCAGGTGCCTGTCAGGCCTTCCTTTGCTGTAGTCCATACACGTGAAACGAACTTCATCATAGGTCCTCTTTATGACCTTATATGTCTATAAATTAAATCAATCATATAATATCTTTATTTCGGAAATCAGAGTATGTTATTTTTCATTAGATTATTTAAAAAAATTATCGGTTTTATAAAAATATTTATGTTTAACTGACCGATATTTTTGTGGTACGCTTATACGTCTATTAAAATTTATTATGACTTATGAGCCCTGTTCCATGCTGTTCGTCTCGATAGAAACCGGGTTTCTAATATAAAACAATCTGAGAAAGGAGTACAGGAAATGCTCATAATAGGCGAGAAGTTAAGCATCATTGCCAAGCGTGTTCGCGAGGCCATGATGAAGAAGGACAAAGGACCGATCCAGGAAATTGCCCTGGTCCAGGCAAAGCAGGG
>SCQH01000077.1 GCA_004321925.1 Nitrospirota bacterium | reverse complement strand
CTATGGCCTGTCGGTCATCTCCTCTCTCACCGCACAGAGCTCCGAAGGGGTAAGCTCGATCCTGCCCGTTCCTGCGTCTTTCGTAAGAAAACAGCTTTCGGTCCTGCTGACCGACATCAAGCCTGACAGCCTGAAGACCGGCATGCTCTATAGCGCAGAGAACGTGACGGCCCTGGCCGGCGCCATCCGGAAATTTGACCTGAAGAATATCGTGGTCGATCCGGTACTTGTTTCATCCTCAGGCAAAAAACTGGCGGAAGCGAACCTGGTATCTGCCCTGAAAAAAAAGCTCCTGCCTCTCTGCACGGTGATAACCCCCAATATCCATGAGGCCTCGGTCCTCACCGGGATGACGATCAAAACAGCCGATGACATGAAGAAGGCCGCAATCCTGATCCATGCTGCCGGCGCAGCGAACGTCATCATCACCGGCGGCCATCTCGAAGATAAGGCCCTGGACGTCCTTTATGACGGCAGCTTTCATCTGATGACAGCCCGCAAACTCCCCGGAGAATACCATGGGACCGGCTGCCGTTTTTCGGCCGTGATCGCTGCCCTGCTTGCCGGAGGGTCCGGAGTTGCCGACGCAGCCCGGGCCGCCAAGCTCTATACGAAGAAGTCCTTTGCAAAGTCCTTCAGCACCGGCAGGGGCATGAACCTTTTCAGGCTGTGATCGGGAGAGGGGCGGGACCGGCATTATCATTACCGGACACCAATTGGGTATAATGAGGGAAGCGCGGACCTCCTGCAGCCCGGGGGCCAAGGTTTAAATCCATGTCTAAAACAAAGATCTACTATCAGTGCCAGGCCTGCGGCCACACAAGCCCCAAATGGCTGGGCAAATGCCCTGACTGCGGCGGCTGGAACAGCTTTGCCGAGGAAAAGTCCTTTTCAGGAAAACGGCAGGCATCGGCAGACGACCAGTATGGCCGCTCTGCACCTCTGCCGCTGAGCGCGGTCGAGGGTATAACAGAAAAAAGGGTCCCAACCGGCATCAGCGAATTCGACCGGGTCCTGGGCGGCGGCATTGTCCCGGGGTCGGTCATCCTGATCGGCGGCGACCCCGGCATAGGCAAATCTACCCTTATCCTCCAGATATTTGCCGGCCTCTCGGCGCGGCCCGGAAAACTGCTCTATGTCTCGGGAGAGGAGTCCCCTCAGCAGATCAAGATGCGGGCCGACCGGCTGGCTGCCAGCTCAGACAATATCATCGTCCTGCCCGAGACCTCTCTGGAAGGTATCATCGATGCGGCCTCGAAGATCGTCCCTGCGGCCATGGTCGTGGATTCGATCCAGACGGTCTATACCCAGGAACTCCCCTCTGCACCGGGTTCTGTAGGACAGGTCAGGGAGTGCGCCGCCAAACTGGTGCTCCTTGCAAAGCGCTCCGGGATCCCGGTCTTCATCATCGGGCATGTGACAAAGGACGGCGCCATAGCAGGCCCCCGGGTGCTGGAGCATATCGTCGACACCGTGCTCTATTTTGAGGGCGACCGGGGGCATGCCTACCGGGTCCTCAGGACGATCAAGAACCGTTTCGGGTCGACCAACGAGATAGGCATATTCGAGATGTCCGATGCCGGGCTCAGGGAGGTCGAGAACCCCTCGGAACTCTTCCTCTCGGAACGGCCGCTGCATGTCTCGGGCACGACCGTTGTTGCCTGCATCGAGGGCACGCGGCCTATCATGGTCGAGCTCCAGGCCCTGGTCTCGCAGACCAGCTTCGGCATGCCGCGGCGTACCTCCATCGGGGTGGATTTCAACCGCGCCAACCTCCTGACGGCGATCCTCGAAAAAAGGGCCGGGCTGCAGCTCGGCGGCATGGATATCTTCCTCAACGTCGTAGGAGGCATGAAGATCGTGGAACCGGCCATCGACCTCGGCATCATCACGACCATAGCCTCCTCAGCCAGGGAGGTCCCGGTCGACCCGCAGACCTTTGTCTTTGGCGAGGTCGGTCTTTCAGGAGAGATACGGGCTGTCGCCCAGGCCGAGGCCAGGCTCAAGGAGGCGGCCAAGATCGGCTTTAACCATGCCGTCATACCCGCGGGCAACGCGGCAAAGCTAAAGGGTGATTTCGGGCTCAGGATAACGGGGGTGAAGGATGTCAGTGAATGCCTTAAAGCTCTTCTGTCTTAGCCTGCTTCTGCTGCTCTCTTCATGCGCACACCAGCAGGTGGACCAGCAGGTGGAGATGGCTGCGCCCTCGTTCCCGGGCGGAAGCCTCACCGAAGCCCTGGCAGAGAAGAAGGCAGTGACAGACCTTGAGGCCCTCTTTTCGATCGTCTTCGAAAAAAGCGATGCAACGATAATGGGAGACGGGGCCCTGACCATCTCAAAGACCGGAGATATGAGCCTGAGGGTCTATTCCATGGGGTTCCTGGCCATGGAGCTGACCTCAAAGGACCGGACAGTAAAAAGCAGTCCCCGGCTTGACCCGGACAGGACCCTGATCCTGACCGAGGGATTGCGGGACTGCCTTTTCTGGTGGAATCCCGGCAACGATACGATAACGGAAGACAACGGGCATTACCGTATCCGGGGGGCCGACCGCGAGGTTTGGCTCGACAGAGCTTCTTTTTTACCCATACGCCAGACAGTATCCCTGCCTGACGGAAAAGAGCTCAGGATCTTTTATGATAATCCGGCCCGGGGGAACAAGGTCTGGTACCAGTCGAGGATACGGATTGAGCTCGACAGCTACGCAGTGACCCTGCTCGTCCGGGACATCTCGGTAAAGAATAGCCGGCCGGACTGTATCTACTGCTCCCTCTGATCAAAACCGAGCTGATGACATTTTAGCCATACGTATTAAGCCGCTATCCAATCTTGTCAGACCAACACATAACGCTCACCTAATAACAAACGCGTTGGCAGTGAACTCAGACATGAAGATTTCCGGATGAAAATATAAGCGCTGGTCCGTCCATCAACCTTATTTCAAATATATTGTTTAAGTTGGCAACGTCCCCTAAATGCATCTGCCCATAACGAGGTTACCCATTATGTTTCCCTTTGAACGACTGTTTGGAAACCAATATAATTTAACTAATTCATCACCGCCCCAGTCCCTCTCATACCAATCTTTCTAATTGCTGCAAAAGCCTCCTGTTGAACAAAGATGTTACGCCAGTCAGAATTATCCTCCAATAATGCTCTTAGAGGCTCACCCGCCTTTTGTGCTCTAAGCTCCCCCAATGAAAAAGCCGCATATAACCGAACCCAAGGGTCAACATCCTTCAAAGCGTTAATAAGCGGGTCAATCGCACGTTCTTCTCTGTCCAATATACCATAGCCTTTTCTATCTGACCGGTACATGCCAAGTGCTTTTGCTGCTTCAGCCCTTACGCGTGGGGTTTTATCTTCTTGTAACACCTTGATAAGAGCCGGAACTATCATTGTATTTTTGCAGCAGTTCTGAGACCAGACGTTATCATCAACCGTTTCCTGAATATATTCACCTATGCTTTTGAGACACCCAGCCGCAGCTTCTCTAATGGATGGGTCTTCATCTTTTAGCGCTGCAAGGATTGGATCAAAGACCTTAATGTCTTTTCTGTATTCTGCAAATTGAAGAAAAGTGAGATTATCCAGCGCAAGTTTTCGCTCTATTCTGTTCCCCTTCACAAGCAAGTCGAGCCATTTTGGAAGTGACTCTTCGTAGTAAGATATTTGGGAGGCGTTACTCATATTAATCAGGGCAACAAATATCGTGGAGAATAATAATATATTTCTTCTCACTTCCCGGCCCCCTTCTGTCTTCTTTCTTCCCATTCTACCCGCCTGAGAAATTCATTTCTTTCAGTCATTCCACTTTTTAAGCCCGTTTCTACAATGACCTTCCATATATTATCAATCTTGTCTTCAGGGTTATATCTAGAGGAAGACATTCCGATATGCCCAAGGGCGCGCTCTATATTTTCAACGTGGTCCTTATGGCTGAAGTCGGACGGGATTCTCTCTAGTTTTGCGATGTTATTTCTTTTCTTGAACGGGGCTGGTGGCTTGTCCCATGGCGAAGCAATATAGACTTTGTACCCAGGCTCGTAGATAACGACATATGTTGAGCCAAGAAAGCTGCAGGGATCTAAATGATAATATTTTAGGGGACGTTGATGAATTAGTCAACTCAATCATTGTACCGCCATCTTTGAAATAGCTGCGGTTGTTACTCCGGTTGCACGGGCGATGAGCGCCATCGGTATTCCATATCTTTCGATTAATTCCAGTGCTATTTTCTTTCGTATTCTGCTGATCTGTCTTCGTCTGCTTCCGCCCTTCATCTCTGCTGCCTTTACTCCGTCTTCTTTGCAGATAGCACTGATCGTCTCCTCAACTTTTCTCAAAGCCGCTGCGCCGCTCAGCTGCCTGTCCTGTCTTTCTTCTGTCTCCGCAACCATCTTCTCAACAAATTCTCCGCTGCCCAATATCCTCTCATCCGATTTCTCCGCTGCCCTCTGTCTCCTCATCGAGAAAACCTGTGACCATCCGCCCTGCGACCGGATCAATCCGCCTCCGATCAGTTCAGGCCGTTGCCCTTGACCTATTCCCTCTTCTACAAATATCCTGTACTGCTTTTTTGCCCTGCCCTCTTGTTCTCCAAACAGTCCAAGCACATAATCACGATCCTGCCATTTATGGCGGAGCTTTCCCATGATCACAGCATGGCCGCTGTAGGGATATGCGGCAAGTTCATCCAGTGTCTTTGTCACTCCTGCCCGCATCGGATTAAGGTGTATATACCGCACCAGCTCAAGTAGATAGGTGTCTTCTTCACATACGATTGATTTGTATCGGTTCTGAAACAGATAGCCGTGCCGGTTATGTCTTTTGTTATGGGAGATGGCGTATCCTGTCAGCAGTTTTCTCATAAAGTCGGACAGTCCGTATAGGCCGCTCCGAAGCAGTATGTGCGCGTGGTTCCTCATGAGCGCCCACGCATATATTATTGTCCCGGTTTTCTCTGCAGTGGCGCCCATTCGTTCGACAAAGTTATCTCTGTCTCTGTCATCAGTGACTATGTCTCTTTTCTCTATCCCTCTGCATATTACGTGATGCAGTGTACCCGGGGAATCAAGTCTCGCTCGCCTTGGCATGCTCTATTATCGCTGATATCCTCAATAAGTCAACTATTTCATCAACGTCCCCTAAGTGCGTCCCCTAAGTGTGGTGTTTTTTGGTTTATATTGGTTTTCACCGACCAACTAAACTCGTTTCAAAGAAGTGCAACAGTAAAGATTATCGACAATAACGGGGAGAAGGATGGAAAAGAAACCTAGCATCTCCAGACCCTTTGGCTCAGTTTTGGAACGGCGATTTTTCTATTTGCCGCTGTGGTATCGGGACACTGATAAAGGTTATCTTTTTAACAAGATCAGGGTTCTGTGCGATTGTCTTGACCTCTTCGAGATTCCTGCGAAGGGCATCCAGGATGATATGAGGGCGGTAGCCTTTTTTGATGAACCCTTCTATCTCCTCAGGTGAAGGAACATCGGCATAAGCCGGAGAGCCTGTATAGTACATGGCCTGTATCATTTTGTAATCGCCTACCCCGAAAATTATCTTTTGCCCTTCGGCATCCCTGATCTTCATCATCTCTTCGCGGAATATCGGATAGTCGTATATGGCGTTCCAGGGCGCTATTGAGTAGTCCGCGGTGAGCCGGTCCCCTGCCAGTGGTAGAAGATAGACGAGGGCAATGACGGCTAATACAGCATTAACGACAGTTGCAGGTGCAAAAGCGCCCTTTTCAGAAAAGGAATTTTTCAAATTTGAAATTACGGTCGCCGCTGTATATCCGATAAGCAGCAGAACGGCAGGGATCGCAAGCGCCAGGTAGCCCATCAGCTTTGTTGCGGCAACCGAGAAAACAACATAAGGGACAAGTGCCCAGAGAAGGACGGCAAGCAGATTTGTCTGCCGTTCCCTGATACAGCGATATAAAGAGTAAAGAATCGAGAAGATGACGACAGCATAAGCAGCCACCTGAGCCCAGATCTTCTCCGGCTGGCCCCCATAATGGGTCGGGATCAGCTTGATGTACCAATCCCAATCCCCGCTGTGTCCCTCAAGGGGCTGTGACAGATGCCGGAAGACCTGTTGCCCTTCCCATGCGAACTCGGCCGGCCAGTTATGTGAGGTATAGAGCTGCCACGGAAGCGCGATCGCAACGGCCGTCAGGAGGACCAGCGCAAGAGGTTTAATGAAATCCGCAAGATGATCCTTCCCCCTCCAGAAAAAAGGTGCAGCTGCAAGGGCTGTGGCAGCAGGCAGGGACTTTGACAACAGTCCGCAGCCAAGCAGAACCCCGGCGAGGACAGAAAATTGAAGGCTGCGCCTTCTGGCCGCTATGATGAGCACAAGGAACGTCGCTTCCACAAACAAGGCAACAACTACCTCTGTATGGTCGGTCGGAACAGTGCCAGAAACCAGACGGATGACCAGGGGGTTAAGCGCATGGAGGAGCGCAGCTATATACCCAGCCATGGTTCCAAAGAGCTCTTTGCCTATCAGGAATGTCAGAAAGATAGCAAGTGTCCCAAGCACAACAGATGGCAATCGGAAGACGACCTCCTTCTTGCCTCCTATTGCCATTGCTCCGCTCATCAGCCAAAGGGTGAGCGGCGGTTTATGGAGCCAGATGTGGTTGCTCCCGTAATCCTTGTAGTCATATGACCTCACCGGATTGTCATAGAGGGTCGGCAGCAGAGGATGAGCCATGAGGTTTTTGGCCACAAGGGCATGATAAGCCTCGTCCCACTGGCTTATGTATTCGTGGTTTGCTGCCCTGTATCGCAGAAATAATCCAAATATAATTATGATGAGAAGCACGGAGACGGCCGCATAGCTCGAAAAAGTTGGTTTATGAGACAATTCCAATGATGGTGCGACTTCCTGTTGTGTCACCGGTGCCGGCGTTTTGAGTGATGTGCCTGCTTTCTTTTTTTTCCCCATTCTGGTTCCCTTCCTCTATTTAATACGCCTTTTCTGTGACCTGCAGCCTCACTTTAAAGTACACATTCCTGTCTGCTGCGGCTTTCAAGTATATATAACACACGCGATAATGTCCATCAGCGCAAGGGCAGCATGACCGGCAGCCCGCAATTACTCATCCTATTTGTGAGATTTAAGTCTGTTGGCAGCAAGGTTACACTCTGAGATTGCACAATTTCTTTGTTGATTGCCGGTTGAACTATATAGAATTATGTTACGGTCAATGAGCGCGTGTTACAGGAAGAACTTTTTGTTATTTTTTGTGGATGGGCCTAATGCTTGCTTCTGTGTGAAACTTTCGTATTCCAGGCCGGACTGTATTTACTGCTCTCCCTGATCCGGCTTATCCGGGCCGAAGTTCAGCATCTCCCGGATAAAGAAGAGCGGCCTGGCCTTCACCTCACGGTAGATCTTGCCTATGTATTCCCCGATCAGCCCCAGGAAGAGGATGTTCAGGCCGCCGATGAAAAATAGCGGTATGACCGTCGAGGTCCAGCCGGGGATCGCCTTGCCGGTCAGCTTCGTCAGGAGGGCCCAGACGATAAGGAGCAGGCTGAAGAGGGATATGAGCAGCCCGGCAACAGAGGCCAGTCTCAGCGGCAGCGTGCTGAAGGACGTTATGCCGTCCCAGGCAAAGGCGATCATCCTGCGCAGGGGATACTTCGTCTCTCCGGCAAACCTGTCCTGCCGGTCATAGGGGACGATGCAGCTGCGGAACCCCATGCTCGGGAAGATGCCGCGGAGAAAGAGGTTCACTTCCCTGATCTTTCTGAACTCTTCCACGACCCTGCGCGAAAGCAGCCGGTAATCCGCATGGTCATAGACAATATCCACTCCCATGCCCCGCATGAGCCGGTAAAATAACCGTGCTGTCAGGCGCTTGAACCATGTGTCGGTGTCACGCTGCCTGCGGACCGCATAGACGATGTCATGTCCTTCCCGATACCGGGTAAGCATCTCCCCGATAAGTTCAGGGGGGTCCTGGAGGTCTGCATCGAGGCTCACAACCGCATCGCCGGTCGCATGCAGAAGCCCTGCAGCGAGGGCCGGCTGATGGCCGAAGTTCCGGCTGAAGGAGATCACCTTGATCCGGGGGGATGCGGCTGCCAGCCCCGTGAGTATCTCCGGGGTCCTGTCCCGCGACCCGTCATCCACATAGATTATCTCGTAATCATCGAACAGCCGGCGGCCGCGCATCTCCTCCAGCAGGCCGGACAACCTGCTGTTCGTCGCAGGGACGACCGCCTCCTCATTGAAGACCGGTATGACAATGCTTACCTTCACCGTTATTCCTCTCTGCAATACGATATCATAACGCCTCTATTCTGTCACCGGGGGGACTGTCCTTCACTTTATCAGCCGCCTCCGCATGAGCCTGAAGGGATACGGGGCCAGGAAAAGCATGACCACGAAAAGCCAGGCAATATCAACAAGGACCGGCAGGACCGTTCCGGAGGCAAAGGCCCGGCAGATATTCACCACGTGAAAAAGCGGGGTGAACCAGGCTATCTGTGCCACAAGCGGCGGCAGGGTCTGCACCGGGAAGAAGATGCCGGAGAAGAGAAAAAGCGGCGTCATGAAGAGGGTGAAAAAATAGTTGAACGAGTCGATGCCCGGCACGATAGCGGCGAACATCATCGAGACCTCGGAGAACAGCAGACCGCTGACAAAGAGCACCGGGATGATCAGGACGACCAGGGGCGACGCCACAAGCCCGAAAAGAGATATGACCACGATGATGATGCTCCCGTAGAGCATACTCTTTGTCGCGCCCCAGATCAGCTCCCCGGCAACCAGGTCATCGATATTCACCGGTGTGGCGAGGATCGCGTCGAACGTTTTTTGGAAGGTCATCCTGACGAAGGTCCCGTAGGAGCATTCGTAGGCAGCGGCGAACATGGCCGACGAGGCGATGATGCCCGGCGCGATATAGTTGATATAGGGGACGCCGTCGATCTCCTTCACATAGGCGCCGAGGCCGAGGCCGAGGGCGGCAAGGTAAAGCACCGGCTCGACAAAGTTCAGGGCGATGCTCGATTTATAGAGCTTGGTATAGACCTTGAGGTGCCGCTGCCATACCCGCAATGCGCGTTTAATCCGCAAGGGACCTCCCGGTGAGCTTCAGGTAGACGTCCTCGAGCGAACCGCCGTGCGCCTCCATCAGGTGATGCGGTGAATCGACCGTGATGATCCTGCCGGAGTCCATGATCGCGACCCGGTCGCAGATCTTTTCCGCCTCTTCCATATAATGGGTAGTGAGGATGAGCGTTGTCCCCTTTTCCCTCAGGTGCCTTAGCTTCTCCCAGACCGCATGCCGCGAATGGGGGTCGAGTCCCACGGTCGGCTCGTCGAGTATCAGCAGTTCGGGCGTGTTGATGAGCGCCCGCGCAAGCAGGAGCCGCCGCTTCATGCCGCCGGAGAGGTCCCCGATCTTTACCGCAGCCTTGTCGGTCAGCTCCACAAAGGCCAGCAGTTCCGCTGCGAGCAGGGCCCCCCTCTTTTTCGGGATGTCGAAATAGCGGGCATAGACGACCAGGTTCTCGAGGACCGAGAGGTCCGGGTCGAGGTTGTCGTCCTGCGGCATCACGCCGAGCCTCGCCTTTATCCCCCCGGGGTCTGCAGAGACATCAATACCGAAGACCCTGACCTCGCCCGAGGTCGGCGGCATAAAACAGTGGATCACCCCCATGACCGTCGTCTTTCCTGCCCCGTTGGGACCGAGGAACCCGAAGCATTCCCCCTGCTCAATACTGAAGCTGATGCCGTTGACCGCGGTAAAGGTCCCGTAACATTTTGTCAGCTCTTTTGCGTCGACAACCAGCATCGGATATTATAACACCGGCGGCTGCACAGGCGGTCCTTGCAAATAATCCGGAAATCTGTTATCCAATAGGATATGGCAGAAGAAAGTCTGGTCAGCGTTCCGGCGGAATATCTGCAAAAACTCGAGAAAAAGGTCGAACGGCTCTATACCTTTATCGAGATCACTGAGATCATATCGTCCACACATGACCTTGACGTCCTGATGAACCTGGTGATGGAACGCACCAAGAAGGAGATGGAGGCAGAGGCCTGCTCCATCCTCTTTTATAACAAAGCGACGAACAAGCTCGAGTTCGAGGTGGCGCTCTGCGAGGACGATTCGACCTGCACCCTGCTGAAAAAGACCATCACCCTCGACATGGGCCAGGGCATTGCAGGCTGGGTCGCCGAAAAGCTCGAGCCCATCATCATCGACGATGCGGCGTCCGACACCCGTTTCTTTTCCGGGGTGGACCAGCAGACGGGTTTCATCACGAAAAACCTTATCGCCCTGCCTCTTGTCGGCAGGACAGGGCTTATCGGGGTCGCCGAGATCATCAATCATAACAGGAGCTCCTACGATCTTGAGATGCTGCAGCTGCTCTGCAGGCAGTTTGCCGTAGCGATAGAGAACGCACTGCTCTACCGGGAATCGATCCAGAGGGAGCGCCTGAAGCAGGAGCTTGAGATAGCCGCGGTCCTGCAGAAGAGCTTTCTCCCTGAATCTCCCTATTTTTCAAAGGGGCAGGTCAGCCTGTCGGCGGTCAATATCTCGGCCGCAAAGGTCGGCGGCGACCTCTATGATTTCATCGAGCCTGTCGGGGGCAAGGTCGGGGTCCTGATCGGGGACGTCTCCGGCAAAGGCGTGTCCGCGGCCCTGTATATGGCGAAGATCGTGAGCGACTTCAGGTATGCTGCCCGGCTTCAGATATCCCCCTCCCCGGTCCTCCATGAGCTGAATTCCCAGCTCTCACGGTCGCCGCGGGGTATGTTCCTGACCGCCGTGTATATGATCATCGATACGGAGACCGGCCATGCAGAGGCATCATCCGCCGGACACCCGCCTTTTTTATGGTTAGGCGGCGGTCAGGTCAGAACGGTCGCCCTGCCCTCAGGCCCCCCGCTGGGGATCATCCCCTCGGAATATCCTTCAAGCAGCATGCAGCTTGATAAGGGGGACCGGATCCTCCTCTTTACTGACGGCCTGTTCGACGCAAAGAACAGCAGCGGCAGCAGGATCGGGATGGAAGACATCGTCCGTTTTACCGAGAACAATTATCATGAGGCTGACCTTGTCGGCAGGCTGATCGACCACATCCAGGACTTTGCCACGGGCGCCGACAAGGCTGACGATGTCACTATCGTTGAGGTGAAATGGGGCGGGCTGCCATGACCGGCGACATTGTTTCCGTGACCGTGCCGTCGCATCCCCGTTATCTCTGCGTGATACGGGACATTACCGCACGGATGGCGGACATCTGCGGCATGGACCAGGCAACCGTTGACCAGGTGAAACTCGCCGTTGACGAGGCCTGCTCTAATGTCATAAAGCATGCCTACAAGGGAGACACGACAAAGACTTTTAGTGTAATATTCAGGATAAGGGAAAAAGAGTTCGAGGTGGTCATCGACGACAGCGGTCCGAAGGCCGATCTCTCCTGCCTCAGGGGCAGGGACCTCGATGACATCAGGCCGGGCGGGCTCGGGGTCCATTTTATCAAAAGGGTCTTCGACAGTTTCGCCTTTGATAAGCGGAAAAGGACGGGAAACAGGCTGAGGCTTATAAAGCGCCTGGATAGAGGCAATGAAGATCATCATAACCAGTAACAGCGGCCATGACGTCCTGGCGATCAGCGGCGAGGTCGATATGGATACCTCGCCTGAGCTCAGGACCCACCTGCTGGAGTTCATCCATAAAAGGACCCCCCTGCTCCTCATCGATTTCAGAGAGGTTTCGTATATCGACAGTTCCGGCATAGCAACCTTTGTCGAAGGGCTCAAGGGCATGATGGTCTACGGAGGCAAGCTGAAATTCGTCGCCATCCCCGAAAAGATCGGCGAGATATTCAGCTTTGCCAAGCTCGACAGGGTATTTGAGATCTACGGGAGCATTGAAGATGCCCTCCATCGTTGAGGGCTTCTTCGGGGCCATCGGCAGAGGGGTCCTGCCCCTGCGGAAAGACCTGCATGACGCATCCAGGATCATCAACGATACCTTCTACTGGACGTTCATATCCCCGTTCAGGGGCAGACCCCTGCGTTTCAGGGCAAGCATCTCTGAAATGGTCAAGGCAGGGTACAACTCGGTCCCCATTGTCGCCACCATATCCCTTTTTGTCGGGATCATCCTTGCGCTTCAGGCAGCCTACCAGCTCAAGCGGGTCGGGGCGCTGATCTATGTGGCAAACCTTGTCGGGGTGTCCCTCACCAGGGAACTCAGCCCGATCCTGACCGCTATCATCGTCTCGGGCAGGAGCGGGTCGGCCTTTGCGGCCGAGATCGGCTCGATGAAGGCGGCAGAGGAAGTGGATGCGCTCACGACCATGGGCATCAACCCTGTCCGGTTCCTGGTCGTGCCGAAGCTCCTCGCCCTGATGGTGATGCTGCCGGCCCTGACGATGCTGTCGGACCTCGTCGGCATCTTCGGGGGGTTCCTGCTTGCGACGACCGCGATCGGCCTGCATCCCTACAACTATTTCCAGCAGACCCTGAACGCGCTCCTCATCAAGGATGTATTTACCGGACTGCTGAAGGCCTTGGCCTTCGGAGTCGTCATCACCCTCGTCGGGGCCTATCAGGGCTTCAAGGTCGAAGGGGGGGCAGAGGAAGTGGGAAGGCGCACCACGGCGTCGGTCGTGACCTCCATCTTCCTGGTGATCATTGTCGATCTCTTCTTTACCACCCTGTTCTATTATTTCACCTGACACGTATGGAAACGGCGATCGAGGT
>SCQH01000076.1 GCA_004321925.1 Nitrospirota bacterium | reverse complement strand
GCTGACGAGCACCAGGGAGCTTGAACCCAGCCAGTATTTCGTCAGGATCACCATCGAGTCGCGGGTGAAAAAGCTGCCGCCGGTCATCGGGCACTTCCTGATCTTTATGAGCGAGAACGAATTCAAGATAAAGAAAGACTCGGCCTTTTTCGCCATTGAAGGCCCCCGGTGAAAAATATCCGCTTTATCGTCCTGATGCTTGCCGGCGGTCTCTTTGTGCTTGCCGCCTTTGCCGTGGAACTGCATTATATGCGCCTCGGAAACGTATCGTTCCTGACAAAGCTCATCGTCTTCATCCTCCTTAACCTCAACCTCGTAGCGCTGCTCACCCTGATGTTCTTTGTCACCAAGAACCTGGTGAAGGTCTACCTGGAGCGCAAGCATAAGGTGCTCGGCTACAAGTTCAAGACCAGGTTCGTTGTGGTGCTCGTTGTGCTGACCATGATCCCCTCGGTCCTGCTCTTCATAGTCTCAAGCAGCGTTATAACCAGCTACCTCGACAGATGGTTCGACCCCCAGATACGCCAGCCCCTTGAGCTTTCACTCGAGATCGCCAAGGCAGCCTACGACATGCAGCGGCAGCAGACCCTTGCGTTTGCCGAAGCGATCGCAGCAGGCGGGAAACTGCCCGGCAACTATACGGTTTCCCGCTTTTCCACACTTCCTGATAATGCCTCGGAAGCTATCCGCTCAGGCTTTGAGGGCACGCCGGATGTCGAGGTCATCACCGGGGAGGAGATAGACACAGTACGGGCCGTGGTCCCGGAGCTCAAAGGCGGCAGACAGATAGGGGTGATCGTCGTTGAGTCAGTGGTGAGCACGGCGATAAGCAAGAACGTCATCCCGATCAACACTGCCTATAAGAACTATCTTACCCTTGAGTCATGGAAGACGCCGATCAAGGTCAACTACCTTCTGATCCTCAGTTTTTTCACCCTCATGGCAATATTTATGGCCCTCTGGCTTGCCCTCAGGGTCTCCCGGGGGATCACCGATTCGGTCCAGATGCTGGCACAGGCAACAGAGGAGGTGGCAAAGGGGAACCTCGACACGCGGGTCGATATCCTCCGGGAGGACGAGATAGGGCTCCTGGTAACCTCCTTTAACCATATGGTCAGGGAGCTGAGGGAGAGCAAGGACTCCCTGCAGAGCGCCCTGAAGGAATCCGACAGGAGAAGGATCATCAACGAAAATATTCTCGAAAACATTAACTCGGGGGTCATCTCCCTTGATCCTTCCGGGAATATACTGACGATCAACAGCGCTGCCAGCAGGATACTGGAGATAACCCCTGAGGAGGTGATCGGGGAGAATTACGAGGTTCTGCTTGTCAAACTCAAGTCAGACGAGCTGAGGGAAACGGTCAGGCAGGTCAGGATCAGGGATTCCCGGGTCATTGAGCGGGAGATCCGGGTCACGGCCGGCGAGCGGCGCATATTATTGAGGATCTTCCTTGCTGCCCTCGGCGATGTCCGTAATTTTCTCGGCACCCTTGTTGTTTTTGACGACCTGACCGAACTGGTGCGGGCGCAGAGGGCCCTTGCCTGGGAGGAGGTCGCCCGCAGGATCGCCCATGAGATCAAGAACCCCCTGACACCGATAAAGCTTTCGACCGACCATATGATCAAGAAATGGCAGAACAAGGACGACGATTTCGGGGTTGTGTTCGAACGCTCCACCAAGACGATCAGCAAAGAGGTCGAGAGCCTCAAGCGGCTGGTCAATGAATTTTCACGCTTCGGCAAGATGCCTGAGGTGAAAAAGTCGCCGGTCCTTATATCCTCCGTCATCGACAATGTCCTGAACTTATATAAGGATTATAAAGGGCTTGAGATCAGACCCCTGATCATGGACAATGAACCCCTTGTCGAGCTCGATGCCGAACAGTTCAAAAGGGTTATAATAAATATCGTGGAAAATGCCATACAGGCGATGCAGGCAAAGGGCGTCATCACGATCTCTGTCAGCCGGGACCTGGCTGCCAACAGGATATTCGTTGATATTGCCGACAGGGGGCCGGGCATACGGGAAGAGGACCGGGAACGGCTTTTTCTGCCTTATTTTTCGACAAAGAAGGACGGGACAGGGCTTGGCCTTGCAATAGCCAGCAGGATCATCACCGAACACCGGGGCTATATACGCATAAGAGACAATAAACCACAGGGGACAATATTCTCGATCGAGCTCCCTGTCAGGGAGGGATAGATGGCAAAAACGACCATCATGATCGTCGACGACGAAGAGGGCATACGGACGGCACTGTCCGGGATCTTTGAAGATGAGGGCTTTGAGGTCCTGGCCGCCTCCTCCGGGGAAGAGGCTGTCCGGCTGGCCAAAGAGTTCAACCCCGAAATCGTTGTCCTGGATGTCTGGCTGTCCGGCATGGACGGGATGCAGACCATGAAGGAACTGCTTGAGTTCAATCCCTCTGTCCCGGTCATCATCATCTCAGGTCATGCGAATATAGAGCTTGCGGTCAAGGCGACCCGGATAGGGGCATATGATATCCTCGAAAAGCCTCTCTCCATGGAAAAGGTCCTGCTGACCGTTCAGCGGGCGCTCGAAAAGAAGAGCCTGGAGCTCGAAAACCGGGCCCTGAAGCAGGACCTTCTGAAGAGATACAGGCTGGTCGGGACCTCCTCGAAGATGCAGTTCCTGGGAGAGCAGATCAAGATGGCGGCTGTCAGCAACAGCAGGGTGCTTATCCTCGGGGAGAGCGGGGCAGGCAAGGAGCTTGTTGCCCGGCTGCTGCATGAGAACAGCCCCCGGGCAACGCGCCCTTTTGTTGAAGTGAACTGTGCCGCGATCCCCCAGGAGCTGATCGAAAGTGAGCTCTTCGGGCATGAAAAGGGCTCGTTCACGGGCGCGTTCGAGACGAAGAAGGGGAAATTCGAGCAGGCCGACAACGGGACGCTCTTCCTGGACGAGATCGGGGACATGTCCCTGCAGACGCAGGCAAAGGTCCTGCGGGTGATCGAGACCCAGGAGTTCCAGCGCGTCGGCGGAAACAAGAATATAAAGGTCGATACACGGATAATCTCTGCCACGAACAAGGACCTCAGCGAGGAGGTCAAAAAGAATAACTTCAGGGAGGACCTTTACTTCAGGCTCAATGTCATCCCCCTGCAGGTGCCAGCGCTGCGCGAGAGGCTTGACGACATCCCTGCCCTGGTAGATTATTTTCTGGAGCTCTTTTCGGCCGAATACCGTCAGCAGCCCAAAAAAGTCGCTCCTGAGGCGGTGAAGCTCCTCCAGAGGCATTCCTGGCCCGGCAACATCAGGGAGCTCAAGAACACGCTTGAGCGGCTCGTTATCATGACCCCCTCGCGGACCATTTCTGCCGCGGACCTGTCCATACCGAGTTCAGCGCGCCAGGATTATTTTTCATGCAACCTGCTGAAGGAGGCCCGGGATATGTTCGAAAAGGACTTTATCATAAAAAAGCTTGAGGAGAACGGCTGGAACATATCCAAGACCGCCGAGATCCTGGATATTGAGCGCTCAAACCTCCACCGCAAGATCAAGGCATATGATATCGATGTCCCATAACCGTTGAAAGCCATAAGCCGGCCTTGACATTCTCAGTGCAGGAACTATAATTAAAATAACCGGCTTTCGACCTTGGCCGGCGCTTTCGCATCGTGTGCGGGCGTATAACCAGGAGGAGAGACAACGTGGAAGAAAAAGAGACCCCAGTAAGCCAGCCTGACAGCGACAAGGGAAAAAATATGAGCAGAAGGGTTTTCATCACTGCTGTCGGCAGGCTTGGCGCACTGCTTGCGGTCGGGTCGTCGGCACTGGGCGGTGAAGCATACGGGCAGGCGGCGCCTGCTGCTGCCGGGGCTTTACCCCAGCCTGCAGCGCCGGCGCTCCCCGGACCTGTTGTCCCCAATGCCGCGGTCCTCGCAGGGAAGTCCCCTCTGATGAAGGTCCTGACCGAGAGACCTCTGACGGCTAATGTGACTGCCGAGCATCTGGATGACCCGGTAACCCCGTCTGACCGGATGTTCATCAGGAATAATCTATTGACACCTGACCTTACGGCCGGGGGCCATATGCTTACTGTTAAAGGTCTTGTCGACAACCCCCTGAAGATGGACCTGGCTGAGTTGAAGAAGACCTTTGCGGCCGTTACCATTCAGGGGATGCTCGAATGTGCAGGCTCGGGGCGCACTGCCTTCTCGCCTCTCCCGAAGGGAACTCCCTGGAACCCCTCAGGAGGCTACGGATGCCCGAAGTGGACCGGGGCACGCCTTGCCGAGGTACTCAAGGCGGCCGGGGTAAGATCTGATGCAGTCCATGTTGCCTTCTTCGGTGCCGATTTCGGCGAAGTTGCCACGGCACGCCCTGTCGTCCGCAGCATCCCGATGAGCAAGGCCCTCGAACCGAATACGCTGATCGCCTGGGAGATGAACGGGGAACCGATACCAAAGGTCCATGGATTCCCCCTGAGGGCTGTTGTGCCTGGCTGGGTCGGGTCTGCCTCCATTAAATGGCTGACCGGCATCGAAGTCCTCGCTGCCCCGTTCAAGGGGACATATATGGACGACAGCTACCGTATCCCTGCATCCCCGATCGCACCCGGAGAGAAGATGCCGAAGGAGACTGTTTCTACCGAGGCCTGGCCCGTAAAATCGGTGATCACGTCTCCGGCCCCGGGGGCAAAATTTAAGACCGGCGAAACGATACGGGTGTCCGGAAAGGCCTGGGCAGGGGACAACGGGATCCAGAAGGTCGAGGTCTCTGTTGATGAGGGAGTGACCTGGAAGCCTGCCATGCTCAGCAGCCAGGGCGACAGGTACGCCTGGCGGATGTTCACCTTCAGTCACAGGGCTGACAGGCAGGGATATATGACACTGCTTGCCCGCGCCACTGACACTGCCGGGAATGTCCAGCCGATCTCTGCGGTATGGAACCCTCTTGGCTACTTCTGGAACGGCTACCACCGGGTGGGGATAACTATTGAAAAGGCTTAAGACATTATCGGTCACTGCGGTCTTATTAAGTCTGGCAGGCGGCGGGATGGCTGCTTCTCCGCCGGGAGCCGGGTTTACTGAGGGGCCTGGCGTCGAACTTCTGCAGAAGAAGTGCACCCTCTGCCATGACCCGGACCATATCACCTCTCTGCGTCAGACGCGCGAGGAATGGGAAGATACAGTAGGGATCATGATCCGCCGCGGGGCCCCGGTATCGGCCGGGGAGGCCAGCATAATCGTAGAGTATCTAACAAAACACTACGGCAGACAGAAATAAATAACGCGGGCATACAGTTTTATTGACCCCCTCCCGCAACCTCCTGACGCCCTGGTTGACTATGTTCAGCTGAGGTATCCTCTCTTTTGACCCAAACCACCCAATTTTTCGCAAACCTGCGAATAGATTTGCAGGCCTGCATGGGTGCTTATCTTGATTATCCTTTAATATCAATAAGTTATAGTTGGCATGGTCCGTGCAACTATATTTGCAAGAACTTAAACAAAGGAGAAGTAAAATGAAAAACACAAACTACTCAAAAAAGATGACCCTTGTAGGAGCAGGATGCGGCGTGGTGCTCT
>SCQH01000075.1 GCA_004321925.1 Nitrospirota bacterium | reverse complement strand
GCCGGTAGTAGGTGACTGGAATGGAGACGGGATAGCTGAGATCGGTATCTATCAGGACGGGATCTGGTATCTGGACAAGAACCGTAACTGGCAGTGGGACGGAGAACCTACAGACACCTATGGAGTATTCGGGGTCGGCCTGACCGGTGTTGTCCCGGTACCGGGGAAGTGGTAGAGGTGTGCTAAAAGGTAAGGACAAAGAATATAGAGAATACCTTTACACGGGAGGGGTCACTGTTTAATCCCCGTATCGCCCGCCATATATAATCAAGGGGTTAGTCATAACTGACTACCCCCTTTTTGCATGATGTTCAGTATGCTTGACATTACAGGATCGTCTGAACGCAATTCCCTTGTCAGCAATGTTTTTTTGCCAATGCATTGTTATCTGATATGCTATATCTTAGACAGACCGCTCGTAACTGGCATTTTAAGGCTCATTCCATACTGGCGCGAAAGGACTATCAATGGACCCGTGGAAATTTGAAAGCAATTCCGGCAGACAGACTGCGCTTGCCCTGACCTGTATTGGGGCCGGCATGATCCTGGTGATAGGGTTCCGTCACTTTGATAGCGCAAGTATGACCAACAGCCTGGCCGGATTTCTGCTGGGACTGCTCCTGCTTCTCATCGGCATCTCTGCCTTTCTCGTGAGGGGGAAACAGACGATTGTCGTCGATCCCCGAATGAGGCGTATTGTTGTCGAGGATATGAACCGGTTCAGAACAAATAAAAGAGTGATCCCCTTCAGTGAGATCGTTGATTCCGGCATCGGGTATCTTGGGAGAAAGTCCAACTATGTCACCTTCTATTACATAAATCTCAGACTCAGAAGCGGGGAGGACTATCCGCTCTTTTCACCAGGACGTTTCTTTGATGGCGGATCGGACCGTGAGGTCATGGAAAGCCGGCGGCTGCGGCTTGAAGAATACATTAAAAAGTATGCCGGCAGGTAAAAGCATCTCTGATCCTGCGTTCCCCGTGCCTTTCTATTGACCAATCCGCTCAATGCGTATATAATCCTGTTAAATGACGTGCGAGATAAAATGCAATATTGAGCGTCACGACAATGGTTAAGTGTCCTTACTGCAACCGCGATGCCATGAGCCTTTGGCGCAAGTCGGCACTCGGTCCCGGGCGGGTGGTCAACTGTCAATTTTGCGGGAAAAAAGTGGTGGCACACTGGACTGCGTTCTTTGCGGCTCTTCCGGCCTTCTTAGGTGGCTTCGTTATGATGAGATCTGAGTCGTTGCCTGTCGGGATTGCGGCAGTTGTTGGAGGTGTCCTCATTATGGGGGTCCTTCACACATTTGTGGTTCCTCTCGTGCGCATTGACCCCTGACTGACTGCCCCATCAATGAACACTCTCAGCGGCGTTTGTAACGGCTTATAAGCGGATACTGCAGCCTGTGAAGATACAGCCTTCCGTGCTAATTAACGCATACGGGCAATAAGAGGTTGAGGAGATCCTTGAGGCAGGCGATAAGCTCTGATATGTCGCAGCTTTTGACAATGTAGGCATCGGCCTCGGCGGCCCCGGGATCATCGCTGTATTCAACGGCAGAGAAAAGGACAAACGGTGTTTCGGGGCTCAGGGCCTTGCATTTTTTCAGCAGGGTAATGCCGTCCATGCCCGGCATGTCGATGCACGAAATTATGAGATCGAAATTATGAGCAGGATTGCTGAAATGGCCGTACGCTGAAAGTCCGTCAGGGCAGTGAATGACTTTTACCTCGTTGCCGAAGACATAGTCCAACTCTTCAATAATATACTTTGCCACCCCGCGGCTGTCTTCGGCAAAAAGGATCGTTTTCTGCATGAAGTTATACTGAAATGCGAGCTTGAGTCCCATAACATCATCCCCCCTCGTGTCAACTACTTCTCTCAAGATACACCTTTTTGGGACGTTATGCAAGAGTAATTTTACGGTTTTTATGCACTGGAGCTGAATGCCTGAATTCGGAAAGTGTGTCATCAAATAAGGAAAAGAGTTTATAAATTACACAACTATTCCTGACCGGTTAATGAAATAGCGCAGCATAAGAAAGAGCTTGCCTTAATGTAACTCGCTGATTATAAAGCAATCCTTCCTTTCAGTCGTTTTCAGTCTCTTTTAATGCGGAGGTTTTCTAAATTGGCATATATTTTGTATAAATATAGCTGAGGTAACCAATTATGGACATGGCAAAAATGAGAATGCTGGTCTCTATTTTGATGGATTCGCCACTGTACATGACGATGACCCATGAAGAGAAGATAGCCCTTTTATACAGGCTGGTAAAGGAATACCCTTCTCTTGGCAGTCAGCAAAACTAGGGCCTTCCCGATCTCTCCCCTTAAGCCACATCAAACTTCTTTCTTCAGTAACCTGAAGATATAGTCCTCAATTTCCCTGGCGTCTTTTTCAGGTATCCTCTCGTCATCAAAGACAGGCATATAAGGAGGAGGATTTCGCATTATCCTGATGATACTTCTCTTGCCGGTGATCTTTTCAGCTTTCGGATGACAGGCAGCGCATTTGGCCTTAAAGAGGGCTTCCCCGGTCTGTTGCTCTTCTGCCTGACCGGCGAAAGCAAAACAGAGCACACAGAGAAGCATCACCAGCACTGCAAAGGTATAGTTATGAAGTTTCACGCCTCTATTTTAATTCAGGGACCTTATTGGCCACAACCCTGTCATAACCTCACCGGAAAGTTTAAAAAAAAGTCCGGCTATGGTAATCTTATCAATGCCTGCGAAGCCGCAATCCTCAGGGAACCGAGATGCAATGGAATAGGGAAATAATGAGCCTTCTGACACAATCCCTGTAGGATCCTGTTGACATTTCCGGCGGATTGTCGGACTATTCTAGTACACACATCTGATATTCAATGCCGGGAGTTTGCTCTGACAACGGGGTGAACCCTGCAGGCATTTTCCTAAGGGGGGTTTATGAACAGAATATGTCTCGTCGTTAGCCTGGTCCTGCTGCTTTCTATTTCCATTATCGTTGAGGTCGCTGCTGTACCTGCGGTCCGCGCCGGCATCCAGAAGGACGCGGAGATCATTGCGGTGCGCGGAGAGGGCTGGGTAAGGTTCATCCGGCAGGCCGACTGGGAGGCCGCTTTGCAGTCCCAGGCCCTTACTGCCGGAGATGCGGTACGGACCGGGGCCCTCGGCAAGATGGACCTCCTCTTTGCCGACGGCGCCCAGATAAAGGTGCACCAGAAGACGACCATCCAGATAAAGGAGGTCGGAGTCCCCGGCTCAGGCAAGGGGTCTCTTCTCGGTCTTGATGTCGGAGAGGTCTGGAGCCGGACCAGGCCCTCAAAGGACGGCCTGCGCATCAAGACCCCCTCTGCCACGGCAGCGATCCGCGGGACTGACTGGGACCTTCTGGTAGAGGAGACCGGCACAAGCCATCTGCTGGTGCTGAAGGGGCAGGTCGAGTTGTACAATGACCTTGGCTCAGTCAGCGTCGGGCCGGGGGAGCAGGCAGTCTCCGAGGTCGGGAAGGCCCCGGTGAAGACCTTTCTCGTCAGGCCGAAGGACCGCGTGCAATGGATCATCTCATATCCGCTTGAAATTGCCGACATCGTGGTCTTTACAACCCTTCGCCGTCCTGATGCGGTCAGGGCGGTTGCCGCGGCCAGGGCAAGGGCCGGTGCTCCCGGAGGTACCCTGGCCCTTGCAGAGCTCCTGTACGACGTCAGGGAACGAAGCGAAAGCCTGAAGCTCACCCGGGAGGTGCTGGCAGCAGAACCGGGCAACAGCCGGGCCCTGCTGCTTTTGGGTTTTCTGCAGCTTGCCGAAGGCAGGGCAGATGACGCCGGCTCAGCCTTTAACGCAGCCCTGGAGCATGCAAAGGGACTCGAAAATATCCGTGCCAGGCTGGGGCTGGCCGGAGTTCAGCTTCAGAAGGGCGCTATCGCTGCTGCCGGCGGGCTTATCCAGGAACTGGCCGCTGATGCAGCATACCCTGAACCGGGGATCGCCCTAGCGCAGTTTCATGCCTTTCAGGGCGACTTTACCGGGGCGGTGCAGGTCTGCGAACGCTATGCGGCCCGGTTTCCGGCCGATGAGAGGTTCCCGGTCATGATCGCGGACTTCTCTACAACGCTTGACGATACGGTCAGGGCTGAGGCAGCCATGCGTTCAGCCCTCTCGATCAACCCAAACTCGGCAGAGGCCCTTTCGGTTCACGGCAGACAGTACTATCTCAGCGGACGGAGTTCAGAGGCGGAGGCCTCATACCGCCGGGCCCTTGCCCTTGACCCTGCTCATACGCGCTCGATGAGCGAGCTCGGGAAGCTTCTCATGGAAAAAGGGCATTTTGAAGAGTCATACGAGCAGCTCTCCGAAGCGCTCAGGAGGGAGCCGCGGGTATCTTCTTCCTGGTCGAAAAGGGGTATGCTGATGAACTGGATCGAGAACCTGCCATCCTCAGGGAAGGACCTGGCCCGGGCGACCGAGCTGAACCCCGGCGACTATCAGTCCCTCACCGGGCTCGGCGTCATTGCGCTGAAGGAAGGCCGCACCCGCGAGGCAGTGCAGTATTTCCTCAAGGCCGGGCTGATGGACGCCAACTATGCAGAGCCGCATATTTTCCTCGCCATCGCCCATTACCAGTTGGCTGAGATCGACCAGGCACTGGAGGAGCTCAGGCTCGCAGCAGCGCTCGACCCGAAGGACCCTGTGCCCCACATAATCACCTATATCATCTATCAGGACACCTACCGGCCGATGCAGGCGGTCGAGGAGGCGACGAAGGCCCTCGAACTCCTGCCGAACCTCAAGAGCGTCAACCCGACCCAGGACACCAAACGGGGCCTCTCCAACCTGGGCTCTGCCCTCCTGGGACTCGGCATGGATGAATGGGCCGGAAGTTACGCCGAGGAATCCTTTGACCTGTTCGATTCGGCAAGCTACCGGTTCGTCTCGAACCGGTTTGCGGACAATCCGGCGATCTACCTGAGCGCCAACATGCAGAGCTTTCTCCTGAACCCCATGTCGATCGGATTCAACAAGCGCTACCAGGACATCGTGCTCAAGCCGCAGCATAATTTTATAGCGCGGACGGAGCTGGGGTTCGAGCAGGGACATCCTGCAACCGCCTTCTCTCTTATTCAAGAGGGGTTTGTCCGCAAGCCCTTTGAGATCGATTATCTGATTCAGCTCGACACATACAAAAATGACGGCTTCCGCGGAAACGGATACTCTCGCGGCTATTTTCTGACCTATGCCCTCGGCGGCAGGCCCGACTATAAGAACGGCTTCTTTGTGTATGGCGCGGTCACGGGCGACAGGTTCGGCGATCCCGGACCGATCGACCGGCCTGACCTTGACGACTTTCTCAAAAAGCGCTCTTACTCGGTGACCGCCGGCTATAACAAACGTCTCGGGCCGAAGAGCAACCTTCTTTTTGCATTCCAGCAGTCAGAGACGACGAACCGCTACCATAACCCTGACCCTCTCGGGGTGACGGTACCGGATGCGGTGACCGCCTCGTTCATCAAGTCCTTCGGGTTCGACGGGGCAAGCCATGTCTATAATTACCTTGACATCCAGTTCAACGATCCCCTGGACATCCTGGCCGCGCCGCCGCTTTCACTCTCCCCGATAACGGCCGGGCTTCCCCGGACGCTTGACGTCAACTCCCGCTCCCTGCAGAAGGTGCAGCTCAAGAGCGACTCGGTGCATGCGAAGCATATCTCGGAGATAAACGAAGACCACCAGCTTTCGATCGGGATCGAACGGACGAGGCACCACCTTGAGGTGAGTGAGATCGACACGCTGCGGACTGATTTCACCGACAGCTATTTCTATGCCGATCTCCCGACAGACTCCGTAAAGGCGATACCGTTGTATGCGAACGGGACCTTCCCCTCGACAAGCGTCAGCCAGTCAGGGACGACCACTATCGCCTATATTGATGACCGGTGGAAGATATCGGGGTCCCTTCTCCTTGAAGCAGGGTTGTTCTATGAGCTCTACCGGGACGAGATAAACGAGATCATGGGGCTTCATCCGAGGCTCGGCATCTCCTGGCGTTTCCACCGGAACCATATCCTGAGGGTGGCCGCACAGAAAAGGCTGCTGCCTGTCGACCCGACCCTGTCGCCGTTCACGACAGCGGGTGTTGGCTTTACGTACCCCCGTTCCCAGGCCTTCCCGGGAGATACGATCACCGATTACCAGGCCGGCATTGAATCGAAATGGACGGACAGGCTCTATTCGGAGATCAGGGTCGAGCGCCGCTATCACCGCTGGCAGAAGACGCGGACCCTCTTTCAGGACCAGAGCTTCTTCGACAGGGAGGATGTCAACAACCGTGCAGATCTGGTCTCGGCCGCGCTCAACCTGATCATCTCCGACCGTCTCGGGGCCTTTGCGCGATATACGAATACGAACAACAAGAACATCTCCGGCCGTGCTATCCTGAATCCTGTCGGGTTCGAGGTCCCGTTGACCGGCCGCCGGGCCCAGTATGAGCCTGACCACCTGTTTGCGGCAGGAATTGTCTATGTCTCCCCGAGATATCTGAAGGCCGCCCTGTCAGCCCGTTATGTCTCGTCCCAGTTCGTTGACGACGACAACACATACAGCCTGCCCGGATACTGGACGACCGACCTGAAGGTGACCGGTGAGTTCTACAAAAAGCATCTGCAGGTGGTCCTTGACCTGACGAACCTGTTTGATTCCTACCGCGAGACCGCGCAGAAGATCCCCGGTCCCGGAAGGTCTGTCTATCTGACGCTTGAGTATCGTTTCTGATCGATGACGCAGGCCGGGCGTCAACTGCTCGTCGGTCTGGCAGCCGGGGTGGCGGCGGTGCTTTTGAGCCTGCTGCCGCCAGCGGAGCTTCTGGAACTGAAGGGCTATGATCTCCTGCACAGCCTCAGGGCCAAAGGGGCCCCTCCCGCAGAGTTCGTCCTGGTCACGATCGATGAGCCGTCCTTTGCCGAGACCGGGTTGCAGTGGCCCTGGCCGCGAAGCCTGCATGCCCGCCTGATAGATGCCCTCTCGCGTTCCGGCGCCTCGGTCATAGCCCTCGATATTGTCTTTGCCGAGGCATCCTCCCCGGCTGAGGACGAGGCCCTGGCCCGCGCCCTGCGAGCTTCTGGAAAGGTTGTGCTGGCCTCCGAC
Source organism: Nitrospirota bacterium (assembly GCA_004321925.1). GTDB lineage: Bacteria > Nitrospirota > Thermodesulfovibrionia > Thermodesulfovibrionales > UBA6898 > PALSA-1316. The sequence continues at coordinate 2,219 of SCQH01000075.1, read as the reverse complement.
ATAGAGTCGTCCGTGCAGTCCGGCTACGACCGCGAGATGCTCGTTGAGCCGCTGGCCCTCTTTGCCGCCGGGGCACGGTCCGGCATAACCAAGGTGGCCCTTGACCGGGACAATGTGGTCAGGCGTTTTTATCCGACGAAGGCAGGAGAGAAGCTCTTTGCCGAGCAGATAGCAGTGGTTGCAGGGAAGGGCGGTTCGGTCCCGCAAAGCTCGCTCATCTCGTTTCATTACCCCCCTGACTCCTTCAAAAAGGTATCCTACTACCAGGCGCTCGACCCGCAACAGTTCCTGCCGCCTGATCTTTTTAAGGGTAAGATCGTGATCGTCGGCAAGTCTGTTTCGAATGCGACCGGCGCGACCTCCGACTATTTTGCGACGCCTTTCATGCAGAAAGGCGGCCTGATGAGCGGGGCCGAACTGCAGGCTGTGATGGCAGAAAATGTGATCAGCCAAAGGTTCGTGGAGCGGGCAGGAGTCCCGGTACGTATTGCTGTCCTGCTGGCCCTTGCGCTGGCAGGGGCCCTGCTTCAGTGGAACTGGAGGCCGGTCAGGGCGGCTGTGGTGACCCTGTCAGCTTTACTGCTCTACCTCATCCTTGTCCTTGTTCTCTTTGAGAGATATGGCTATTGGGTCCCCACGTTCCTGGCCCTTCCGCCGTTACTGCTTCCCTATGCTTATGCCATGGGAGAGGCCTATATACGGTCCGAACAGAAGCGCCGGGAGATCAGGAGGATCTTCGGCCATTACCTCTCCCCCGTCGTCCTTGAATGCATACTGGCTGCCCCGGATACGCTGAAGCTTGGCGGGACGAACGTCGAGGCAACGGTCCTCTTTTCTGATATCGCCGGTTTTACGACGCATACCGAGGCGATGCAGCCCGAGGCTGTCTCGGGGATGCTCAACCTCTATTTCAATGCGATGGCAAAGGAGATCTTCGCTGAACAGGGCACGATCGACAAGTTCATCGGCGATGCGGTCATGGCCTTCTGGGGCGCGCCGCTCCCCGACCCTGAGCATCCCCTGAGGGCCTGCCGTGCCGCCCTTGCGATGCAGCGGGCACTCGAAAGGCTCAACCCTGAGCTTGTGGCAAAAGGCTACCCCAGCCTGACGGCGCGCATAGGCATAAATACCGGGAAGGTGATCGCCGGCAATATAGGCTCTGAGGACCTCTTCAACTATACGGTCCTGGGAGATGCCGTCAATCTCGCCTCACGGCTTGAGGGCGCCAACAAGGAGTTCGGCACCTCGGTCATCATCAGTGAATACGTCTATGAGGCGGTCAGGGAATCCGTCGAGGTGCGTCCGCTGGGCAGGATACGGGTAAAGGGCAAGTCAGAGGACGTTGCCGTCTATGAGCTGATCGCCTGCAAAAAATAGTGTGAACAAAGCGGCTGAGGTGTGCCGCCACAGACATTTTAGAAAAAATGAACGACGCTCTTCAGGCCGGGCTCGATGTCGTCGTTAGCAGCAGATGTTTTCATGATGCCTTTTCAAGACGCTCTGCTACCCACACTTTTATAATTGACTGCCGGGGAACTCCCAACCGTCGGGCTTCTTTGTCCAGTGAGTGAATCATCCACAAGGGAAAATCAACATTTACCCTCTTTTGTTCCTGTTCCGGTCTTCGTGCCTTCGTTACATCAAGGTATGAGGTAATATCCTCGCCTTCATCAAATTTCTTATCAAGTTCCTTAGCTTTCATATAGTTTAACCTCCTCTTTTCTGGATCTCCGAACCGAAATAAGCCGAACTTTTTCGCTTCGATACGTGATAATTGCAGACCAGCATTTTCCCGAGATCATTCCGATCACCAAAAACCTTTGTTCGTCACTGGTTATCAGTGGAATCTCAATAAAGTCCGGATCATCCCATAGTTCCTGGGCTTTAAAAAAATCAAGGCCATGTTTCTTCTTGTTGTTTTCACTTTTACTGATGTCGAACTCGAACTCATACCCCATAGTATATTTATTATACCTTAAATATACCCTAAGGTCAACGGGGTCAGGTCTTTTAAGGTGGCATTTATCATTTTGTTCTCATCAATCTGCTGATCGAAGTATAATGCATACCGAGATGCTCCGCGATTCCTATGTCAACTTTCAACAGGCTGTTGAAAAACACCCATATTGAGTATTCTTTCAACAGCCTGGCGCGAGCGACCGCGCTGATCCAGAGTGAAACAAACCGTTGCTCAGACTCATTTCGACTATTATAAGTAT
>SCQH01000074.1 GCA_004321925.1 Nitrospirota bacterium | reverse complement strand
ATACGTAGAGGACCTTCGCGAGGAATTTGCGCGGGACTATGTCTTCCCCATGCTCAGGGGCAATGCGGTCTATGAAGGCACATATCTCCTGGGCACGTCGATAGCGCGGCCCCTGATAGCAAAAAAACAGATAGATATTGCAATAAAAGAGTCTGCTGACGCCGTGGCCCATGGCGCTACCGGCAAGGGGAACGATCAGATACGCTTTGAGCTGACCTGTTATGCCCTGAAGCCTGACATCAGGATCATCGCTCCCTGGAGGGAATGGTCCTTCAACTCCCGGGAATCTCTGATCGCCTATTCCCGCAGGCACGGGATCCCTGTTACTGCAACAAAGAAGAAACCCTACAGCACCGACATGAATCTTTTCCATATAAGCTATGAGGGCGGGGTCCTGGAAGATCCCTGGAACGAACCGCCTTCAGATATGTATACGATGACCACCCCGCTTGAGAAGACCCCCGACCGGGCCGAATACCTCGAGATAGGGTTTTCTCAGGGCGATCCCCTGTCGATCAACGGGAAGAAGCTCTCCCCGGCCAAACTGCTCCATAAACTCAACGAGATCGGCGGCAGACATGGTGTCGGCAGGGTCGATATCGTCGAAAACAGGTATGTAGGCATGAAATCACGGGGTGTCTATGAGACCCCCGGCGGAACGATCCTGCATGCTGCCAGAAGAGCGGTCGAATCCCTGACGCTCGACAGGGAGGTCAAGCACCTCATGGACGGACTCATGCCCCGGTATGCTGAAATGATATATTACGGCTTCTGGTTCTCACCTGAGCGCATCGCCCTGCAGCAGATGATCGACAACATCCAGAAGAAGGTGACCGGGACCGTACGTCTGAAGCTCTATAAAGGCAACTGCCTTGTGGTTGGCAGAAAGGCCCCGGGATCATTATATGACTCTCGCCTGGCCACCTTTGAGGCAGAGGATGTTTACAACCAGAAGGATGCCGAAGGGTTCATTAAGCTGAATGCCCTCAGACTGAAGGTGAATAAAGACCTCAGGTGAAGCCATGACCGACGCACGATACTGGATCGGCCTCTCCATGGTCTCCGACATCGGGCCGGCCATATCGAAAAAACTCCTTGCGGCCTTTGGAAGCCCGCGGGAGATATTCAGTGCCGGCATGAATGACCTCCTTGCGGTCAAGGGGCTGAATGCAGAGCGCGCAGGCGGGATAAAATCCTTTGACCACTGGGACCTGGTGGACAGGCAGCTTTTGGAAAGTGCGCGAAAAAGCATCAGGATAGTACATTATAATGATACCAACTACCCGGAGGTCCTGAAGGAAGTTGAGGGGGCGCCGCTGGTCCTGTATATGAAGGGCGAATACAGGCCTGAGGATAGATTTGCGGTGGCTGTTGTCGGTGCCAGAAAATATTCGGATTACGGGGAGACCGTCACCCGGAGGATATCCTTTGAACTGGCCTCTGCCGGGTTCACTATCGTAAGCGGCATGGCCAGGGGAATAGATACCTTCTCCCATACAAGCGCGCTGGCTGCCGGCGGACGGACGGTCGCGGTGCTTGGGTCAGGTCTGGATATATATTATCCTCCTGAGAACAGGGGGCTGATGGAGAAGATCTCGGGGGCCGGTTGTGCCCTGAGCGAGTTCCCTCCGGGTACACAGCCGAATAAAGAGAACTTCCCCAGAAGGAACCGCCTTATCAGCGGGCTCTCCCTGGGGGTCCTGGTGGTCGAGGCAGCGGCCGGGAGCGGGTCTCTCATTACGGCACGCTATGCCCTGGAGCAGAACAGGGAGGTCTTTGCTGTGCCGGGCAATATAACCTCGGTGAATTCGGAAGGCACCAATGCACTGATAAAGCAGGGGGCCACGATGGTCCTTGATTCAAAGAATATCATTGAAGAGCTGGCCCCGATGCTCAAGGGGTTCATAAAAGCGGAGAAACGCGAGGCTGCCTCTCTTACGGATGAGGAGAGCCTGCTCTGCTCCCACCTGACCCGGGAGGCAAAGCATATCGATCCGCTGGCCCGCGAGGCCGGGATGCCGGTCCAGAAGTTATTTGAGCTGCTGCTCTCCCTGGAACTGAAGGGTATCGTCAGTCAGGCGGGCGGAAAAAGATTTTATCTATCGTGAGGTGGCATTTGACAAAAAAACTGTTTAAACTGCTTACAATAATGACACGGGATATCAAGGACATGGAATTTTATTCCGACGATATCCTCGAGACCATACCGTATGAGGACCCGGACATCTATGACATTGCAGATGAACTGACCCTGCTTGAATCGTCCGGAAGCCTGGATGAGGTCGAGCTGGATGTCTTAAAATCACTACTGGTCTATATACTCATGAGAAAGACCACCCTTGAGAACGAAGATATCTATTCGCTGGTCTTCGGCGACGGGAGAAGGGTCCTGTGGAACTAGGGCAGAACATGCTTTTTGGGCAAGGAGGATGCAGATGAAGTCACTGGTAATCGTTGAGTCACCGGCCAAGGCCAAGACGATCAGCAAGATCCTGGGCAAGGATTTTACGGTCAAGGCCTCGGTAGGACATATAAGAGATCTCCCGTCAAAAGAGATGGGCATCGATATCGAGCATAACTTTGTCCCTCATTATATTGTCATCCCCGGCAAGGAAAAGATCATCAAGGAACTGAAGAAGGCGGCAAAAGAGGCTGATACAATATATATAGCCCCTGACCCTGACCGCGAAGGGGAGGCGATCGCCTGGCATATCGCTGAAGAGATAAAGAACAAGAAGAAGAACATCTACCGCATCAAGTTCAATGAGATAACAAAGACCGCGGTGCTGAAGTCCGTCCAGGAGCCCGGCGAGATAGACATGCTGAAGGTGGATGCCCAGCAAGCCAGAAGGGTCCTTGACCGCCTTGTCGGGTATGAGCTCAGCCCCCTGTTATGGCGGAAGGTTCGCAGAGGCCTGAGCGCCGGAAGGGTGCAGTCGGTCGCGGTAAGGCTCGTTGTTGAGCGGGAGCGGGAGATCGAGGCCTTCAAGCAGGAAGAATACTGGTCGATCAATGCCGAGTTTGAAGGCTCGAACAAACCGGCGTTCTGGTCACGGCTCTTTAAATATAAGGACCAGAAGGTCGATATCCATGACGCTGCCACGGCAGAAGCCTCGGTGTCTGATATCAGGGACAGCGCCTTCATCCTGACCGGCATTGACCGGAAGAAGAGAAAGAGGATGCCGTCCCCTCCCTTTATCACCAGCACCCTGCAGCAGGAGGCGTCACGGAAGCTCCGTTTTACCGCAAAAAAGACGATGATGGTAGCCCAGCAGCTCTATGAAGGCATTGAACTCGGCGAGGAAGGCGCGGTCGGTCTGATAACCTATATGAGGACAGACTCCAACCGCATCTCGGCCGAAGCCCAGCAGGCGGCCCGGGGCTTCATAGAAACGACATTTGGCAAGGACTATATCCCTGAAAAACCGCCGGTATACAAGAGCAAGGCCTCTGCGCAGGAGGCACATGAAGCGGTCAGGCCCACCTATCTTGAGCACCCCCCTGAGGGTATTAAACAGTACCTGACAAAGGAGCAGCACTCGCTCTACAAGCTGATATGGAACCGCTTTATTGCAAGCCAGATGGCCCCGGCAGAACTCGAGCAGACCACGTTTGAGATCTCCTGCAAGTCTGACCGCTGCACAGGAGGGACTGTCTTCAGGGCCTCCGGAAGCGTGGTCAAGTTCCAGGGCTTCATGGCCCTTTACACTGAAGGCACTGACGACCTGACGGATGAGAGCGAAGCCCTCCTGCCTGACCTTAAGGAAGGCGAGACCCTGACCCTGCTTAATCTTCAGCCGAAGCAGCACTTTACCCAGCCGCCGCCGAGATATACCGAGGCGACCCTGGTCAAGGTGCTGGAGGAAAAAGGGATCGGAAGGCCAAGCACCTATGCTGCCATACTTTCGACCATCCAGGACAGGAAATATGTCCAGAAGGCTGAGGGCAAGTTCTCGCCGACTGAACTCGGCAGCGTGGTCAACGACCTTCTGGTCGAGAGGTTTGCCGAGCTTATGGATATCGGCTTCACGGCAAGCATGGAAGAGAAGCTCGACCATATCGAAGACGGCAAGACGAAATGGGAAAAGATCGTCAAGGACTTTTACAAACCCTTTCACGTCAAACTGACCGAGGCGCTGGCCATCCCCGGCAAGGTAAAGCCGCAGGATCTGCCCACGGAGTCGACCTGTGACAAGTGCGGGCTGCCGATGGTCATCCGCTGGGGGCGGCACGGAAGGTTCATGGCCTGCTCAGGCTTCCCTGAATGCAAGAACGCTAAGCCAATCGACGGCGACAAACAGCCGGTTGAGGCTGTTGAGTCTGATGAAAAATGCCCGAAGTGCGACTCTCCGATGCTGTTAAAATCAGGCAGGTTCGGCAAATTCTATGCCTGCTCGAAATATCCTGAGTGCAAGACAACGAAGCCGATCTCAACCGGGGTCAAGTGCCCGGAAGATGGCGGAGATATTGTCGAGAGGCGCTCCAAGAGGGGCAGGTCCTTCTGGAGCTGCAGCAATTACCCAAAATGCAAGTTTGCGACCTGGCATAAGCCTGTCATTCAGAAATGCCCGAAGTGCGGGGCAGCCTTCCTCGGTGAGAAATGGACCAAGGGGGGCGGGATGACCTACGTCTGCGTAAATAAGGAATGCGACTACACGGCTGAAGTAAATAAAGAAGAACCGGCCGCTGCAGAGGGGTAGCTTAACCAGAGTTGCCCGTATTTTTTGTCTTGTATTAAGCCCCTTGTTGCGGTATATTTGTACTGTTCACAGAGGAGGCTTTTCATGAGAAGACCGGCTGCATTTTTTTTGGCCGTTGCCCTTATTATCACTTTGCCGGGCGCTCTTGTCTCCAGCGGCACCACATCTGCCTATGCAGCAGCCAGCTTTGATATCAGGAGCATCTCCCTTTATTTCGAAAACAGGCGGCCTGAGATCACCATAGAGCAGGGCGACACGAACCTCCTCGCCTTTGCTGATATGACCATAACCGGTTCAGGCCTCCTGCAGGGTTACTGGGAGGTGGACGGCAGGAGCTTAGGCCGTGTGAACCTGCCGGTGACCTCCGGGACCGTTGTGAGGCTCACAACCCCGAAGGTTCCCGCGCTTCCAACTGCCGACGCCGGCTCGCATATTCTCAGATTTGTGGTCACAAACCCGCAGACCCGCCTCCAGGGACCATCAGCCCTCTACTTCGTTGTACCTAAAGAGGTCTCCTGCAGCATCAAGACCATCATCCTGACCGGCCCCGCGGACGGCGCCGATCTCGCGTATGCACCGGCAACATTCCAGTGGGAGAAGAATTCCGACACAACGACCTATCTGGTGGCCTTTTACGAAAAGCCGGACAGCAAACCGCTCTTCTCCGCATATACGAAATCCGATTCATATACCCTGCCCGAGCAGGTCATCAAAACGACCTTCTCTGCCGGGAAAAAATATTTCTGGAAAGTGACCGGCTTTGATAAGAACAACCATACGATCTGCGAAAACAGGCGGCAAAGCTTCACCTTTAAATGAACTATCCGTCAGGTGGTACGGGGGAGATAACTGCAGGTATCCCGCTGTTGACATATAGGGTCGAAGGGACTAGAGTTAATGTACGGATTAAAGAGCAGGGTCCAAAGGGACCTGCGAAAGAGGGGGGTGATATATGTTTTCTTTTCCGGGTAGGGCTGATACAAACGTACACACAAAATAACTTTAAGGAGGAATAAGCATGAAGAAATTTCTTATGGTAGTTCTGGCAGTATCGTTATGCCTCATGATAGCGGGGGTCGCCTTGGCAGCCGAGAAAGCAAAGGTGCCGGCAGCGATGAGAGATGTTCAGGTGAGCAAGCCGGTGGTTGTCGCCGGAGATGCAGCGCTCTGCCCGCCCGGGTTCGCCTATAAACCCATGGGAACTGTTTTCCATTGTGAACGGAAAAAACCGGCAAATCCCTGCCCGCAGGGTTACGCAGTGAAGTGGTCCACCTGCAGTTCCGACTGCTCTGACATGATGATGAGCACCAAGCCTGAATGTCAGAACTGTACTTTCACCTGTCTCCCGGTGGCCCCTCCTGTGCCCACTATTGACTGCAAGAAATTTGGATCAGCCTATACACCATATACCGGTTTCTGCGAAGTCGGTTGCCACGACATGACCGTAAAATAGGTCCGGATACGTAAGGAGGGGCCTCCGTTTCCGGAGGCCCCTCCTTAAAACTTCTGCCTGTCGCTTCCTGCAGCCCGATTATTTCGCTTCCCTCAGCACCTTCATGGTCTTCTTGTCGTCCGCTGTCTTGAAAACACAGGTTGCCGTCTTCCCTGAGCTGGTGGTTGAATAGAAATAATAGATGTTGATACCGGCATCAGCAATGATCCTGGATATCTTCTTGAGTGATCCCACTTTGTTCGCCGTCTCCACCAGGATGACCGACGACTCCTGTATGTCATCCGCCCCGATCTTTTCGAGGGCCTTTTCGGCCTTGACAAGGTTGTCCACGATCAGGGTAAAGGTTGCCTTGCGGCGCATAGCACTGGCCGAGTACCCGGTGCCGGCAAGTATGTTCACATTCTCGGCAGCAACGGCAGCAGCCACCTTTGCGGTCAACCCGACACTATCGAGGAAGGTTGCGGTGATCTCTTTTGCTGCCTTTACCGTGTATGCCGGAGCCGAGCGTTTTTTTGCCGGGCCGGCCTTCTTCGCCGCCGGTTTTTGAGCTGCGGTCTTTGCCTTCTTTGGGGTCGCTTTCAGGGCTGCCTTAGCCATATTTCTGATGTCTCCTTTAGAGGTATTCTTGCCACCCAAAGATGGCAGGTACAGATGATCCCGGTCGGAAAATAATCTTAGCTTACAATATCAGCCTGCTTCAGGACAACCCCCCGCCTCCCGCGCACTGCTCAGTGCAGGCGGCAGGAAACCGGCCGCTATTTTATGGTCCTGGTGAAGGGCATCAGGAGCAGATGCCGGAGTGTAAGCTTTTGAGGCTCGCGGTATGGGCCGACGCCGATAATGATCCTCTCCTGATCCACATCCTTCAGGAGCGTGCCAAGCATCCTGTCCCATATCGAGAGGATCGTGCCGTAATTCGTATCGCGCTCGCTGATCACCACGGAATGGTGGATGCGGTGCATTGAAGGCGGTACAAAAAGCAGCCAGAAGACGTTTTCGAACCATGCAGGTACCCTGAGACTGCTGTGCTGGAACTGGGCGGTAAGGACGAGCAGGCTCTCGAAGATTATGACACTGACCAGGTCGGCGCCGATAAAATAGATGAGGCCGATTTTGATGACAGCGGATATGGAGAGCTCTCCTGCATGAAAGCGTGTTGCCGTTGAAACGTCCATATTCAGGTCGCTGTGATGCACACGGTGGAACCGCCAGAAAAGCGGCATTTCATGGTTCAGGAGGTGCCAGATATAGAGCATGAAGTCCAGGAAGAGGACAGCAAGGCTGACCTTCAGCCAGAGGGGCATGCTGAGCATATTCAAAACGCCGACCCTGTTGGCAGCCACCCAGGAGGCGATGCTGATGGTCGGCGCAGCAAAGACCAGGCTCAAAAAAATGCTGTTAAGGAGCGTGAGGGAGACGTTCGTCATAAGCCTCGCTGCTTTTGATACTGAGGGCTTCCGGTAAGGGCTGATAAGTTCTGAAATGAGAAACAGGGCAAAGCCTCCCCATGAGACCAGGCCCCTGAGCAGGACAATATTTTTTATGACCGGTTCCATTGTGCCAGCCGTTACGCATCACCTTCGCCGACAAAGGCCATTATCTCCATCCAGAAGAGGGCATTAACGAAATACGGCCAGTCGTTATGCCCGGCGCCTTTGATCAGCCAGATCTTCTTGTCTGCCGGTAGCGAATTATGCAATTGCTGTGCATGTTTTACCGGCAGTATTTCATCTCTTTCTGCCCCGACAACCGCGACCCGGCCCCTGAAGCCCTTCAGGTTGCCGATGTTGTCGTAGCTGTCTTTCATGAAGAGCCTCACCGGGAGGAACCTGAATTTTGACTGGGCGACCGACAGGAGACTATCCCATGGCGTAATGAGGACGAGCCTGCTGATCTTCGCCGAAGCGTCGCCGGCGACTGCCGCTGCTATGCCGCAGCCCAGGGACTCACCCAGGAGAATGACCGGTCCGCCATACGTTGCAGCCGCGAGCCGCACCGTCTCTTTCGCGTCGCTCACAAAGGACCTTTCCCCCAGCTCGCCTTTTCTCGATCCATATCCCGGGTATTCCGACAGGATGACGCGATATCCCAAAGGGACGAGAGCACCCGCATAGAACGCCCTTTCATCGGCGGTGCCCGCATTCCCATGAAAGACAATGACCGTGCCCCTGACCGGCCGGCCACGCGGAGCGCTGATGAACCCCCGGTAACTGTCCGGCCCTGACGGCCAATAGGTCATGTTGTTTGCTGCAAGCACCTCAGGCGCCGGCATTGCTGCGCCGGGGTAATACAGCATGTTACGCTGCAGATCGCATCCCGAAAGGATAAAAGGGATCATGGTCAGCATTAATAAATTACGTATGCTCAAGCAGGTATTCCATCGGCGTTATCCGGGGGCCTCTGTCCATCAAAGGACCGGCAGAGGCCTGTTTCAATGTAGCACAGTATATATCTTTTATCAATGAAGATAAGGAGGACCTTTTTCCTGTTGACACCGCACCCTGATGTTCTATAATGAGTGGAAAAGGGGTTATTGCATTGAGGAGGGTGTATGCTTGACGAAGGACAGAAGCTGACTCAGATAATCGACCTGGGACTCGAGATCGCCCAGTTCAAGGACGCAGACGTGGTCCTGGAGAAGATCCTGACCCTGGCGAGACAGTTCGTCAATGCCGAGGCCGGTTCTATCTACATCAGGGAGGATAACCGCCTGAAGTTCAGTTACACACAGAACGACGTCTTCCAGAAAAAACTTTCCCCCGGCAAGAAACTCCTCTATTCGACCTTTTCGATCCCGGTGAACAATGAATCGGTTGCCGGTCATGTTGCAGCGTCCGGCAGGATGCTGAATATCCCGGATGTATATAATATGCCCTGTGATGCCCCCTGCCTGTTCGACAAGGGATATGACGAGATCTCCGGCTACCGCACCAGATCGGTCCTAACCTTCCCTCTGATAACGCACCGCGGCGGCGTCATCGGCGTTCTGCAGCTGATCAATGCCATGGACGGGCAGGGCACTATCAGGCCGTTTGCAAAAGAGGATGAGCCCTTTGTCATGCATTTCGCAAACAATGCCGCCATTGCCCTTGAAAGGGCCCAGATGACCAGGGCCATCATCCTGCGGGTCATCAAGATGGCGGAGCTGCGGGACCCGAAGGAAACAGGCCCGCATGTAAATCGCGTGGCCTCATATGCGGTGGAGATCTATGAAGCCTGGGCCACACGCTGCGGCGTATCCGCCGAAGAGATCCAGCGGAACAAGGACATGCTGAGGATGGGGGCCATGCTCCATGATGTGGGCAAGGTCGCCATTTCGGACACCATCCTCAAGAAACCGGCGAGGCTCGATCCTGACGAATATGCCATCATGAAGCAGCATACATACCTGGGGGCCAGGCTCTTTTCAGATGTCTGCACGGACTTTGACGAAGTCGCCTCCATAATAGCCCTGAACCACCATGAGCGCTGGGACGGCAATGGCTACCCGGGCCATATCAATCCGCTGAGCGGAAAGTGCATCCCGGGGTATGAAGATGCACAGGGGTCGGTGAGGGGCAAAAAAGCGGAAGAGATCCCGCCCTTCGGCAGGATCGTGGCTATTGCAGACGTCTATGATGCGCTCTGTTCCCGCAGGGCCTACAAGGAACCCTGGGATGAGTCGGCCGTGCTGGAGAACCTCCGGTCAGAGGCAGGCAAGCAGTTCGACGCCGAGATGATCGAGGCCTTTTTCTCCTGTCTCGATGTCATCCATAATATATCAAAAAAGTATCCGGACCATTAGGCCCGGCCTTAAGGACATGAAATGATCATCAGATGCTGGGGCGCCAGGGGCTCGATCCCTGTTTCGGGAAAAGAATATCTGAAATACGGCGGTGATACCGCATGCATCGAGATAAGGACAAAGGACGATGAGATCGTCATCATCGATTCGGGCAGCGGCATCAGGAGATTGGGGAACAGGCTTATCGACGAAGATCGCTTTGCGGTCAACCTCATCTATACCCATTCCCACTGGGACCATATCCTCGGCTTCCCGTTCTTCAAGCCCCTTTATATCGACGGGACGAGCATCAGGCTGTTCGGCTGCCCCTTTGCGCAGAAGTCCGTTAAAGAAATGATCTCCAGGACGATGAAGCAGCCGAACTTCCCGGTGCGCTTCGAGGATGTAAAGGCCGATATTTCGTCCTATGAAATATGCGCCGGCACGTTTCATATCGGCTCGATGGAGGTGACCCCTATCGTGCTGAGCCATCCGAACCAGAGCATCGGGTATAAGTTCAGAGAGGACGGCAGGACGTTTGTCTATATGACGGACAACGAGCTTGGCTTCAGGCATCCAGGAGGTCTTGATCACGTGGACTACGTTGCCTTTGCCTCACAGGCCGACCTCCTGTTCCATGACGCTGAGTACACAGAGGAAGAGTACCGGACAAAAAAAATGTGGGGGCATACCGAGTACCGGGATGCCCTTATGCTGGCCATGGATGCCGGGATTAAAAAGTTCGGTCTGTTCCATCATAACCAGGAAAGGACAGACCTGGACCTCGACGGGATCGTCGAAAACTGCCGGGAAATTATCAGGGAGAAGAAGTCGGAACTGGAATGTTTCGGCGTTCATCAGGACATGGAGATCATCCTCTAAGAGCTAAACGGCCGGCATAGCGGAGGGTCAGGATTTCAGTATCATCTGGTTTGTGGTCGAGCGGGTCTCTCCGATCGAGGTAACGCGGACAGCGGCTTTGTCCCGGATAGGGCATTTGGTCTCGCAGATGCCGCAGCCGATGCAGAGCTTGGGGTCGACAAAAGGCCGTTTCAGGACTTTTGTTCCTCCGTCCCGCAGCTGCACCTCGAAGTCCTGGAACCAGATCGCCTTCGGGGAGGTCGGGCAAACCTCTTCGCAGACAATACAGTCGATGTTCATTGCCCAGGGCAGGCAGCGTCCCCTATCGTAAAAGGCAGTCCCGATCTTCAGCGGTTTCTGGCCGGGGCCCTTGCCCAGTTTTTTCTCGACCGTAAGCGGGGTGATCGCACCGGTCGGACAGACACGGCTGCAGAGAATGCAGTTATATTCGCAGTACCCGATCCTGCTGATCAGGACCGGCGTCCAGAGCCCCTCAAGCCCGGCCTCAAACAAGGCCGGCTGGATGGCATTCGTCGGGCAGACCTTCATGCATTCCCCGCACTTGATGCACCTCCTGAGGAAATCTCCCTCTGCAATGGATCCGGGCGGCCTGATCACCTGATGCCCGGCCGTGGTGCCGGACGAGATCGTGCTCTTCATGACCGGGTAGAGGACAGCCCCTGCCAGCGCACTCTCGATGAGCCTCCGGCGGCTGACGTCAAGGGGCATCTGGACAGAGCTTGAAGGCCCCTGCAGGCCGTAATGGATAGCGTTCTCCGGGCAGTCCTCGATGCAGTTCATGCAGAGGTGGCATTCCGTGTACCGGAGGGCAGAATGAGGATCGCAGCCGCCATGACAATTCGCCAGGCATTTTTTGCAGTCGGTACAGAGCTCGACGTCGCGCCATATCCTCAGGAGAGGCCTGAAGGAAAACAGTCCGAGGAGAGCGCCGAGGGGGCAGACGGCCCGGCACCAGAAACGGGGGACGAACCGGTTTGCAAAGATCACCGCAAGAAAGATCAGGCCGAGAAGGGTTCCCCCCTGAAAAAGCGGCTGCTTCAGGTATAACCAGCCCTGGCCGTAATTTGCGCCGGGGAATACCGAGACCGCAAAAGCCCTGGTGATAAAGGGAATGGGGTCGAGCAAGCCTGTCTGCAGGGAGCCAAAGGCTGCAAGGAGCAGGAAGAAGACGAGGATATAATATTTGAGGTTGTAGAGGGCCCGCCAGGAATTGAGCTGCACGGTATCGGCTGCACGGAGCCTGCTGAAAAGGCTTCCCGCAACCTGGTTGACGATCCCCATGGGACATATCCAGGAACAGAAGAAGCGGCCCAGAAAAAGCGTGCCGACAACAATAACAAGCGAAAGGGCGAGCCCTTTGTAAAGGGTCCAGCTGGTGAGGAATGAGGCCAGTGCGGCAAGGGGGTCGAGTTCAAGGAATAACCCTGTCTCATACCCCTTCATGCGGCCGAAGTTCGTGAGCCAGAGCAAAAGCACGAAGAGCGACAGGAAAAAGACCGCATAGGTCCTCCGGATGTTCCGGAGGGTGAAGAACCTTCTGATCATACGTTCATCTCTGCGACATGGAGCGATCTCCAGTCGGAAAGGCCTATGCCCCTTTTTTCTGCCAGACCGATGAACGGTATATCCTCGACCTTCAGGTCCAGGAACCTGAGACCGTAAGCCTCTACCGCCACCAGGTCGACCCCGGCAATGACCGTGTCTTCAATGGATACGTCCGAAAGATTCCCCCCGGTCGGACCGTTCCTCCTGAGCACCCGCGTGGCATCCATCAGCGTGAGCGTCGGCCGGATCGCTGCGGCAAGGTCTGCGATCGACCCGTTAATATCCTGATGCAGCCGGTTCCTCTGCCCGCCGAGCGAACCATAAAGGTTCTTCATCGCCATGGTGCATTTGCTGAGCGAATGGTGTTTGACGATGGGCAGGTTTATGAGCTTGTCCGCCTGATGATAGATGGCGCTCACCGGCCAGACCTTGAGGGCCTCGCCCCGCAGGTCGGTCGGAACAAAATCGTTTTCGGCCGCCAGCCGGACCTTGCCTCCGGACCTCTTCACTGCCTCTCCGATCCCGGAGCGGGCAAAACAGCGGGAGGCATCATTGACCGGAACGTCCGTCACCCAGACCTCGGCCGCACGGGCCTCAAGGCAGAGCCTCACGACAGCCGCCACTATCCCGGGGGTTGTATTAGCCGCCTGTTCGGGCTGTCTGTCCCAGGCAACATTCGGCTTCAGCAGCACCTTATCTCCCGGGCTCACGAAGCGGCCCATGCCGCCGATCTTTTCGATCGCAGCCCTGACCATCTTTTCTGCATCCTTGCCATGGACCACTACTAGCTGCGGAAAGACCTTGCTCTCCTGGATGCGATAGTCCCTGAAGGTGACGATCTTCGCCTCGCTCCTGCGGACCGGCTCTTTGCTGTAAAAGACATATCCCCATGCCCCTGCCGTTGCGGCAAGGCCACAGGTTGCAGCAGTCCTCAGGAGGAACTGCCTCCTGCTGATCAGCGGTTCTTTCTTATCGTTCTTCGACGGCATAACGGCTTGACCTCATCCCTTCCCTTTTTCAAAATGCTTCAGCACAGAATCGTCATCCGTCCCGAAGACCCCGAAGACCGCATCAGGGGATATGATAAGAAACCAGTTGCCCTCATATTTATCCATGACCTTGTAGGCTTCTATGCCGCTCCGATCGAGCCGCTCGCTGCGGACACCTGCCTTACTGAAGTAATCCAGAAAGGAGGACTTCAGCCGGCGCAGCTCCTGGTCGCTGCCGGTCATGAGCGCCACGTTGATCTTGCTGCTGCCGGATACGTACTCGCGTTCGACAACATTGCGGACGAAGTCGAGCCCCCGGTAGCCTTCTTTTATAAATCTTGTCGTTACCACCTTCCCGAGGTCCGGAAGCCTCGAAAAGATCTGAAAGGGGTCCTTTTCTGCGGGGATGGTTTCGCTGAGTGTTCGCGCAAAGACAAGGACCGGCGCCTTCGGGACCAGGGCCGCCACCTTCACATAATACCGGCCCCGGATAAAATTAAGACCTCCGGAGGTCTTAAACCCCATAGACCCGATGGAGACCGGGGCTGGTTTTTCTCCTGATTCATCCACCAGGACCCCGAATGCCTGGATGCCCCTGCCCATATCATAGACCTCTGCCGAAAGTTCGGGCTCACCGGCCTTTGATCCTTCCGGGACATAATCGGTCACGGTAAGCCCCATGAACCCTGCTGAGATGAAATACTCAGCATGCCCGTTAACATGTTCATAGAGGTTTTCTTTGGTAAAACGCTGCTGCCTGAGTTGACTGAAGCCTTTAATTTGCCCGGTCTTTTGGACAAGGCCGGACTCCCCTGACCCTTTGAGCGTCAGGGGGGCTGAAACAGGGGCCGGGGAGGTTTGAACCGGGGCAACCCTGAAGTCGATCAGGGCAGGATCATAGCTCTGCCCCCTGATATAGAGCAGCAGAGCGATGAGCGGAAGCAGCCCGAGCAGGAAGAGACGATATTTAAGAGGGACGGTGGTCATCAGACCATGAACGTCATCGAATCATGGGCATCAGCAAGCATATCCTTTACGGGCAGACCATACGGACAGCTCCCCTGGCATGCCGGAGAAGTGCAGTCAGCGCAGGCAGAGGCGTTCTTCTTCAGCAGGGCATAGGACTCCATCGCCCTCTTCTCCATGGCATAGTCCCTGAAATACATACGGTATCTCATGACCGAAGCGATCTGCACCCCTGCTGCACATGCCCCTTCACAGGCGCCGCAGCCGGTCCGGCAATATTCGCGGCCGTACAGACGGGCATACCGCTTGAGGACATCCTGGTCGGCTGACGTGAATTTAGCCCCTGATGCCCTGAGATACAGCTCCATATCGGCGGCCGTCTTCATCGTTATGATAAGGCCGCTGATCTCCGGGTGCTTGAGGACCCAGGTAAACGCGGCATGGGAGAAATCCTTTTCCCCGGCCTCCATGTTCA
Source organism: Nitrospirota bacterium (assembly GCA_004321925.1). GTDB lineage: Bacteria > Nitrospirota > Thermodesulfovibrionia > Thermodesulfovibrionales > UBA6898 > PALSA-1316. The sequence goes on along the minus strand of SCQH01000074.1, from coordinate 4,967 downwards.
TCTCCATTGCACCGGCAAGGGTCTTCATGGCTATCACGCCGACACCCTGTTTGTGGGCCTCTTTCAGCACCCCCGGCAGTTTCGGGAATTTCATGAAATTAAAGGCCGGCTGTATGACGTCGAAGTGTCCGGACCTGACCGCGGTCAAAAGGAGTTCCTCCATATTGTTCGGTCCGTGGGATGAAGTCCCGAGAAAACGGACCTTCCCGGCCTTCTTCAGGTCGGCAACTGCAGCGAGCATCTCCTCGTCGAGGAGCCTTTTCTTCTCGGCCTCAAGGCTTTTATCCATCTCGCCTATGGCATGCACAAAAATAAAGTCGAGGTGGTCGGTCTTCATCCGCGACAGGCTTCCATCGACAGATGCGATATAATCTTTTTTCCTTGTCCCAAGGGGCAGATGTCCGGGATACGGCATAGGGGTGCAGAATTTCGAGGTGATGATGATCTTGTCCCTGCTGATCCTGGCCATTGCCTCACCGATCGTCTTTTCAGACTGGCCATAGTCAGGGGCGGTATCAAAATAATTGATGCCGCTGTCGATGGCCCTGAGGACCATGGAAGAGGCCAGAAGCTTTCCGGCACCGAACGAAATATCGCTCATTTTCAGTCCGGTCCTTCCGATCGGACGGTAGCTCCTGACAGCAGGCTTGTCCTCAGCAGCCTGAGCCCGCAGCGGGGCCGCGGCAACTGATGCAGCAGTGAGACCTGCTGCCTTAAGAAAATCCCGGCGTTTCATAAGAGACCTCCTTGTGCGGTTGATCAGCCGCCCGGCAGATAAAAACATCTGCCGGTGCTGTTATTTGAGCATTTCACCTGAGCAACGGGGCTGCCATCAGTAGACCTCCTCAGGTCCGTCTGTGCTGCTCCTTTTTTTCTACCACGCAATAGATGCCGCCTTCCTTGATCCCCGGCTTGAAGCAGCCGTTGCAGGAGATGCAGCGCGCGGGAGAACGGTCCCCTTCTTTCCAGCGCCCGATCAGCCCCGGCTCCCTGATGAAGGGTCGGGACATGGAAATGTAATCTATACCATCTCCGGCCAGGGCCTTATTGATCACGTCAGGCGACCTGAACCCGCCCACAGCCATGACAGGGCATCTGACCGCTTTTTTGATCTCCACTGCCAGTGCAAGGTTGTAAGCTTCCCGGTCGGGTCTGTCGACCTTGGTCCTCACCGGGCCCTTCTCCCCTGAGGCTGAGGTGCCGCCGCTCACTTCAATGGCATCGATCTTTTCCCTGTCGAGTAAAATGGCCGCCTGGACAGCATCCCGTACATCGAGGCCGCCATCAAGATTGTCCGAGCCATTGAGCTTGGCGATGACAGGGAACGCCGGCCCTACTGCTGAGCGGACGCTGCGGTATACTTCGATGAGAAAACGGGAGCGTTTCTCCGGGGACCCGCCATAGTCATCCTTCCGCTGGTTGGTCAGAGGGGAGAGAAACTGATTGATAAGGTAGCCGTGGGCCGCATGGAGCTGGACAGCATCGAAGCCATGCTCCTTCGCCCGCCTGGCAGCATCGCCGAAGGCTGCAACAATTTCATCTATGTCCTGCCTGCTCATTGCCTGGGGCTCTTCAGGGAACTGCTCGACCTTTACCGCAGAGGGGGCAAGGGGGCGCCTGCCTGCTGTTTTTGCCGTCGTCTGGCCGCCTGCATGCACGAGTTGGATGCATATCCTGCCGCCCTCGTCATGGACAGCCCGGGTAAGGGCCCGCATCTCAGAGCCAAAAGCGTCCGTATGGATCCCCATCTTCCCCGGCATCTGCTTGCCGTCCTGCCTGACGAACGTATACCCGGTGATGATCAGCCCGGCGCCGCCGGCAGCAAGGTCACGGTAGAAGGAAGCAAGCTTTGTTGTGGGCCGTCCATCCGTATCGCACATGCCCTCCCAGGTCGCGGACCGGACAGACCGGTTGCTGAGCTGCATGTCATTGATCGTCGTTCCTTCGAACATTTTTTCCATGGGGTATCCTCGCGAAGAATTATTTCATGTCTCATTGTAGCAGAATCTTATGCAACTGAAAACAGGTCGGTCGTCTGGGTGAGAAGGCAGGCGTTGATTAACGAACGGCGGGGAGACGGGTACGTGACGGAGGACGATCCCCTATGACGCAATGGTGTATTCGGACCGGCTCATCGATGGCGCATCAGTTCTCAGGTTCTTCACCGCTTCCCTGATCAGGTGCAAAAGGCGCACCTTGTCATACGGCACCATTCCGTTAGCTGTGCTGCAAAGCAGGAAACCTTCCCCGGTAAAAAAATCGATGCTCTGCCTTTTAAACTCTTCGCTCCAAAGATCTTCAATGGCCTGCATGATGATCGCATCTGCAAGATATTTCAAACTAACTGTTTCTCTTTCCCGCATGACCGCCCCCCCCCCAGAAGAAATTCATATCATTGTCCCTTGACATTACAACAGAATGATCACGGATTCCATCGGAGAAGGGAGGGTCCCTCTGTAGGATCTTATTATGCGGGTTGTAGGAAATATCTTACCCAAACCTGATACCTTTTACAGCAGGTTTGCACCGCACGTGTCTCTTCAACCTGTTTCATCGGGCCCGATACTGAGATCGAATTGCTAACCTTTTCCGCTCACGGTACAATAAAGGATGACCAGCGTCATCAGAACAGAGGAATACCTTGTTGAACAGGAGCCGTTTTATCTTCCTTCCGGCAGGGAGGTCGAGCTCTTTGAAGCAGCCTACAGGAACCTTATCCCGGTCCTTCTGAAAGGCCCTACCGGCTGCGGCAAGACCCGGTTCATGGAATATATGGCCTGGAAGCTCCACCGTCCCCTGATAACCGTCTCCTGCCATGACGATCTTACCGCCTCCGATCTTGTCGGACGCTACCTGGTGCAGGGCGGCGAGACGGTCTGGATGGACGGTCCGCTGACCAAGGCGGTCAGGGTTGGCGGGATCTGCTACCTGGACGAAATCGTGGAGGCACGGAAGGACACCACTGTGGTCATCCATCCCCTCGCTGACGACCGTCGGATCCTGCCTATTGAGAAACGTGGTGAGATCCTGAAGGCACCTCCCGAATTTCTCCTGGGCATCTCCTATAACCCCGGGTATCAGAGCGTGATGAAGGACATAAAGCAATCGACGCGGCAGAGGTTCCTCGCCCTCGAGTTCTCCTACCCGGAAAAAGGCCGGGAGGCTGCAATCGTCGAGCGTGAGTCCGGGATCGACCTCCGGATCGCCATGTGCCTGGTCAGTCTTGCAGAGAAGACCCGCAACCTCAAAGACCGCGGGCTTGTCGAAGGTGCCAGCACGAGGCTCCTGATACACGCAGCGAGGCTCATATCCTCCGGGATCGATCCTGTGGCGGCATGCATCGCTGCCGTGGCCGCTCCGCTCACGGATGACCACGAGATGCTGGAGGCACTCACCGAGCTTATACGCTCGATCTTCTGATGCCGGGGACTGCTGAGGACTTTCCCGGCAGGCTCAGGGAGGATCTCATCAGGAACCTCCGCATCGATTTTTTTGATGACGATGAGATCGCGGCGCTTTTGTCAGATCTCGATTCCCTTGCCCCCGGGATAAGCCGGAAGGCCTTCGCCCTCTGTCATTCACTCTCCCAGGCAGGCTCGTCCCTCCTGCCGAATACCGTAAGGAGGATAAAGACTGCGGCGGCCTTCCTTCGCCCCCCTGACCTTGAGCAATGGCTCGGACATGCCTATGATGTATTCGACCATCAGGGGGTCGGGGCACTGATAGACTTTATCTCCCGCATCGATGAAGAGGCCCTTAAACGGTTCCTCCCTGTCAAGGGCCTTGCCCTCAGAGAGGTCCTCCCCGTGCTGGAGACCTTCCTTAAAGGCATATCAGGCCTTGAGCTGAAGGTCTCGTCCGCTGATGAATCCTATACGGACACCTCAACCGTCTACCTCCGTCCCGTGGAAGATACCTTCGAAGACCGCACCAGAAACTATCTCGTCTATAAGTTCAGGATCGCTCACGCCTGGTCGCAGATAGTCTGCGGTACCCTGACCCCTGACAGCAGGGCGCTCGGTGACTTCCTGAAAGGCAGGGCCCCGGATCAGGCGGATATCCGGCATCCCGACATTGCATCTTTCTTCCGGATCTTCCCCGACACAGAGATGGCACTGGACATTTACAGCATACTCGAAGGGGTAAGGCTCGGCCCTTTTCTCGAAGACGCCCTCCCGGGCCTCATGAGAGAGATACAGGCAGTCAAACAGGAACTTTTGCGGGAACGCCCTTCTTTTTCCGGCCTCTCCGAAAAGATGGCATTCGTCGAGACGGCGTATCAGATCTTCCTCGGGGGCAGGCACAGCCGCTCAGCACATGAGCGGACGGATATCGCCGATGCGCTCCTGGCCTTGAGGCCCGGGACGGACTCTGCAGTTAGTATGAAGCTCCTTCTGAGACTTTATGATATCTGCTCAGGGCTCGCTGGAGATTACCGGCCGGGAGGTCATGAACTGCTTCTCGGGACAATATGGCCGGAGAAGGTCTCCCTTGTCCTGAGGGCGGCACGGAGAGCACAGCGACAGCGCATCGACGGCATGATCACCAGGCTGCTCGAAATGCCGGACTTCGTGCCGGAGAAGAGACCCGCGCGGCCGGCCGGACAGCGAGAGCAGCAGCCGGACCCCGAAACGGAGTACCTGCTTATAAAGGGGAGGGCCATTGAACTCGACGTCGAGCTCCGGAAGCATCTGGATGAACACGGTAGTATTCCCGGGGGCATCCTCGTCAAGGGGGCAGATATGGGTGGCGCGGCGAGCCCCGTCAGGCTGACCGACCTGCTGGAGGAGGAGAACGTGGCTGAGGAGGCCGTTACGGCCGGCAGTATCCTGTATGACGAATGGGATTACAAGAGGGGTGGATACAAAAAAAAGTGGTGCAGGTTGCATGAAAAGGACGGACGGCCTGGACATGAACCGTTTGTCGAAACGACGGTCAGGCGATACAGCGGCTCCATCAGGGTGCTG
>SCQH01000013.1 GCA_004321925.1 Nitrospirota bacterium | reverse complement strand
TCGAAAAATTCGGCGGCGACAGCATGCGGGAAGTCAAAAGAAACTACGCCTCTTACCTCAAGTATCTTGGCAGCTACTGATCGCCTGAGGATTTTATAGGATGAAGGCATTGATAGGAAAATCCCTCCTGTCCTCCCTTTGTCAAAGGGAGGTATCATTCCCCTCTTTGGCAAAGAGGGGTGAGGGGAGATTTTTCATGAAATGTCATCCTGCTAGTTCTCCTTTTAATTGCCAGGCCGGGCAGGGCGGTCCGTCCTGAAGAACATAGTACTGACAGGCTTCATGGGCACAGGCAAGACAGAGGTCGGCAGGGAATTGGCGCGTATGCTGAGCATGAAGCTCATTGATATCGATGCCGAGATAGAGCTGGCCAGGGGCATGAAGATCAACGACATATTCCGGGACCTCGGTGAACCGGCGTTCCGCGACATCGAGACTGAAATGATACGGGCGATCACCAAAGGGCGAAACCTTATCATATCTGCCGGCGGCGGCGCAGTGCTGCGGGAGGAGAATATGCAGGCCCTGAGGGAAAACGGCATCGTCTTCTGCCTCACGGCCGGACCTGATACCATCCTGCAGAGGACTTCCCAGCATGACGACAGGCCGCTGCTGAAGGTCGATGATCCGCGAAAGAGGATCAAAGAGCTTCTGGAGCTCCGGAGGCCTTTTTATGAAAAGGCAGGCATCATGATCGACACGGAAGAGAAGAATCCTTTTGAGATAGCCGGGGAGATAAGGGAGATCTATCATGCAGAAACTCAGGGTTGAGCTTGGGGAGCGGAGCTATTCCATTGTCATGGACAGCAATATCCTGTCCGGTCTTGGCAGGGCCCTGGAACGGTTCGAGTTCAGCAGGAAGGTTGCGCTGGTCAGCAATCCCACGGTATACGGGCTCTTCGGCAAAGAGATAACCGAAAGCCTCAAGGGTTCGGGCTTTGATCTCCTGGAGGTTATCATCCCGGACGGTGAAAAATATAAGAGCCTGTCCTCGGCAGAGATGATCTACGGGGAGCTGCTCAAGGCGAAGCTCGACAGAAGGTCCTGCCTGATCGCGCTCGGCGGTGGGGTCATCGGCGACCTGACAGGCTACGCAGCCTCGACCTATATGCGGGGGATCGATTTTATCCAGGTCCCGACGACCCTTCTGGCCCAGGTGGACAGCTCTGTCGGCGGCAAGACAGGGGTGAACCATAGCCTCGGCAAAAATATGATCGGGACGTTCTGGCAGCCGCGGCTAGTCTGGATCGATATCAGCACGCTGAAGACCCTGCCCCCGAGGGAGTTCTGCTCAGGCCTTGCGGAGGTCATTAAATATGGCGTTATCTGGGACAGGGAATTTTTCAATATGCTCGAAGCCAGCCGTGAAAAGATCCTCGCCCTTGATGAGGTCACCCTTATTGAAGTGATCAGAAGGTCCTGCGAGATCAAGGCTGAGGTGGTTTCACAGGACGAGCGGGAATCCGGCCTGAGGGCCATACTGAACTACGGTCATACGGTGGGGCATGCGGTCGAGACCCTCACCGGCTATACCCGGTATCTCCATGGCGAGGCAGTGGCCATCGGCATGCATGCTGCTGCGCGGCTTTCGAATGTCCTGGGGCTCATGGATGAAAAGCAGGTGCTGCGGATAAAGGCCCTTATCGAGGCCTGCGGCCTCCCGACCGAGGTCCCTGCCAATATCCGGGATGAAGATGTTCTTTCTGCGATGCAGCTCGACAAGAAGACCGTCTCGGGGACGCTGAGATTCGTCCTCCCTGAGAAGATAGGCAGCGTAAGGATACAGGCTGATATACGGGCCGAGGAGATCATAAAGGCAATCCGGGATTAGGCCCGGGTTCACTGATGACGTGTCTTCAGCATATCGAGCCCTTCCTGAACACTCTGGCGGGTGATGAGGGCGAACTGCTTTCTGTCCTTTATGGGGCTGCCGTCGCGCAGACCGACGACCTGACTGAAATGGAGCTTTACGTCTATCCTCTTCTTTGAAAGCAGGTTCCAGAAGTGGCCAAACAGGTCCCTGTTGTCATGCCAGGCCATCTCATTGTCCGGAGACAGCGCCGTAGAGACCCCGTCGACATGGGAATAGTAGATGCTCACGGGCAGGACCAGGGCGGCGGTCTCCAGGGGGATAGCAAAAAAGGAGCTTTTAAATTCCTTCAGCTGCCTGCCATCGTCTGTTGTGCCTTCAGGAAAGATGACGATGTTCGTCCCTTCGACCAGCCTTTCCCCGGCCTCCCGGACAGCCGTGAGGGTGGAGGTCTTTGATTCGCGCTTCACAAAGACCGTGCCGCCAAGACGTGCCAGCCGGCCGAACAAAAACCAGGAGCTTACCTCCTGCTTTGATAAAAAGACCGTGGGTATCATACTGCCGAGGACGGGGATGTCGGTATAGCTGCTGTGGTTGCTGACGACAAAGACGCCTGTTGGCCTGCGCTGAAACCCGGAGGTCTGAATTCGTATCCCCATCACGAAGCAGGAGGCCCGTGCCCAGAACATCATCCCCCTGACCGCCCAATGCGTCTTCTTCGACCGGCCGGCAAAAGGGACCGCCCGGATCAGCAGACCAACGAACAGGAACAGGAGATTCAGCCCGAACAGTAAAACGATCTTATATACCCTGCGGATCATCAGCATAATGTACCCATAATAATAATGACTGGAGTATAGCATAATCCCTATGCAGGGCCACGAATGTCCTTTCATTGACATCATTCATACAATCCTATATCCTAACTAAATAGACCAGCGAGAAGCCTTTCCCCTGAGAAAACGAACTTTCAGATAAGACAATGGTATATCTGCTGCTGCGGGAGAACTGATGCAGATCCTGAAGATGCTGACCCAGCTTGAAAAACTTGAGACGAATATGGCCGGGCTGTATGAGTGGTTCAGTCACGTCTTCCGGGAGGATGAAGCGGCTGCAGCCTTCTTTTACGGGGTCAGTGTCGAAGAAGAGGTCCATGCCAATATTGTGCGTTACCAGCGCAGGCTTGTCTCACAGAACATAAAGAATTTCAGCGAAGTTGATTTTGACCTCACCCCTATAGAAAAGACCCTCTCGGATATTGCAGCGATCAGAAAAACCGAGATACTCCCCTCGCTCGAGGAGGCCCTGAGATATGCGATCGAACTTGAGCATAGCATTGCTGAAGAGCACTACCGGACCATCCTGAAAAAGGCGAACCCTGAGATCGAAGGCCTGCTGAAGAGCCTCGGGGCATTTGACCTCAGGCATCTGCATAGTTTTCAGGAATTTGTTGAAAAAAGAGGCGGCAGCCATGTCCCTTTTTCATCCCGTCAGAATACTGCTGAGATCAGAAGGAGTTCCGGACCTCCCGGTGAGGAAAGAGAAGAGGAGTCAGCAGGGACGGACAAGGAACTGCTTGAAAAGATCGACTATCTCCATACCTGGTACAGATCAATGGACTACTACAAGTTCTTTGACATCAGGGAGCATGCCACCGGGCAGCAGATCAGGCATGCCTACAGCAGGATAGCCAAGGAATATCACCCTGACATGCATTTCAACATGTCTGAAGATATCAAGCAGAAGCTGACCGATATATTTGCCTATGCGGTTGATGCCTATGCAACATTAAGCAGTCCGCAGCGGAGGCAGCTCTATGATGCGGAACGAAGTTCACCCCGCCGACATTGAGCGCTCCGCCGGATCAAAGCCGGCCTTCCTGCGCCAGTTTTGACATGAGTTCTTTTATCTTTGGCAGGACCTCCAGGGCAGCCTTTTCTCCCTCCAGGATCGCCTCATTCCTTTTGTCGAACTCTGCTGAACCAATATACCCAACCTTCGGCCTTATCACAAAATCAGCACGGGAAAGCTGGCCGGCTGCAAGCTTCGAATACATGATGTTTATTGACTGCAGGATGGCGCTGACCGTGCCTTCTGGCTGCCGGGTGTCGCGGGCAGCAGCTATGTCAACGGCGATCACGATATCCGCCCCGTAAGTCCGTGCGGTATCGACCGCCACAGGGCTTACAACGCCGCCGTCAACATACATGCGTTCCCCTATCCGTGCAGGTCTGAAGACGCCGGGGATCGAACAGCTCGCCCTGACTGCCATGCCGGTATTGCCCCTGCTGAAGGCCAGTTCCTGTCCCTCGGGAATGCTGGTGGTTATTGCGTAAAAGGGGATGCGCAGTTTCTCTATCGGCGTGTTCTTCAGGGTGCTGTTTATATATTCCTCAAGCTTATCCCCCTTGATAAAGCCGTTGTCAGGCAGGACAAAATCGACGATATCACTTTTTTCTATCCCCAGGGCCATTTTCTGGAGCTGAAACGCGTCGTACCCATAGGCATACAGACTGCCGACAAAGCTCCCTGCACTTGTCCCGACGATCATATGTATCGGTATTTTGTTCGTTTCAAGGATCTTCAGAACCCCGATATGCGCAAAGCCCCTGGATGCGCCTGCCCCGAGCACGACCGCTATCTTTGCAGGCCCCTTTTGAGGCGGGGCGATCTCCCGGTGGGCGCATGCCCCTGCAAAGAGGACCGCCAGTATCGTGCAGTAAAATGCCATTGATCTCAGCATAGATCTCCTCAATAAATTATTTTTGCTTTTCTTTTTAATTTATTATATCTTATCGGAATTGCGGTATAATATTAAACATTATTGAAATGAAAGGAGCAATCGTATGATGAAAAAATTCATATTGGCAGGTGTTATTTCGTTATGTTGTGCGCTTCTTGCCGGCTGTAATACTGTCCACGGTGTTGGCAAAGATATTGAAAGCGGCGGGAAGGCGATCGAAAAGGCCTCGGGCAAAGGGAACCAGCAGTAACGGTAGAACAGCCTCTCTGTGACAGGCAGTACACACAGATGACCTGCTGACAGCAGGCGGACGAGGATTTTTTTCGAGGAGGGCATAGTGAAACAGACGATTCTTATTGTTGAGGATGATGCGGATACCCTTGCGCTGATCGAGCATTACCTGAAAGACTCAGACTTCAAAATCGTCAGCAGTAAAAATGGGGATGAGGCCTTTCAGCTGGCCATTGATGAGTCCCCTGACATCGCCCTCATCGACGGGCTTATCCCTGGCATCCATGGATTTGAACTCTGCAAGCAGATAAAGGAATCACCGAAGCTGACATACAGACCGAAGATAATTATAATGTCCAGTGTCTATACCGGCAGGAAGTATAAAATGGAGATCATGGAGTATAAGGCCGATGATTTTCTGCCTAAACCGTTTGATAAGGCTGCGCTTCTGTCGAAGATCAACGCTGTGATGAAGGCAGCATAGCAGCAGGCGACCCTGCCTGTCAGTTCCCGTTCTTCATAACAACCGTTACCCTGGTGAGGTATTCCGCAAGGCGGTCAATGATCTTCCTGATCTCCCGGGGGTCCTTTTTTTCTGCGGCCTTTTCGATCTGTTTCCCGAACCTGCTGATCTTATGAAAGCCATATCCTCCGCCTGAGCCGCTCATGCTGTGGCCAAGCCTGCGGACCTCCTCCAGGTCATTGTCGGACAGCAGCTGGAGAATTCTTTTCGTATCCGCCTCCCGGTTCCTGAGATAGCCAGGAACGAGCTCCTGGAGGTCAGGGTCGATATGGACAATGTCAGGTCCGCATCCTGACCGTCTGCCGGCCACTGCCGTGTCGGGCGATGGACCGTTCCCGAGGTATTGCTTGACGATGGAGAACAGCCTGTCTCTTCTGACCGGTTTATGCAGATAGTCTGCACAGCCAGCCTTCAGGCATTTCTGTCTTTCGCTCTCCCCTTCATGTGCTGTCATGGCAATGACCGGTATGGCCGGCCCTATTCCCAGGTTTTTAATGGCGCGGCTTGCTGTATAGCCGTCCATGACCGGCATCTCCATATCCATAAGTATCAGGGAGACTGCCAGGTCTTTGACCGCCCTGATGGCCTCGACCCCGTTTGCGGCAGTTGCTATCCGGTATTTTTTCATGGACAGCAGGAGGCGTTCGATGATCCTCCTGCTCTCTTCGATATCATCAACGACGAGAATGACCGGTTGAGCGGCAAGCCAGACAGCGACCATGCTGAGGAGAGCGGTCTTTTCAAAGGGCTTCTGGATAAAATCGTCCATGCCGGCCTCGATGCATTTACTGCGGTGCGGGCCGGGAGACAGTGCAGTAAAGGCTATGATCGGGACGCAGCCTCCATGTTCCAGAGAGCGTATCTGCCGCGCTGCCTCAAAACCGTCCATGACCGGCATCTGGATGTCCATCAGGACGAGGTCATACCCGCCCTTTTTGAAGGCTGCAACAGCAAGGGCCCCGTTGTCGGCTATGTCGAGGTGATACCCCGCCCCCTCAAGGCATTGCCTGGCAAGGACCTGGTTTTCAGGGGTGTCCTCTGCCAGAAGTATCCTGTTCTGCTTTCCGATGGCTGATGAAGTTCTCTGGGGCATGGTGTCGTCTAGTATATTACAGCCGGCACAAATAAAAAAGGGACCCGGAGGCCCCTGGTGCTGCGGTATGTAACGAAAGGCTGTCAGGCAACCGTCAGATCAATGCTGGATTCCCAGTATCCGTGAAGATTGCAGCGTTCGCGGGCGATAAGGGTGATCTTGCCGGACGGTGCTGCATCTTTGGTGAGAACGACCGTGAACGTAGCCTTTGGACTGAGATATCCCTTTGCCTGGAAATCGACCCTGCCTGCAGGTTCATTGCCGATATTCAGTTCGATATATTCGATCCAGTGGGCAGGGCCCATATCATGGACCACCTCCCCGACCGAGACCTCGACGGTGAAGGGCTGACCTGCCTGCACCTTTTCGGGTGCGGTGATGGCCGGTGCGTGCTTCTTTTCGAGCGGCGTCTTCTTGGCCGGGTCCTTTGCCTTGTTGATGGCTTCAAATAGTCCCTGGTCGGCCTTGGAAGGGAAATATTTCTCTGCAGCAAAAAGCTCCTGTGCCGTCCCTAATGCTGCTGCGCCAAGGGCAGCTGTCTTCAGAAATGTCCTTCTTTCCATATATCCTCCTCGATCCTGAGATTTATAGATATCTTTTATCATAATGTTCCGCTACTGTCAATAAGGGGTCGAGAAGTCTTACGAACGCTGGGTCCCTCATGATCTCCCACCCGAGGGTGTCAGCATCACAGGTTGATGAGATGAGGGCGACTGAGATATGCAGGTGTGGCAGCAGACCGGATCTTTTTGAGGATTTGGCCGGGATGTCCGCAATGACAGCCCCGGCCCGTATCAGCATGCCCTTGCAGAGGCCTGCTGAAGGGTTCACATGGCCATAAACGGTATAGAGGTCCTGACCGTCCCTTCCATACTGCTGATGCCTGACGAATATGGTCCGGCCAAGAAAATCGGCAATGATGCTTACAACCTCGCCGTCGTACAGGACCGGCACCAGGCTGCCGCAAGGCAGTGCAATAACGTCGCCGGCAATGTTCCGGTAAAGACAGACATCGACCCCTTCGTGCGGCCGGTCTCTTTGAGCCCTGTCCCCCCACCATTTGTCACGGGCCCCAAAGAGCATCCCCGGTTCAAAGACCCATTCTTTAAACCCCTGCTCATCGAGCCGGTTCTCCCTGATCAGATCTGAAAGGAAGCGGGACCCGCCGGTTTGAAGTTCTTCAGGCATGCTGTTCTATTATAGATCAGAAGGTCTTTTTATGCCTGAATGAAGGACGGTCGGCAGCGTGTGAAGTTTACAAATGAGCAGTTGTTATGATATAAAATAAGGCTTACTGGGGAGTCGTCCAAGGGCAAGACGGCAGATTCTGGATCTGCTTATAGGGGTTCGAATCCTCTCTCCCCAGCCATTTTGGTCCCATCGTCTAGCGGTCTAGGACGTGGCCCTCTCAAGGCTAAAACACGGGTTCGATTCCCGTTGGGACCGCCAAATCTTTAAAGTGATTGATTTTAATAGATTCTGTATAACATTACAACAGGAATGAAACCCCGGAAATTGAAAACAAAGCTCCCCGGCACTGCTGAGGAGTGGCTTGAATATCAGGAACACCGGGAGAACTGGACGCCGGAAGCCCGAGCGATCGCTGATAAGCATCTGAAGAACACTTTCCCGGTAACCGCCGAAGATCGGCAGATAACAAAGAAGATTCGGGAGCACTTGCTTACCTCGCACTGGAAAAAGCCCCCCTCTTCTTAATTTTGTCCCTTAACCGTTTTTTTGAGACCTCCACGTATCCAATCGTTGACCCTATGTCTGCATGCCCCATAAGCTCCTGAACCTCTCTGATATCCATATCGGCCTCAAGGGCATTGGTGGCGAAAGTGTGGCGTAACCGGTGCAGGGTTATTCCTTCTTTACTCAATCCGGCCAGATCAACATAACGCTTGAGCTCATCATGAAGAGAGGTCTCAGAGATCGGGGTTCTGGATTTCGGCGACAATAAGACATGCCCCTCACTAACTCCCCTTGACAGCTTAAGAAGTTTAAGCCAATGAACTGTAGATGGCATAAGAATATACGTCTTTTCTTTATCCCCCTTATCGATTACCCACGTCTCACCGCTGTTTAAATCGGTATTTTCCCATGTCATGCTCCGCATAGCCTTCTTTCTGAAGCCACATCTGACGCCAAGCTCAAGAATGACCACAGCTTGTATATCACGCCAATTATTGCTGCTCCCGGCTCTCCGCTTTATCAGATCAAGAAGTTTGTCCCGAACGTTATCACTCAGAGGTTTAGGAAGCCCCTTTACTTTTTTTGGAATGTCGAACCTGTCAAAAGGATTGCGTTGAATAATGTCTTCGCGCAGGAGAAATTTACAGAATGTTTTTAAAGAGACCATGCGCTGCCTGACCGTGTTCTTATGAAGTTTTCTTTCAGCGAGATGATACATGAACTTTCTCAGTATTTTGTAATCCGCGATGCTGGATACATCCAAGGGAAGACATTCACCGTTCAGCCACATGATAAACTCGTGAAAATTAGCCCGGTATGTGTTAATAGTCGCAGGCGTCAGCCCCTGCTCAATCAAGAGATATCTGCAGCAATCCGCATGATGTTGTGAAAGAGTCACTTTTTACCCCTGAGCTTCTTAATCTTGGCCTCAGCTTTATTAATCATCTCCTCTTTAATCTTGGCTATATCTTCACTGGGAATCATGATAAAGACATTCTTGGTAGGCATAAACACCCTGACCCAAAACGGCTCAGATCCTTTCAGCTTATCATCAACAATAATTCTATAAGCCCTTATTTTCCCTTCCTTCTCAAGTTGATTTATATAAACCCGAGAAACTCCCAATGCATCCGCAGCTCCCCCAGGTGAAACAAAACCTTCCGGCGTCTCTTCGGACAATTTCTCAAACTCAGCCCACGAATGACAAATCACCGTGCCTTTACCCCATTGCTGCTTTTCTTCAGCTAGAAACTTCTTGTCAATAAGGCCTTCTTTCTTTTTCATAAAAATAACTTAACATATGTTAAGTGCCTTGTCAAGTAATATTTTATTAATATCTCACGCAAATATGGCCTATTAGATAAACCCAAAGGCTAAAACCCAAAGGCCCGAGCTAGAATACCTGCCCCCTCTCTCGGGAGAGGGGGCAGGTATTCTAGCCCTGACGGTACCGTTTTTTGTATACAGACAGCGTTGCAGGTGACTTCGAAATGACGCGGTTGTAAAAGGTGGTTGCTATAGCAGTCAAGGATCGCTCCGCTAACAGCGGGGACTGTTCATCTACCATCGAGGGGTATCTCCGTTAAGAGTGACGATTATATTGAGGTGGGTGCCTATTCGTGGTGATGTACTTCCTGAAATTCGCACTTTTCAAAATAAGCAGAATAGTGTAAGTTATTATCAGTAATCGATTTTGGGGATATCCCGCTATCCGTGTTAAAAAGAGAAAAATGGGCGATATGAGGCATTATAAAGATGCTAGGCCGATTCTACGATATTGAATATCGGAGAATCTCGTATATTCAATAGTAAAGAATCCGTCTAATATATGTTATATGAAGAATTATGATAAAAGAAAATAATAAAATTGCAACTTGGAGGTGGCTTTCAGCGCTGATAATTCTTGTTGCCTCAACCATCAATATTTTTTTTCACATTAAAAAACTGCCTCCAAACAAAGATTTCTTCTCGTCTATTCACGACATGACCTTTTTAAACATCCTGAGTCTTTACGCATTCGGGTTCGGACTCCTCATACTCTTATTAGCGGCATTATCCAAAATACCAGAAATTATAAGAAGTAAAAATGAGCGTCACCTCGGAATTGTTAAGAAGTTCGTTGGCCTTATTCAAGTAGTTGTTTTTTTCTATATTTTATTGGTTTTGGAAAATTTATTTTGGGAAAAAGAATTGGTCTTCAATATTTCCAATATGAGGTTTTTCG
>SCQH01000012.1 GCA_004321925.1 Nitrospirota bacterium | reverse complement strand
CTATAACGATCAGGAGGGAAACATGTCAGTATTCGATATTATCAGAAACTCTTTATTGGCCGGACTCGGGATGCAGGAAAAAGTGAGGGAGTTTGTCGATGAGCTTGTCAAAAAAGGCGAGCTCAGTGAGTCCCAGGGTGCGAAGATCGTCAAGGAATGGTCTGAAAAGGCCGAAAAGAGCACCGAAGACCTGAGCAAGGGGCTTAATGAGGCGGTCACCAGTGCGCTTGACAAGATCAAGTTTTCCACCAAGGAAGATATTGACGCGCTTCACCGGAAGATCGATGACCTTACGGCCCGGATCGCAAAGATAGAAGGGACCAAGGAGTAGGATCCGGACCTCTTACATGCCCTTTAATCTTCTGAGCATCAGAAGAACCTATAAGAACGTTAACAGGGTACGGCAGATCGTTAATGTTTTTCTGAAGTACGGGTTCGGAAAAGTGATCGATCAGCTGCACCTGAGCAAATACGTTCCCTTCAGGAAAAGACTGAGGGCCTTCGGGGAATGGACGCCCCTGAAGGGACCGACCGCTGCCGAAGGTCTGAGGATGGCTTGTGAGGAGCTTGGGCCCAGCTTCATAAAGCTCGCGCAGATCCTCTCCACCAGGCCTGACCTCATAAGCCGCGAGTTTGCGGATGAATTCAAAAAACTGCAGGACAATGTTCCGCCTTTTCCGACGTCTGACCTGATCAGGATCATCGAGGAAGAGACCCGTCTGCCGCTTGACCAGGTTTTCAGTACCTTTGACCGCACACCGGTCGCTGCCGCCTCCATAGCCCAGGTGCATCACGGGACGCTTATCGATGGGAGCGATGTTATCATCAAGGTCCAGCGTCCCCGCATTGAGGAGCAGATCGAGACGGATATCAGTATTCTGACCTCCGTGGCACAGCTCATGGAAAAATATATCCCGGAGAGCTCATTCTATAATCCGTCAGGCATTATCGAGGAATTTGCACGGACGGTCAGGAAAGAGCTCGATTTTAATGAAGAGGCCCGCAACTGCATCAAGTTCAAAAGGAATTTCGAAGATCATCCGGACGTGCATATACCCAAAGTATATACTGACTTCACCACAGACAGGATATTGGTCCTGGAGATGCTCCCCGGCTGCAGGATCGATGATATTGAGGGCATTACCCGGATGGGGCTTGACCGGAAAAGGCTTGCAAAGGTCGGTGTGGATGCCTATTTCAAGCAGGTGCTTGAGGACGGGTTTTTTCATGCCGACCCGCATGCGGGGAATATCTTTGCGATGCCTGACGGCAGGATCGGCTTTATGGACTTCGGCATCGTCGGCAGGGTCTCTCCGGAGATGCGCGAGACAATGGCAAATACCTTTCTTGCGCTGATCCATAAGGATTTTGACCGGCTTATCGATGAATATATCGAACTGGGCCTCGTCCCTGAACATGTCGATATAGATCTCTTCCGGCGGGATTTCAAGTCAGACCTGGCCGATTTTCTGGAGCCGCTCTATGGTCTGACCCTTTCTGAGCTCAACTTCGCCGAGTATATGGATACGGTCACCAGGCTGGCGATCAGGCATAAGCTCAAGATCCCTTCTGATCTCATCCTCGTGAACAAGGCCATGCTGATCCTCGAGAACCTCGGGCGGGAGCTTGATCCCCACTTTGATTTTATCGCCGCCGCCGAGCCGTACGCGACAAAGATCCTCGGCGACCGGGTGAGGCCGACAAAGCTCTATGAGCGGGCCCGGAAGAACGTCATGGATATCAGCGATTTCTTAATCCTCTTCCCCAAACAGATGAAGCAGATCATCAGGAAGGTCCTGAAGGATGACCTGCATGTCAAAATGACCCATATCGGCCTTGAAAAACTGATCAGGGATATGGACCGTTCGAGCAACAGGATCGCCTTCAGCATGATCATCAGCGCCATCCTCCTGAGTTCGGCGATCATGCATGCGATGTCTGTGGGCCCGTCGTTTTACGGCATGTCGGTCCTCGGGTTCTCCGCTTTCGGTTTTGCCTTCATCATGGGCATCTGGCTCATCATATCCATCATCAGGTCGGGGAGGTTGTGAACAGGCCGGCTGGTTTCCCGCAAGCAGGCTGCCCCTTCCCATTCCTAGGGTAACGCAATATCCTTCATCTTAAACGTTTTGTCATGTCCTTCAGGGTCGCGAGGCCGGTTGTCCGGGAATCCCATACTTCGTTGACCGATACGGTAATGTCCGCAGCAACGGCCTGGGAAGTGCAAAGAAACTGAGGGCTGTCATAACAAACAGTCTTTTCATCGATTGTTCCTTAAGATAGTATTTGTCTGAATATTCGACACTTGTACTCAATCACCATCCCCTCAGCACCAGTTGAATATCACCACCTTTCTTGATAAAGTGTAACTATGGGAATAGCTGAAGCAAGCGGGAGCTCCGGTGACAGCGGGGAAAAGCGGCCATCCGTGGAACGCCCGCGGTATAACGTCTTCCATTCTTCGATATCCCGCAAGATTCTTTTTGGATACATTGGACTTTCTGTGCTTCTTATTGTAATTTCGTTTTTTGTGCTTTCGAGGCTTGAACAACTCAACCGGATCAATGAGGCAATTATCCGGAACGACCTTCCACTGATTGATGCGACAGAAAAGATGGTAGACATCCTTCTGGCACAGGAGGCCTATATACGTCGCTACGCTATAATGGGAAGTCCTGAAATCCTGTCTTTGTTCTGGGAGAAGAGCC
>SCQH01000073.1 GCA_004321925.1 Nitrospirota bacterium | reverse complement strand
CCCCGCTGAGCCCACCACCAAAGCTGTACTGCCTGTCCGCCGGTGACCCTTCCCATACTCCGCTGCCGTTGTAATCCAGATACCAGATCCCGTCCTGATATACCCCTATCTTTGCGGCCCCGCTCCCGTCCCAGTCCCCTGTCACGGGGATCGCTCCGCTGAGCCCGGCTCCAAAGCTGTACAGCCTGTCCGGAGGTGTCCCTCCCCATACTCCGCTGCCGTCGTAATCCAGATACCAGATCCCGTCCTGATATACCCCTATCTTTGCTGCCCCGCTCCCGTCCCAGTCTCCCGTCACCGGGATTGCCCCGCTGAGCCCGGCTCCAAAGCTGTACAGCCTGTCCGGAGGTGTCCCTCCCCATGCCCCGTCGCCGCTTATGTCCTGATGCCATATGCCGTCGCTGAAAACGCCGACCTTGTCCGAGGTCAACAGATGATAGGCCTTGAGGACGTCGAGCAGACCGTTACCATAATCACTGTCAGGCCCAACGGCTCCGAGGTCCAGCGCTGAATTCATAAGGGCCGCCTCCAGTTGGGACAGGGTGAGTTTAGGGAATGCTTCATATAACAGGGCCATTGCCCCTGCTATATGCGGCGCGGCAAAGGAAGTTCCGGATGCGACTGCATATGAGTTCGTTATGACGCCCCCCGCCGTAAGATCCGCAGTCCTTATGCTCACTCCGGGGGCTGCTATCGTGGGGAATATGCTTCCGTCACAGGCAGACGGCCCCCGGCTGCTGAACGACGCAATGGTATTCGATGCATCTGTGGCTCCGGACGAATAGACACCCGGGTTGTTTGCTGGGCTTATGCTTGACGATGCCGAAGGTCCGAGATTCCCGGCAGAAAAAACAACAGCGATCCCTGCCGACTTCAGAACCTCAAGATCAGACTTGAAGGTGAGGGTACAAAGGTTCCTGCCGTTTACCTCATCCCCCCATGAATTATTGACAATGTCGGGAGCGTCATCGGTTTTCGGGTCTCCGTCAGGGTCAAGCAGCCATTGAAAGCCCTGATGGATGATGCTGTCCGCTGCGACTCCCGCGTCATTAAAAATTTTTACCGCGATCCATTGCGCGCCGGGCGCTACCCCGATGGACGATCCCCCTGCGGCTCCTCCGACCATGACACCCATGGTTCCCGTGCCATGGCCATGGGCATCAAAAGGGGCGGAAGCATGTTCATTGTTCGGGTCATACCAGCTGTTCGTTCCGCCTCTCCAGCTGCTGCTTAAATCCGGATGAAGATAGTCTACGCCTGTATCCATGCCCGCTATCACGATCCCCTGCCCGGTAAAGCCAAGGGCCCAAAGTTCGGGCGCATGTATCGTGTTGATGTTCCATTCATAGGGGCCGGGAGCCCCAAGCACAGGGACAGGCGCGCGGGACACGGAATCCAGTGCGATGCTCCCGACGCCGGGGAATTCCTTCAACTCCTGGATTACGGATGACGAAAGTGTGGCGGCAACCGCATTCCTGATCCAGAGAGGTTTCAGGCGCTTTGCCCCCCGACTCTGTAAAAAGGCCATTATCGGCTGCTGCGTGAGGTCGGCTTTCTCCTGCAGCGCCCTGATGATCTCGGTCCTCTTTGCCTTTTTCCCGCTGTCCCCTATCAGGTCAAGCCTGGCCTCATCAGCAAGATTGATGAGCACGGGGATATCGTCAGAAGGGGCCGAGGATTGAAGAAGACTCAGGAGAGAAGGCTCTATGACTTCAGCGGGGCACCAGGCCGGCGACAGGAAAAGGAATACAAAAAAAAGGGCAGAAGAGAGGATCACTCTGCGCATGGTGTGATCTCCTTTCCTACTCCACAACGAGGTTTTCAGCCCTGAAATCGCCGATAACCACGGTCACTATACTGCCCTTTTTGACGTACCGCCCGGGGTTCGCAAATATGATAAAGTAACTCTTGCCCGGCAGCGGCGGACGGGTTGTGCGGAGAGCCCCGACCTTCGGCGACTCAGGCACCAGGAACTTCGCACCGGTTGCCTGATCAAGGACGTAGGCTTTATTTTTTCGCTCAAAGAGGGGGGCAGCCTTTTCCGCATCGACAACGTGGTATCGAAAGTCGAGCATAAGGCCTTCTGCGGTCAGACGGACATACAACGGGCGGACGCCCCATGTTTGTTCCAGCAGCGCATAGCGCGCTTCAGCACCGGTCGCAGAATTCCTGCCGGCGCCCATCGATGAACAACTGATCAATACAAGGAGGATACATACCGGGATCATCCTTAAGATCAGGGTACTTATTCTGCTTTCATACGTCAATGGACTCTCCTGCTCACGGGGGAGGGACGAATACTGCCGACCGATACGATTCACCGCACCGAATTCCGGACTGTGAACCTTAAGACGCGTTTCAGAACGGCGCGCATTCTTTATAATACCATAGACCTCTCTGCGGCGCCGATAGAGGCTGCCCGGCGAACAACAAAATATTATACCTGAAGAAGCCCCGCTCATAGAGACGGGGCTTCTTCAGATCTTTCCTCCATCAGGACCGGTTCTCGCTCCCCTACCACCTTCCGGATAAAGGGACCGAGCCGGAAAGGCCGACCCCAAAAATGTACTGCCTGTCCGTCAGCGTGCCGTCCCAGGCTCCATTGCCGTTGATGTCCAGATACCATATCCCGCTGTCATAAACGCCGACCCTGGTCGTGCCATTGCCGGTCCAGTCTCCGGTCACCGGAACTGCACCCGACAACCCGACGCCGAATGTATACATACCGTCGCCGGGAGTACCGTCCCAGGCTCCATTGCCGTTGAGGTCCAGATACCATGTCCCGCTGTCATAAACGCCGATCCTGGTCGTGCCGCTGCCGGTCCAGTCCCCTGTCACCGGGACAGCACCGGGCAGCCCGACACCAAATGTATGCGTACCGTCGAGGGGGAGACCGTTCCACGCGCCATTGCCGTTGAGGTCCAGATACCATATCCCGCTGTCATAAACGCCGATCCTGGTCGTGCCGCTGCCGGTCCAGTCCCCTGTCACCGGGACAGCACCGGGAGTGCCAACATTAAATGCATACAGCCGGTCAGACGGTGTGCCATCCCACACGCCGTTACCGTTGAAGTCCAGGTACCATGTCCCGCTGTCAAAAAGACCGAGCCTGGTCGTGCCGGGGCCGGCCCAGCCTCCCGTCACCGGAAGAGCGCCGGGGAGGATATTGACACCGAAAGCAAGCAGACTGTCAGGCGGCGTACCGTCCCATGAACCATTACCGCTTCCATCCAGGTACCAGGCATTTTGGAATACCCCTATTTGAGAGGCTGGACCATTCAGTGACACATGGAGAACCGCCAGCATCCCGCCCCCTGATACCGCAGCGTTTGTGAGGGCCAGTCTGCGGTCATATATCGCATAATTTCCGGGCGTCGCCGGAACCATGAGCGCATCCATCGTCTTCCCCGCGGCAAGCAGCACTGAATACTGCTCTTTCGGATACAGATACTTGTTCCCGTCTTCAGCAATGACAGACAGGTAGAGTCCATTGATGACCGGCACGCGCGGCTTCAGTCCCGCATTCAAAATCCGCAGAAGCGTCCGGCTGCCGACGGTCCCCGCAGTAAGCGGCACAGAAGAAGCCGAGTACGGCGCGCCATTGATCAGGAAATATTTCGGTTCATAGTTATAGGTGCTGGGATAAGATGCGGTGCCGTATGTGCCGCCCGCCACAGCGGTGTGAAGCGCCGGATCAATCTCGCTGAAGAGCAGCACAACTTCTGAATTATATGTGGTGGCAGAATCGTAAGCCTGCCCTGCGGCCGCGTCCCTGGTCATGCTGCCGTAGAGGCCCATCTGCACCTGTACTGCGGGATGGGTCCCGCTCTGGTACAGATACGTACCCGCCTTGAGACCGGTCCAGGTATAGTCCACGGTTGTCGTGTTATCCGGCGGCGTCTCAGCAGTGAACGACCTCACTCGTTGCGTCAGATTCGTCCTGTTCCCCGGTGAACCGTCGGTCCAGACAGGCACATATGATGATGCCTTTTGTCCGGGGATGATGATCGATACCGGCTCCGTATAGGCCCCGGTAAGATTGTTTCTCAGGTGAACTGTCAGGGTGCTGTCCGCCGGCGGGACGCTCAGCGTCGGCCCCGGGACGGTGGCCGCGCCGCAGGTGGTATACGTTCCATCGGTGCACTGCGCAAACCCCCACATCGTGATCACACTGGCATCCGGCATGGTCTTTGTGGTGACCTCGGCCCGGAGCCAGTATTCCGCAGCCCGCGATGTACCGTTCATAATGAGAATACAGACCAGCGCCAGGAGGAAGCCCTCCGTTATCTTTTTACCTGTATAGGTTATCATCGTTATCTCCTTCTCCCTATGGATTCATGAGCGGCACACCGGGGGCCTCGATGAGCATCATGGTCAACATCCCTCCCGGGAAAATATCGTTATTCGTAAGTTCCTTCTCAGCGTGAGAATGCCACATATAAAAAAACCCGCCATTGGGGTTGAAGCCCCCCTCTCCCGGGGGCAACCCGCCCAGAGCGCCAAGGAACGGACTGCCGCTGTAGAACTGGCCGAAGGTCAATTCCTGCTGGCTCGGCAGAACAACCGGGAACGGCTTGCAGTGATCGGCCAACGATTCACCCGGCTCCAGAGCAACTCCGTCAGCAACGCAGTTGGCGCCGATGCGATTGGGGTCCACCGTGTTGGAGTGCCCGTACATGTCCCAGCCGAGTTTCTCTCCCGTCCAGGAGAAGATCGCGTCCGCGGTCGAACCCGGGATGACCGTGGTTGTGAATGCCTGCTCCCCGAGATCGGCCCCTGAGCCGCTTGAGAGAAGCCTGCCGTCGCGGGCGATCACCCTATGATGATTGCCATGGGTATGATAAGGATGAAAATCCCTTCCGGCCCCGATCATCCTGAGCAGGATCTTCTCCCCGGGATGCATCATCGGCATACAGTTGTAGGGCTGGTTCGGCAGCAGGGGAGAATTGGCCTCGGCCATGGTGTCCGGGGCGGCGCGGCCGTTGATGAACCAGAGCACCGGGAAGTACGTTGTGTTATCCACCTGCGCCATATTGCCCGTAGCGACCAGGTCGTGGATGCGGGGGTCCATCTCACTCAGAAGGAAGAGATATTCGTGGTCGAACTGTGAGTCCGCGTGGTTGTAAGCCTGCGTCCCCGGGTTCGTTGCCGGACGCACGATGAGTGCGCCGACAAGCCCCATTTCGATCTGCAGATCAGGGTTCGTCCCGCTGTAATACGTATAGGTTCCCGGCTGTGAAGCCGTGAACGTGTAGCTGACCGTTCCGCCTCCTGCCGGGGCTTCGTTCGTCATCAGTCCGGGTATGCCGCCCGTCGATCTGACTGCCTTCTGGCCGGGGAAGACAATGGACACCGGGACCGTCAGTTCATTATTGAGGTTCACGGTGACCACAGCCCCCTGATTCACGATAAGCGTCGGCCCCGGATACTGCATCGGGCCGGGGCCGTTGGCGTAGCCCCACATCAGGTAGCTGCCGCCGTCCGGAGTCGAGACATATCCCGTCCTGGCGGTCAGGGTGAACGTGGACGTTGCGGACACAACTCCCTCTATTGCCCCCTCTGCATGCAGTGCTCCGCAGGCCAGAAAAACGGCGACCGTAATAAGAACCGTCGGTATCTGTTTTATTAGTCTTCTGTTTGTTCGCATTCGATCACCTCTTTAATTGATGACGATCTCGGTCATCATGCCGCCGAAATCTTCCGCATTGTTGCTCAGGTTGTTCAGGTCCGTGGTGTAGAGGAAATACGTTCCCGGGGCCACGCCGGTGGTATTGAGGATCACGTCGACTGATTCTCCGCCGCCAAGGGTCACCGAATTCGTCAGGTAGGACAGGTTCTGGCCACCGGAGCTCCGCAGGATCCTGCTGTCTTTTCCCACGACCTTCATCGGAATTCCCAGCACCTGCAAGGTGTAAAAATCTACCGTGGCAAGACTCGAGATGCGGAGCAGGACCTTCTGCCCGGCGATCGCCGAGACCTTCGCGCTCACCTTCTGGGAATCTTTGCTGCCGTTCTCCACAGGCGCGGGCAGCGGGTTGGGGTTCACCGTATCCGGATACCCTCTGCCGTTGAGCATGGGGTAGTTGTCCTTCATCAGGGCAAAGGGCAGAGGCTGGACAGCGATATGCAGGTCGTGGAAGTTGGAATCAAAGGCATGGATCTGGATCGGGAAGTCAACATCATAGCACGTCGAGCCGTCTCCATCATTGTAAACATATTTCTGAGAGCCGCATCCGCCGACGCTTGTACCATCCTGCAGCGGCGTAACATAGAGGTTCCCGAGCATACCCATCTGCATATGCTCCGTTGCCTCCACATGACAGTGGAACATATAGGTCCCCGGATCCGGCACCTGGTAGTAGTAGGTCAGGCTGGCACCCATATTGATGGACAGAGATGACATGGGTTCGCCGTCAAAGACAGGTGCGGCGTTCGGAAAGCCGTGCCAGTGGACCGAATGCGGGTCGAAAAGGTCAGGCCGCATTACCATCCCCACATTGGTCAGGGTCAGGTAGACATGAGTGCCTTCCCTGAACTTGAGGGTTGGCGCCGGAAATTCGGCAGCGAGCATCCCCGTTTCCATGACCGTGTCTTCCAGGGTCCCCGTCACGTTCTTAAAGCCAAACGTGTACTGAAGATGCCCGTCTGCCATGGTAACAAAACCGTCACCCGCTGCCAGGTGAAGGCATTCCGTATTCGGTGGCTGGACTTCACCCGCTGTGTTCCACCGGGCATCGCCGTCATTATCCCCCGGGCACTGGACATTCACTGCGGCATGAGATGAAATCGACAGTGACATCAGAAAAAAAATCAGAGTCCAGAAGCAGAATCGTCTTTTCCCTCTCATATTTTGTCTCCTTTCATAATCCGTATCATCGTATATTTCGTCAGTAGTATTGTCATATACCTACCACCTTCCGGTTACCGGAGATGCGCCGGCCACGCCTGCGCCAAACGTATACAGTGCGTCCGTCGGCGTACCGTCCCAGGCTCCGTTGCCGCTGAGGTCAACATACCAGGTGCCGCCTGTATACACACCGATCTTCGTTGTGCCGCTGCCGGTCCAGTCCCCCGTCACTGGGATTGCTCCGGCCACGCCTGCGCCAAACGTATATAGTGCGTCCGTCGGCGTACCGTCCCAGGCTCCGTTGCCGCTGAGGTCAACATACCAGGTGCCGCCCGTGTACACACCGATCTTCGTTGTGCCGCTGCCGGTCCAGTCCCCGGTCACCGGAACTGCCCCGGCCACACCTCCACCGAAGGCGTAGATGCTGTCCGTCGGCGTGCCGTCCCATGCCCCGTTGCCGTTAAGGTCAACATACCAGAGCCCGGCACTGTATACACCGATCTTCGTTGTGCCGCTGCCGGTCCAGTCCCCGGTCACCGGAACTGCCCCGGGCAGACCCGCATTAAACGTATACATTGCGTCGGTCGGCGTGCCGTCCCATGCCCCGTTGCCGTTGAGGTCAACATACCAGGTCCCGGCTGTGTACACACCGATCTTCATTGTGCCGCTGCCGGTCCAGTCCCCGGCCACCGGAACTGCTCCGGTCAGACCTGCGCCAAACGTATATAGTGCATCGGCCGGTGTACCGTTCCAAGCACCGTTTCCGTTCATATCCAGATACCAGACACCGCCGGTAAAGATCCCAACGCCGTTCACAAGGCCCGCCGGCACCGTCCCGGCGTACATCTCATCGGCACCAATGTCCGAAATCCCGCCGTTGGGCCGCGCCTCTCCGTCAAAGTCCGTTGCCGGCGCTCCCGCGCCTGCAGCGTTGACGGCCGGAGATGTTGACCTGATATGATACCCGTCGGTCATGACCAGGGGCGTGAACCGCACAGTGATAAAGTTGCCGCCTTCATCAATGACAGCCGCCGTCACGAGCTGGTTGAGATAGCTGTTGACGAACGCCGGATTCGAGCCGATATTGCCACTGCCGCTGTAATTCTTGCCGTCAGGAGGCGTGAGGCTCGTCAGGATGCAGTGGTCGGGACTGAGCTGGCCCGATGTCCCGGAAACCTGAAGGTCCCACACCAGCCCTGCAGGGTTGGACAGGAGGCCGCCGGCACCGCCATTCGTGGTGTAAAAGGAGCGGTTGTTCCAGATTATGTTGTTCAGAAGCACCGGGTTCGAAAACGTCTGCCCGGACGGTATTGCAAGGCCTGCCGGGCCCGAGCTGTGAGCGTTCGAAACGATGCCCGCAGCTTGCGGCGTGCTGTCGACAGCGCCCGCCTGGAAGGCATTGGCAGCCGTTGCCGTACTGTCGTTGTTGGCGATCGTATTGTTGAGGATCGTCGCCCTGGCAACATCCTGCAGAGCAATACCGCCGCCCGCATAGCCGGCCACGTTGTTGACGATCATATTGTTCACGATAGTGAGGGCATACCATGCTGCGGGATTTCCCGGAGCCGCCACCACATCCTGGCCGTTGACCGAGCTGGCCCGGATGCCTGCTCCGCTGCCGATCCCGGCAAGGTTCCCCTGGATCAGATTGGAATCGATGGTCACACTGCCGCTGCCCAGACCCAGTGCCCCGACGGCAGGCAGGCCGCCGATATAGATGCCCGCACCGTCTCCAAAGGCCGCTCCGCCGAAGGCAACCTCATTGAAGATGATCCTGTTGTTTGAGATCATGCCGTTGTTGCTGAGGCCGATATGCGCTATACCACCGCCGTTAAAGCGCGAGAAGTTCCCGCCGATCACGTTCTTCGCAATGGTGTAGCCCGTTGAACCTTCGTAGAGGGCAATACCGCCCCCGCCCTGAATGCCGCCGTTCCTCACGATGAAGTTGTACTGGATCGTGACATTCGGGTTGTTGCTGCCCCGGTTTGGCATACCCATGGTGATGCCGGCGCCGAACGCCCCCTGGTTGCCCGAGAGCCGATTGTTGCTGATCGTAATGCCGGGGGCGTTGTCATCCACACTGATGCCGCCTCCCGATATGGAGCCAAAGACATAGAGCCCGTCGATGAGGGACGGGTTGGTCAGATGGGTAAGCGTACTCCCGAGGACCATAATACCCGGTGCCTCATTGGCAAGAAACGGGTCATTGCCGAGGAGTGCGGTGATCTTCGCATGCCAGGCGGTCAGCTTTTCCGCTGGGCTCGGGTTCGCAAAGATGGTCGTCGAACCAGCGCCGCTGCCCTGGAGTTTCACGTTCTTATAGAGGATCACGTTCTCCGCGTAGGTGCCCGGATCCACGATAATAAGATCGCCGTCAACCGTGCCGGCCGAATCGATCACGGCCTGGATAGACCCGCCAGAGGTCACATGCTTCACGTTGGCACAGCTGTTCGTGCTGACATGGAGCGTAATGCCCGTCAGCGTGGACTTATCGTTGTCTCCGCGGGTGATCATCAGCTGACCCGTTGCTGCCCCTGCAGGCACGGTCACGCTGATGGAGGACGCACCCCATATAAGGTTCTGGGTAAGAGGCGTACCGTTGAGGGTGATGGTCCCCGCCGTATTGCCGAAACCGTAGTCGCGGGTGATGTTTGCCTGACTACCCGCGATGTTCGGATCAAAATCAGGGTTGAGAACCTGCGTGGCTCCCAGCGACGTAACCGTCAGTGTGGCCGGCGTGCTGCAGACCACCGGGCCGATGGCCGTGCCGTTGACGGCATTGATCACCGGTGTACCGTCAGCGGGCTCCACATCCGGGCCGTTCTGCGGGAACCCGGTAAATGCAGCCACGGGGATCAGCGGCGTGTCGAGATAGGTGGTCTTGCCCGGCCAGTAGTCGAGCGTCCACGGCGTAATACTGTACCGCGGGTCATAGAACGGATCAATACCGCCTCCGGGAAGGAACGGATGGTTCAGCACCGCGGTGAGCATATTCGGCGATACGCCGGTGGGAATGACCACATTCATCGTGTACGTCGACGGCAGCAGGGCATTATAGGAACCCCACTCGTCGGTGTAGACCCGGGCCACTTCATTTCCCTGCCAGTCCTGGAAAGAAACCGGGATCCATGAAGGAGAGGTCTTCTCTCCGAAGATAGGGCTTCCGGCCTTGAACTCGGCTGACAGGTCGTTATTCGAGAATCCGACCACGCGGGCCGCCTTGGGCACCTCGGTGAACAAGAAGAAGTCCGCTGCCGCGTTCTTCGCGTCGGCAACGGTCACCTGCTTCATGTTGCATAAGGGCGTTACTGAACCGGCAAGCGGCGGATCAATGGCAACACCCGGGAACAGGGCGAGCGAAGCCGGCACCGTATGCAGGGCGTTCCCGTTGGTCACCGTCCCCACGCAGACAGGCGGCAGCAGGAGCGGGCTCGGGGTAAACCCGTCGCCGAAGTCCACATTCTTGTCCTCTTCCTTCACAAGCTCATAGCCTGTCGGCGGAATGGCCTCGACTATGTATGTCCCGGCGGCAAGGTTCGGGCCAAAGGCATAACCGCCGTCGAAGATGCCGGGCCGCACCTGGTTCCAGGTTGCAAAGTTGTCAAAGCAGGGCTGAACGCCCGCTATGGGAGGCAGGTCCTGGATACAACCGGTCGGCTTGCTGTCGTCCCAGCTGTCGGTTGTTGCAAGGTCACCGGCATCGCCCATGCTGAAGGCCGTGCCGTCGCCGCTTCGCACAATGTCCTCGGGGCCTCTTGCCGCTGATCCGTCAGACCAGCCAAAGGGGAAATTATCAACGTCGCAAAGCTGTATCCCCGCGGTCCCGTTAATGTCGTCGATGATGCCGTCATTGTTGGCGTCCTGGTACAGGCAGACCTGCACCCGCGGAATACCGGGCGTCCATGGCTCGGCCGCAAGATACCGCGGATCGTTCTCCGCCCGGGTGACGTCATAGAAAACTATGCCGCTGATGCCGCCGTTCTCACCCGGTCCGTAGACCGCCTTGCCCCAGTCGATCACGTTCGTCTGGTTGAGGTAAAGCTGCATGGCCTGTGTGAGGACCGGACCGGTCTCTGTCCTGGACAGGTTGTTCCCGGTGTTCGGATTGACCGCCGCCTGGGGCTGGGGATTCAACCTGCCGAAAGACGGTGTTATCCAGCCGTTCTCCGCAGGGATCGCGCCTCCATAGTCCACTGCCGCGGTCATTCCCGTGGCCTTGTAGCGGGCGAAGTCGACTTCGGTCACGAGCCACTTAAAGAATGGAAAGACCTCGGAGAAGCTGTATTCACCGCTGATGTCCGTGGGCTGGGCCTGATAGACAGAGCCGTCCCTAAAGCGGATATTGATGTTCTGCTCCATAATACCGGCCTCGCCGGCATCACGGAAACCGTTCTGGTTGGCGTCGAAGAAAACGCTGCCTTCAAAGGTGCCGAACCATCTGAACGAAAATACCTTGCCGAGATTGACAGCGCCGCCGCCGGCAGGCACGGTCACGGTATTGAACCCGAAGAGCGCATCAAGCGGCTTGTCCCACGTCACGAGCTGATACGTGCCCGCCGGAACGCCGCTCAGGGCAAAGTTGCTGTTTGCGTCGCAGGGGACCGCCATGAGGCCCTTATTGACCGCAGCCAGATCGTTTAAGCCGACCCAGCATTCGCCGACCGGAGGCCCCTCGAAGAACCCCTGGTTCACCGGAGGACGGCCGAAGTGGTTGAAGATATTCTGGCCGGTTATACTGGAGCCGCCAGGCCCGCCGGCTGCCCAGGGCAGCTCGGCCGGTTTTACAAAACCGATAAAGGCGTGGTAGAAGCCGGTCCCGAACCCCTCTATGAACAAAGGCGGCTCATTCGCCTTCACCCACGCGTCGATGCCCGGAGTGCCCTCGATGGTGGAGGTCTGGATATAATCTGCCGTATTGCCGGGAGGTACCGCGCGGATGCCGTACTTGCCCGGCGCAAGGTTCTTGATAAAGGCCTGTCCGTTGACATCGGTCTTGATTATGCCGCTTCCCACGGTAACGACGTTGCCGCCCGCGTCATAGGTCGTGCCCAGCGGATTGCCGAAGACGTCCTGGGACATCTGGCCGCCAAGGTCAAATATCAGGACCGTCGCGTCCGCGATGCCCGCTTCACCCTGATCGAAAATATTATTGATGGGGTTATGGTCCTTGAATACGAGGACAGAGACCTGTGCTGTCGGGATGGGGTTCTGATGGACCTTCACGGTTATGGTGTCATTCGCCCCGGCCATGCCGCCGCTGTTGCTGAAGCCGGAATCCGGGAGCACCGAAACATAATACCGCTTGGCCGGGCTCAGGCCGTTGATCGTGGCGCTTCCGTTCCCTGTTCCCTTCTGCACGACCGGCGCATGGCTGCTATGGATGTCGAGGCTGATGCTGTTGCCGACACGAACGCCCGGGGGCGACTGGGTCGTATTGTCCTCCTCCACTAGCCACCGGAAACCACCGACCGGCAGGCTGCAGTTATTGCCCGCATCGCAGCCCTGCACATTGACGGTCAGGGCATAGAGATCGGACTGGCCCATAGCCCCGAGCAGAAGCACCAGGCTCACCAGAGACAATTTTAAATATTTTCTTAGATAGTTCCCTGCACTGCTTTTCATGAGGTCCTCCTGATTATTTAAGCCGCTCAGCATCTTAATTGAAATATAGTATATTTAATATGATTTGTCTCATAAAATCATCAGTAGAATCTGCATATCGCTTTCAGAGGGCGCGTAATAGTTTGCAGGCATTTTTCCACAGCGACTCCTGCCCTCTGCAACCGAACCGGAAGCATCCCGGAAAAGAAGAAAACCGGGAAGGGTTGCGGACTTCATGCAACCCTTCCCGGCAGGGACTTCAGCAAAAAACGGATGCTTTCACATCCTGCGTATCAAGGCAGTTGACTGTAACCAAAAAGCTCGAACGTGTAGGGGGCTGTCCCCGTTACACTCAGGTCAGCACTGTAGCGCAGGCCAAAATATTCCGCACAGGGCAGGTGGAGAATTCCGGTAAGCGGATTATAGCTCGCACACTGGCTCCCGCCTGAGATCGCTGTTATATCGGCAAGAGAGAACTGCAGGGGGTTATTGTTGGCCAGCGACAGGTCGAGAGAATACTGGTCACCCATTTCCAGGCATGGTACATGGAGGTTGTTCGTTGCCGGATCAAATGAGGCACACTGGCCTTCCATGACCATGTAAGGGCGCATCATCTCATTGTCTTCGTGCTCAAGTATATGACAATGCCAGACGAACAGACCGGGCAGGTCGAACTTTGCCTTTACCATGGTAACCTCACCGGGGTTCGAAATAACCGTGTCCTTCCGTCCGGCTTCCCAAGAGTTCGGAGGGCTGGTGTCTCCCGTGGCAAAGGAGAGGGGGTCGGGAAGGGTCCCCATCTTTCCGCCATCAATATAGGCATGCTGCGCTGCGGCGTAGGCAGTCACATCGAAGGGGAAACGGCCCACGACCTCAAACTGCACCAGGTGCAGATGGATGGGGTGGGCGTCAGCCGTAAGATTGATAAGACGCCAGACCTCGGTATCGCCCAGCATCGGTGTTTCAGTCATATGGGCCTCCCAGCCCATGGGGCCGTTTTCTGCCGTGCCCAGATGCGCCTCAACCGGGGCGTCCTGGGGAACGTAGGCTATCTCATTCAGGGTAAGGTCGCGGGTCTTGGCCACAGGACCTAGTACCGGAAGGGCCGGGTTCAGGCTACCCGGTGCCGGAAGTCTGCTGCTGTCAATTCCGGTAAATCCACCGACAGAGAACTTCATTACCTGGCCGGTTGTGGCTGAACTAGCCGGGACTTCGACGGGAAAGCCTCCAAATGGTTCGTCAGGGCCCTCGTTGATGAGATAGAGCTCAGTCCCCGGAGCAAATGCCGAAAAGTCAATGATAACGTCCGCCCGTTCAGCCGGCGCAACCAGCAGCTGCTCGACCGTGACAGGACCGTTAGGTATCAGGCCGCCGTCATTGCCGATCTGGCTGAACGTAAGGGCCGTGCTGACCGGTCTTGCGGCCAGAGGATCCGAAACAACCTTCATTATGAGAAAGCGGGAGTTGCAGCCATTAAGGAAACGAAAACGGTATTTCCGGGGCTCGACCTGGAGAAACGGCCATGTGTTGCCATTGACGACCACTGCATTTCCGAAGAACTCGGGGTTCCAGATAGGAGAGAGATTTGTTCCGGGGATAAACGGGCCTTCATAATCACCAAAAAAATCCCGGCTGTCGGGATAAAAGAGGGAACCGTCGGTATTGAAACTTCTGTCCTGCACAACAATGGGGATCTCGTAATACTTGGTCCCTGCAGGATCCCCGGCTCTCGGAGCAGGTCCGGGGAGATTGAGGGAATCTTCATAGCTGTCGCGGATAAGCCAGAAACCGGCCAGGCCCGCATAAACGTTCAGCCGGGTCATGCCGAGTGTATGATCGTGGTACCAGAGTGTTGTAGCCCTTTGTGTATTGGGATACTCAAACCATGCTGTTCCGGACTCGGCTGGCAGCACGCTGTCGTAAAAGGTGCCTCGAGTGAAATAATCGGCCGGAATATTTTTTGCGGCAGGAAGGTACCATGCCTCGGGATTGCCGTCACTTATGGGCGGCACATGCGCACCATGCAGATGCGTTATTATAGGGACCGGCCCTTTATAGGCACCAGGGACATCCACGAACTCCGGACGGTGGTCACGCGGACCCGGAGGGTTTGCCCAGTGGAGGGTTGGATCTATCGGGAGGAAGTGGGAAATGAAATTTCCGGCATCATCGGCGAGCCCGTTGATCCACTTGACCTGAACCTTTTCTTCAGACCGCACTTCTACCGTATACGCCGGATAATGGTATCGGGTGCCGGGCAGCCCCGGCGCGGGCCCCGTGGCATCGCCGTACCCGAAGACCTGCGTCGTCGGATAGCCGGGCGGCAGGATCTGCGGCTGGAACTGTTTTGCGGCAATCTGATACCGTGTCGAAGCACTGTCTTTCGACTCAAAAGGCATCGCCGGCGGGATAACCAATGGTGTCACATATTTGGGGATCGTCGACGGGTCGAGCTGATCTGCTGACACTGTTGTCGCAGCGAAGACAATGAGAGAAAGCCCTATAAAAAAAACACCCAGAAAAAAAACCGTCTTTCTGCATTGCAAAAAAAACATAACCACCTCCTTGAGATTTATACAATTAATTTTATTTAACTTTGGAGTGTGCTTATATAATCATGCAAAGAACCTCCAGAAGCAATACATGAACTACGCATTTTCATGTCAGATTGTAGCTGAACTGCTTGTAGGTCTTCCCCTACTGCAGGATGATGCGACACAACGCAAGGAAATCGCTAATAAGGAAGAAGCAGGCGGTTAGATGTACCCTTTCTGGATGGCGTATTTTATGAGGTCGGCGCTTTTCTTTACATTTAATTTGGCCATGATGCTTGCGCGATGGCTTTCAACGGTGCGGATACTGATAAAAAGCATCTCCGCGGCCTCCTTGTTCGATTTCCCCTCTGCAATAAGCTTCAGGACCTCTCTTTCACGGACAGAAAGCATGTCCGGTGAGGGCGTTTTATCGGTCAATAGCTCTGATGAGAGACGGGGGGACAGATAGATCCTGCCCTGCCGGATGCTCTCAATGGCGGAAAAGATATCCCTCTCGGCATCTTCTTTCAGAAGGTACCCTCTGGCGCCCGAGGAGAGGGCCTGATACAGGTATTCCTAATGCATTGTGAGGACCAGCACCTTCACATCGGGATATTTTGCCTTCAGTTCATGAATAGCTTCGATCCCGCGGAGGTGAGGCATGGATATATCGAGAATGACCAGGTGAGGG
Organism: Nitrospirota bacterium; assembly: GCA_004321925.1. Taxonomy (GTDB): domain Bacteria; phylum Nitrospirota; class Thermodesulfovibrionia; order Thermodesulfovibrionales; family UBA6898; genus PALSA-1316. Next base: position 7,654 of record SCQH01000073.1, on the reverse strand, counting down.
ACCACCGCATTCAGGAGGGCCAGAAGTTCAAGCCCATCACCTGCCTCACCCACGACCTCAAGGCCGGAAACCCCTTCGATGAGCCTCCTTAAGCCCTGCCTGATCAAGGTGTGGTCATCAGCAAGAACGATCCGGTAACTGCCCATTTCAGTCTTCTCCCTTTTCGCTGGGTATGCTGAAGGTTATCCGGGTGCCCTGCCCTTCCAGGCTCCTTAGATCAAGAACTCCGCCCTCGCGTCACCGGGGTCTCCTCCGGGCTCGAAAACGACTTCCCCTTTGTGATACAATTTCTTAATGGCGAACGTCAGCACCACAAAAAAAGACAGCAAGTCGGCCCACGATGCGATCGAGCTGCTTCTCAACGTCCTGCCGAAGTCAGAGACGGGCATCCACGACATAGCTTACTCTGTAGGACTCATCTGCCGTGAGACCAGCGTCCCGGTCGAGCAGGCAACGGCCCTGGTGGCGGCCTGGAGCGAAAGGCTGAGGATGGCGCTCCCGGATTTCAGGGAACGCTACCCCCGTTATAAGAAACCGTCCCTCTACCGGTATCAGGTGCAGTACGCCGTGACCAGCGCCTATAAAAGGACCCAGGACAAACCGGCGTCCCGCAAATTCACCTCCCTGACGAAGAAGGCAGCGCCCGCAGCTTCCTTCTGGGACAGGCCGGAGACTGGGCCGGAATCGCCGGACAAGCCGAAGGACAAACCGGCTGACAAAAAGGTCAGGCCGGGAAAGATCATCGCGACATAAGACTGACTGCAGCAATTATCCCTCCGTCATTGACTTGTACTTGTACGAATGGTGATACCTCGGTTATACTATGTGTTCTGCCGTGACAGTTTTTTACGAGAAGGATTATCCAATGTACTCTGAAGAAATAAGCAAAAGAAGGACCTTTGCCATTATCAGCCACCCGGACGCCGGGAAGACGACGCTCACCGAAAAGCTTCTCCTGTTCGGCGGCGCCATCCAGACCGCAGGTGCGGTGAAATCGAACAAGATCAAAAAGAGCACCTCCTCCGACTTCATGGAAATAGAGCGCCAAAGAGGCATCTCTGTTGCCACCTCGGTGATGAATTTCGAATACAACGGGCAGAAGATCAATCTCCTGGACACCCCCGGCCATAAGGACTTCGCCGAGGATGTCTACCGCACCCTCACTGCCGTGGACAGTGTCATCATCGTGGTAGACTGTGTCAAGGGGGTCGAGGAACAGACAGAGAAGCTCATGGAGGTCTGCCGGATGAGGAAGACCCCGGTCATCGTCTTCATCAACAAGCTGGACCGTGAGGGGAAAAGGCCCTTCGAACTTCTGGACGAGATCGAGGCGAAGCTGCGGATCAAGGTACGGCCGCTGAGCTGGCCGATCAGCATGGGCTCATCCTTTAAGGGCGTCTATAACCTCTACGACAAAAGCCTCTACCTCTTTCGTCCGGGGGGCGCCTCGATCGGCGAAGAGGTGCTGACCGTGCATGATATCGACGACAGGGTCCTCGACGAACACCTGGGCGAATATGCTGCGCAGTTGCGCGAGGACGTGGCCCTGCTCGACGGGGTGTATGAGCCCTTTGAACAAGGCAGGTATCTTGAGGCAGAGCTGGCCCCGGTCTTTTTCGGAAGCGCTGTCAACAATTTCGGGGTCAAGGAGCTGCTCAATATTTTCACGACCATTGCCCCTCCGCCCCTGAGCAGGCCGGCAGACACCCGGGCGATCCACCCGCATGAAAAGACCTTCAGTGGTTTTGTCTTCAAGATACATGCGAACATCGATCCGCGCCACAGGGACCGGATAGCCTTCCTGCGGATATGCTCCGGCAAATTCGAAAGAAACAAGTTCTTTCATCATGTCAGGCTCGGCAAGGATTTCAAGTTCAGAAGCCCGGCGAGTTTCCTGGCGCGGGAGAAGAGCATCATCGAAGAAGCCTATCCCGGAGATGTGATCGGGCTCTACGATACCGGCAACTTCAAGATAGGCGATACGCTCACTGAAGGTGAAAAGATCATGTTCCATGGGATACCCAGCTTTTCGCCCGAGGTCTTCAGGGAGGTCCTCAACACTGACCCCATGCGTTCCAAACAGCTTGAGAAAGGCCTGGAGCAGCTGACCGATGAAGGGGTTGCACAGCTCTTCTCCCATAAGCAGGGGAACAGGAGGATCATAGGGACCGTGGGCGAACTGCAGTTCGATGTTATCCAGTACCGCCTGCTGCATGAATACGGCGCCTCCTGCCGTTTTGTCCCCCTCAGTTACACCAAGGCCTGCTGGCTGACCAGCACGAACATCAAGAAGCTTGCCGAATTCAGCAGGTACCGCTCAGAACACCTGTTCACTGACAAGGACGGCAGTCTCGTCTATTTCTCCGCATCTGACTGGACGCTGAAACATGTACAAGAGGAATATCCTGAGATCGAATTCCATTTCAGTTCCGAGGTCAATACAGGAAGGTCCGGACTCAAGGCCCGTACGGCCTGAGCCGCTGCTGCCGACACATGGAACCGCTCAGTAAGACACAGAAGAAAAGAGATGCCGAGGCCCTGCAGGTATTCGGGGAAAAACTCCTGAAATTGCCGGATGAGCAGCTCGATGCCTTTGACCTGCCGGCAGAGATCCGTGACGCCGTCAAATTCGCAAAAAAACTCAGACATGGTGCACTGCGGCGGCAGCTCCAGTATATTGGCACACTGATGAGGAAGGCCGAGGTCGGGCCGATAGAGGAGATCGTTGCCAGAGCAGAGGCATCGAACAGAAGAACATCCGCTGCCTTCAAAAAAACGGAGAAATGGCGGGATGAACTGCTGTCAGGAAATGATATGCTGGTAGCGGAAATAGCAGGTCAATGCCCGGGGACAGATATAAAAAAGTTACACGAGCTTATTCAGAAGGCCCTGAAGGAAAAAGAATCCAACAACCAGGCCGGGGCTTCAAAAGCACTCTTTCGTTATCTCAACAAGATCCAGGACCGGTCGTAATACAACAATCAGCTCCTCTTGTTCAGGGACATCCGCTGAATCCCTATTTTTATTGCCATGTGTCCTTTGACGTGCTATCCTTTTTCTATGCAGAGCTACACGTATGGAGCGTAACATCAGGATGTCTGCAGACCCAAGCCTCAAGGAACTCCCGCCCCTGGTCCGTTCGATGCTGCGGCCTGCCTTCTACCCCCATAACCCAGAGAGCGTCGGACTGGTTCAGACCCATATCTCATGGGTCTTTCTGGCAGGGGACCGCGTCTATAAGGTTAAGAAAGCCTTAAACCTGGGGTTTCTGGACTACTCTACCCTTCCCCGGCGCAGGAAGGCCTGCGAGGCAGAGGTCCTGCTTAACCGCCGCCTGTCCCCTACGGTATATCTGAGGATTGTCCCGGTCTATCAACAGGGAGAACTGTTCCGTCTCTCACTGCCCGGCCGCATAGCAGAGTATGCAGTCGTGATGCGCCGTCTCCCTGCCGGCAGGTTCCTTTCAACCCTCATGGCTCAGGGAAGGGCCACCCTCTCCCAGATACGGCAGGTGGCCCGGAAGATCGCTGCGTTCCATGCCAAGGCCCCTCCTGCCCCGCCCGGCCTGCAGCGCATCTCGGTCCTGGAGAAGAACCTCAGGGAGAACTTTCGTCAGACCCTCCCCTATCTGGGTCGCACCGTGCGCGAAAAGGATTATCTGGTCGTCTGGGACTATAACCGGAAATTCCTTAAGCGACGGCGTTCCCTGCTTGACAAACGCATTGCTGACGGACGGCTTCGCGACGGGCATGGTGACCTGCATGCCGAACATATCTGCCTGGATAACGGTGTCCAGATCTATGACTGCATAGAATTTAACCCCCGCATTCGGCAGGGAGATGTTGCAGCGGACGTGGCCTTCCTCTATATGGACCTTCTCTACCACCGCCATCCTGTTCTGGCCCGTGCCTTCATGGAAGAATACCTGCTTCGCACCGGGGACTGGGAGTTGCGTCTCCTGGTGCCTTTCTATGCCTGTTACCGGGCAGTTGTCCGTGAGAAGGTTGAGAGCTTTCGCATCGCCGACCCCTCCATTGCCCCCAGGGAAAAGGCTGCGGCAGCACGCCGCGCCGAACGATACTTTTCCCTCGCCCGGTCACTTGCAGAGGCAGACTCCCGGCCGCGCCTCATCCTGGTAGGAGGTCTGCCCGGAACAGGCAAAAGCACCGTGGCCAGGATAGTGGCAAACCGCCTTGGCGCTGATCATATCAACTCTGATGTCATCCGGAAGGAACTGGCCGGATTGGAGCCCGGGATAGCTGCGCCTGCCCCGTTTAAGAGCGGGATCTACTCTGCAGGGGTCACCAAACTCACCTATGACGAGCTTTTTGCGCAGGCTGAACAGTCGCTGGTCGCCGGCCGGAGCATGGTGCTCGACGCCACTTTTTCGCTTGAGAAGTGGAGACGCCAGGCCCGTTCTCTGGCGCGGCGTCTCAAGGCCATAGTGATCATGGTTGAATGTCATTGCCCGGCAAAAGTGGTCAGGGCAAGGATCGACGCCCGCCAGGTCTCCGGCGATGTCTCGGACGCAGGCTGGGAGATATACAAAGCGTTGAAAAGGAATTATGAGCGGCCTGATGCGAAAACGATACGCGTGGACACAACACAATCGCTGGAAAAAGGTCTGGCAAAGATCGCCGAAGCCGCCTACCCCTTCTGAAACATCTGGCCAAATAAACCCCTAAAAGACCTGCATGAATTGCTGAATATCAGATAATCTGTTATACTGCATATTAGCAGGAGGCTGATATGAAAGAAACACTCATGGTAAGCAGTCGCGGCCAGATCACTCTGCCGGCCGCAATCCGCAAGCGGACAGGCATCAGGGAAGGCAGCGCGGTCATCATCGAGGACAGGGACGGCGAACTCGTGCTGAAGCCGGCCGCAGTCTTCGAGATCGAAATGTACACGGACAAACAGATAGCGGACTGGAAAGCAGCAGACCGGATGAGCCCTCAGGAAAAAACCGCCATCCTCAGGAAGATCAAGAGCAGCCGGTGAGGCGGTTGTTCCTTGATGCGAACGTGCTGTTCACGGCCGCCCACAACCCCGACGGCAAGGCCGCGCTGATTATCGCTCTCGGCGCGGAAGGCGTCTGGGAACTTCGCGCCAGTGCATTTGCCGTGGAGGAAGCTCGACGCAATATTATCGTGAAATACCCGGCAATGAGTGCTCAGTTCGATGAGCTGCTGACGGTCATGAGCATGGCTTCGGAGCAGCCTGGCGCACCGTTTCCTGATGGTTTGGCAGAGAAAGACAGGCCCATCTTTCAGGCGGCCCTCGGCTGCAAGGCAACGCACCTGATCACGGGAGACACCACCCATTTCGGCAGATTTATGATGAATCCGGCAAAAACCCTCGGGATTATCGTCATGACCCCTGCCCAGTTCCTGGAAGCATTGTGACCAATCAGCCTGACAAATAAAAACAGGGACACAGGTGTCCCTGTTTTTATTGAAGTTTAAAAGGCCGGTTAACCCTTAGAGAAAATTGGCGGTCCCAACCCTCCACGGGCGGGCAAGCGGAAATCGAATCACCGGAGCGCACAAGCTTTACCCGCTTCTGGCGGGCCGTGTTTACCGAATGTTATGTTCAACCACTGCCGGCCCTGACCGCTCTTAAGAAATTTCTCTCGGTTCCTAGCGGCTGAGTATTCGGCATACTCCTCTGTATGAAGCAATTCAAATCGCCCAAGTACCTGCCCACCCTTCGTTATTCCGCTGCTGTGTTCATGCAGCCTTCTGTTGAGATCATTGGTAATACCGATGTACCTCTTTCCGTTTGAGAGGCTTCTTAAAATATAGACGAGTATTCTCATTGAAAAGGTTTGGCGGTCCCAACGGGAATCGAACCCGTGTTGCCTCCTTAACCTCTTGTTTCTGGGGCGTTCATGCCCTTAAATAGCCGTTACATAGACCGCAGGGTATTGTCTGTGGTGTCGGTTTACCGTAATGACGTCCGATTCCGTATTCACGATATGGAAATGAAGCCAACGCCGGGAAGCGTGTCCAGCAGGCGTTCAAAGATTCAGGGGTACAGCGATAAGTCGAAGCGACGCTACAGAGAATATCTTCGCAATACGGCTCATTTGTGGAGTCATGAGATACAGTTGTCATATGCACGAGATTACCCTAATAGTGGTCCCACGGTAAAGAATCATCGCAAGCTCTTTATTGAATCTCTTCAACGTGAGTATAAGGGAATTAACTGGACATGGCGGCTTGGGTTTCAACAGGAAAGAGGAAAAAAGGGGTTAGGGTATGCTCCTCATTTTCATTTCATGACCGACCGCTTTGTTGACAAAAATTGGATAGCTGATACATGGGCACGGATCGTTAGCTCATCAGATGTAAATCATAGAAAAGTAAGTACACATGTTGATAAGATTCGCGATACGGATGGAATTATAAATTACATGGTCAATTATATGGCAAAAGATGCTGAAACTAACGTACCGGAAGGTTTCGAAGACGTGGGCAGGTTTTGGGGCATGAAGCGCGGCATTGTCGAGAGTGAAGAGTTTCGGAAGGTATTGCCGGCACGGCTGCAAGGGCGGGCAACACGGTTATTCAGGCGGTGGTATAAGGCTGAGACTCGAGGTTGGGCTGAAGAACGTGTAAGAAAAGGCGGTCGCTATTTCAAATGGCACGGCGGGATAAATAAGGGCTTCATGGCAATCGGTGGACGCCGAATCTTTGATGCTCTAATGAAATTACGGGAGTAATTGCTTTACGATCGAAATGAGGCGCAGGGGCACAGACCTGAAACTGAAAACAAACAGGCGTTATTCCCTGTCGCCTCGATTTTTGTGTTATATGCCCGCATTAAGATTTAGTTTCTTATATGTTTTCGGATTTCATTGTATAAGGTACAGTTGTCAGCGTCTATTGGTAGTTTGTTGCCAATTTTGTCTTTCCAATAAAATTTCCCAAATTCCCCGCTAAAGAGCGGATACATTTGACCTTTCTCTTTCATGGTCAACGGAAAATTATAGTGCCGCTCCCTTGTTTTGACTTCTCCCGCTTTGCCTTTTGCTACGTTCCCCATTAATAAACTGTCACCGACACCGACAGCGGTCACTTGATCCCATCGAATAAATTCCTCTTTCAATAGATGGACGAATGTCAGACCCCGGTCATCTGTAATGACCTTGAATATCCAATATTTTCGTAGGAAAACGAAGGAGACTATCATCAAAAATAGGACGCTAACTGCTGTTGAAAGAAAGCTAACCGTGAAAATATCGGCAGCCTTGAATTTCAGAAGTTTTGAATAGTCTACAATGGCATAGAGAAACCATATAAAGACAGCAGCAAGAATGAAAAGGACCCTGCCGTAAGCGAAACCTCCGATTGTTGCATCAGTGAACTCTTTTCTATTGTCGTATGTCATTTATCTATTTGTTTGCATATAACGATGGCCTTAACCAGCGCGGGCAACCACCGTTGCCAAAACCAAACCCGCGTTATTCCGCGTCTGGGTTGAAGGCGGTGTTATATGCTGCATTTTTTTAGAATTATTGTTTTACAATTCCTTTTTTTATGAGAATAAAGCAGATCACCATTACTACTCCCAAAAAGACTGCTCCATAGTAGCCACCGAAAAACCTCATATTGGAAATATTGAAGACCAATTCTTTTTCCCAAAATAAATT
>SCQH01000119.1 GCA_004321925.1 Nitrospirota bacterium | reverse complement strand
GCGCTCACCTTCTTCCCTGCGGCCATTGCGCCGATGGGGATGGAGGCGATGACCTACTATGACACCGCAGCTATCCTGATGACCCTGATCGTCATGGGGAGATGGCTGGAGGCCAAGGCGAAGGGCCGGACCTCCGAGGCGATCAAGACGCTGATGGGACTTCGGGCCAAGACCGCGCGGGTGATCCGTGGCGACCTCACGCTGGACATCCCGGTGGAGGAGGTCAAGGCCGGCGACCTGGTGTTAGTCAGGCCTGGGGAGAAGGTGCCGGTGGATGGGATCATCCGCGAGGGTCGGTCGGCGCTTGATGAGTCGATGCTGACCGGGGAGAGCCTCCCCGTCGAGAAGGGGCCGGGCGATCAGGTGATCGGCGCCACGGTGAATAAGATGGGCAGCTTCAAGTTCGAGGCGACCAGGGTTGGACGGGAAACCGTCCTCGCCCAGATCGTCCGATTGGTCGAGCAGGCCCAGGGATCGAAGGCGCCCATCCAGCGGCTGGTCGATACGATCGCCGGGATCTTTGTGCCGATCGTCCTGGTGATTGCGGTCGTGACCTTCGGGGTCTGGATGTTGTTCGGGGGAGAGCAAGCATTTCTCGTTGCCCTCTCGAACTTCGTGGCCGTGCTGGTAATCGCCTGCCCCTGTGCCCTCGGTCTCGCGACACCCACATCGATCATGGTCGGAATCGGGAAGGGGGCGGAGCACGGTGTCCTGATTAAGAACGCCGAGAGCCTTGAACGGGCCTACCAGGTGAACGTGGTCATTTTCGATAAAACCGGTACGCTCACCGTCGGCCAACCATCTGTTACTGACGTTGTTTCGAGTGCAGCATCCGACACCCTACTCCGGCTGGCGGCCTCGGCGGAACAGGGCTCCGAGCACCCGCTTGGGCAGGCGATCATTGATCACGCCAAGGCGAAGGGGCTTGACCTCGCCGAGCCGCAGGAGTTTAAGGCAATCCCGGGATATGGGATCGGGGCCATCGTGGATGGGCGGGAGGTTCTTCTCGGGAACGCTGCCCTGATGCAGCAGCGCGGGATCGACCTCGCCGGGATGGGTGTACAGGCGCAGGCGCTCTCTGGGGAGGGGAAGACGCCGATGTTCGTTGTCGCCGATGGTCGGCTCCTCGGTATTGTGGCTGTAGCCGACGTCGTGAAGCCACAGTCGCAGTCGGCCGTGACGGCGCTGCATCACCTGGGCATCGAGGTCGCGATGATCACCGGCGATACCCGTCGGACCGCCGAGGCCATCGCCGGACAGGTCGGGATCGATCGTGTCCTGGCTGAGGTTCTGCCGGAACATAAGGCATTAGAGGTTCGACGACTCCAGGAGCAGGGGAAGCTGGTGGCGATGGTGGGCGATGGGATCAATGACGCCCCCGCCCTGGCCCAGGCCGATGTCGGGATCGCCATCGGAACAGGAACCGACGTGGCGATGGAAGCGGCCGATGTCACTTTGATCGGTGGCGACCTGCGAAGCGT
>SCQH01000072.1 GCA_004321925.1 Nitrospirota bacterium | reverse complement strand
TAACAGCCTGCTGCACCCCCTGCTGAAGCTCCTGGAACGCAAAAGATTGCTCGGCCCCGATCTTGAACTCAAGAAACTGGTCGTAAAAGCACTGGCGGATATCGGGGACCCCCGGGCTCTGGATTCCCTGGAGGCCATCGTCAGATCAAATCCGCTCATGCACCGCTCTGCTTCTGAGACCCTGAAGGTCGAGATATACAGGAGCCTGCAGAACTATCCGCCCGGCTCTGCCGCCGGACTCCTCGAGGCAGGCCTCGGCTCAAAGAACGGCGAGATCAGAGAGATCAGTGAGGAACTGTTACGTGGAAACGCCAACTAACCACTCCCCGGCTCCCTCAGGGAAGATATCGGAATTGATAGGCCACCTGATGACCGCGATATCAAGCTGCAGCCTTTATTCGGAAAAGCACCCGGTCGTCGCGGAATTTTCATCAAAGGCCCTCGATATCCTTGCAGGACTTTATGCCGGCGACAGCATAAACATTACCCTCATCGGCGACAGCCTCATCTTCAATGACATCCCGTTCGTCGAAAAGGGCGTCCATATATCGAATTTCATCAAACGCCTCAAGAGAAGGAAGATAGACAGGATCATCATCAAAAGATCACCGGACATCGGGGAGGTTCTGAGCTTTGTCATCAGCCTGACAGGCCGGGAAAAAGTCCCCTCAACTGCCCATATATCGGTCGGGGTCATCGAGATAAGGCTGAAGGGAAACGGCATGGACTCCGCAGCACTCCTCGACAACGGCATCTCAAAGGTCAGGGAGACCCTCTCGGGTCTCACGCGGTTCAGAAAGCTCGACATGGTCGGACTTGAGGACGCTGTCATCGATTTCCTGTCTGTCCTTAAGAAGGAGCTCAATGTCCTGCGCATCGTGAGCCCGGTGAAATCCCATAACGAATACACCTATGTCCATGCCACCAACGTTTCGGTCCTGACGATCTTCCAGGCAGAGGCGCTGGGGTTCAAGGGAGAAAATCTGAGGGACATAGGTCTTGCCGGCCTGCTCCATGATGTAGGGAAGATGTTCGTGTCGAACACGGTCCTGGACAAGCAGGGCAAGCTTGATGAGGAGGAATGGAACGAGATGCGCATGCATCCTGTCTACGGGGCACTGTATCTCTCAAAACTCCCCGATACGCAGCCCCTTGCCGCGATCGTTGCCTTCGAGCACCATATGAAGTACAACGGGACAGGCTACCCGGACACCAAAAGGAGCGGCAGGAACCAGCATATCGTCAGCCAGATGGTTGCCATTGCCGACTTTTTCGACGCCCTGCGCACGGAGCGGCCTTACCGGAAGCCACTGCCGGTCCCGGCCATCATCTCGATGCTGCAGGAGGGTTCAGGGAAGGATTTCAACCCGATGCTCGTGGAGAACTTCCTCTCATCCCTGTCACGGGTCATTGACAAACAATAAGACACCAAAAGACAATTTTGAATTTAGAATTCTTAATTTTGAATTATGGGAATAACACGAAGTGTTACCTGAATTAAGAATTAAAAATTTCCCGGCGGCGGTCCGGTTATTCGCTCAGGCTGATCGCGTCGACGGGGCAGTTCTCTTCAGCAGCCTCGCAGCAGCCGACAAACTCGCAGGCCTCGGCGTCGATGACCACTGACTTGCCGATCACCTCATTAACGTGGAACACGGCAGGACAGATCTCCTCGCACCTGCCGCAGCCTATGCAGATGTCCTGATCAACGATGACATTCATGGAAGTTCCTCCAGGACAGCAGCGGCAAGCAGAGGGAACATGATCTCATGATGCCCGGTCAGCGCATAGTTGCAGCCGGCCATCAGCGTCGGCCTCCTGAGCACGTTCTCTCTTGGCCTGTACTGCTGCATGAAATCCATATTGACCGTCGTAAGCTCCGTAACAATATTCCCGAGATTCCGGGCTACGTTGAGCGCCTTCAGGAAGACCTCAGGCAGGATGACGGCAGAACCGAGATTGATATATACCCCGCCTTCAAGGTCGGCCACCACCGAGGCAAAGAGCCTGAAGTCGGCCATGCTGCCCTTTCCCGTCAGGGCGCCGTCCGCCTCAGGATGCATATGAATGATATCAGTCCCGATGCCGACATGCACGGACAACGGAAGGTTCAGAGTATACGCCGCGGCAAAGATGCTTTTGCCGGCATGGGCAAACCTGTTCTTTACTATATGCTCACCGACAGCCCTGCCGAGGCCGAGCCCCTTCTTCACCCCTTTATTGATGGCCTGATTGAGCCCCCGACCGGTCTCTTGCGCCATCCCGAAGGTGCCTGTGCAGAGCTCCGGCCCGACATCCTCGGAGGTATGGCCTGCAAGCGCCATCTCAAAGTCATGGATCGCACAGGCCCCGTTCGTTGCAAGGGCAGTGATGATGCCCTTCTGCATCAGGTCGATGATGACCGGCGAAAGCCCGAGTTTCACGGGGTGTGCGCCCATCCCGAGTATGACAGGCCTCCCGTCCTTTCTGGCTGAGACTATCGCACTGACCACGGACCTGAGGTCCTGGGCTGCGAACGCATCGGGGAGTTTCTTCAGAAAGGCCTTCAGCGAATCCCCCCTTGCATGAACACCCGCAGAGGACTTTACCGAAACCTTGCTCTTCCTTGAGCAGAGGGCGTATGACCTCACTGATTTTAAGGAGACAGGCTTATACTTTTTCATGATAGAGATTTTAGCACATAACGGTCTATTTGATGAAGGAATCCGGGGGAGCAGTCCCTGTTGCCTGGGTGAGGTTCATGGCTTGACATTCTCCTATTACTATACTAAATTATAGGTAAAGTATAAGAAATTTGCAGTATTGCGCATTTCGGCCCTTTTCATCATTATCGATCGGGAGATCGGCAGAACGAAAGGAGATTGTGTTATGAAAAGAAGGGATGTTCTGAAACTCGGGATGGTCGGTCTTGCAGCTGTTTCTTTTAAGTCAATAGGCTGTTCCGGGGGATCATATTACGTCGGCCAGGATATAAGCCTGAACATCACCGAGGCCCTCTTCGAGATGGTCGACCGGAAGCCTGTTTACATGTGGGCCTTTCAGGACCCCAACCAGCCCGATCCGATGAAGGCAGGGCCGCGCGTTCCCGGCCCGGTGATCTCAGTCATTGAAGAAGAGGATATAGATCTTACAATCACCAACACACTGGATGAGAACCACGGGTTCCGGATCCCCTCTGCACCCGGCCGGCCGGATGTGGTGGACTTCGGCACACTGGCCCCCGGAGAGACGAAAACAATATACTTCAGGGCCCCTTCGGCCGGAACATATATGTATTTCGATCCGCTGAACAGCCCCGTGAACCGCGTGCTCGGTCTGCACGGGGTCATGGTGGTCATGCCAAACAACCCGCTCAACAGGGTCCCGTACAGCCACCCGACAGCAAATGTCCAGGCCCTGTTCGACGACCTCGGGACAACAGCCGAATTCCCCGGCCATGCCTGGGAGCCCTCCAGGTCGCGGATATGGAACCTCCACAGCATCGACCCCCGCTGGAACGCCAAGGCCCAGGCCGGCACACCGATCGATTCAGGCCAGTTCCAGAACGGTTTTCTTCCCCGCTATTTTACGATAAACGGCAAGAGCGGATTCTTCTCGTCACATGACATGGATACTGCGCTGGAAGGGCATGTCGGTGAGCCAATGCTGGTCCGGATCGTGAACTCGGGGATGGCGACCCATTCAACCCATCTCCATGCCAATCACTTTTTCGTGCTTGCAGTGAATAGCATCGTCCAGGGTAATGTTTTCATGGTAGATACGTATCCCGTGCGTCCTCTGGACCGCGTGGACTGGATGGTCCCGTTCGAGCGTCCGCCTGATATCCCTGTCCACCCCAACAACCCGGGGCAGTTTCTTCGCATCGACGCGGCCCAGGAACTGGCATTGTCCTTTGGCGGGGTAAGGCAGTCGCCGCTCGACTACCCGATGCACTGCCATATGGAGATGTCCCAGACAGCGGCCGGAGGTAATTATCCTCTGGGGATGGTGACACACTTTACGTTCACCGGGGACGTCGACGGCGTGCCGTTTCCGCACCAGGGATAGAGAAAGGAGAAACTCATGGCACTTCAGACGATACAGCGCGACTTAGTGACCCCCGAGGAAGAGGTCAAGTTCCAAAAGTTCATCAGCCCTCCCAAAGACAACCCGGACACCCCGGACAGGCTGAAACCGGATATTGAGTTTTACAGAAAACTGATGGTGGGGGTCGACCTGAACCTGCCGTCCCGTCTGCCTGACGGCACCGACAAGGTCAAGATGATGGTGATCGCCGACGATGCCCCAAAGAACCGGCTCCCCGAGCAGTTTCCCTCTCCCCTTATCCGGGTGAGGCAGGGTCAGATCGTGCATGTACATGCGGACGGCGGACAGGACGGCCATACGATCCACTTCCACGGCATAGAACCCACCCCGATGAACGACGGCGTGGGCAAGGATTCCTTCGAGATCGGGAGCTACACCTATCAATGGCAGCCGAAGCATTCGGGCACCTACTTTTACCACTGCCACAAGAATACCACCCTGCATGTTGAACTGGGGATGTACGGACCTCTCATCGTTGATCCGCCGGAGGGACCGGGATATGTGACCGGTTATAACCTTCCGGGCCATCTCATCCGTTATGACGTAGAGGCGTTTTGGGCGGCCGACGAGATCGATACCCGGTGGCATGACCTGCAGCATAATGCGTTTCTGACCCATAGCGGGCATGATCCCAACGACCCCTCCACCTTCACCAGTGACGGCATCCTGAACGATTTCAGGCCGAACGTATTCGTGATCTCTGGTGCGGTGCGGGCGAATGATACCACCCCGATCACGGACAGCAGGGTGGCGGTAAAGGCAAAGGTGGGCCAGACCATCCTCATGCGTGTCGTCAATGCAGGCTATACTATCCAGCAGTTCAGCTTCGGCCTCGACGCTGATGTCATCGCCATGGACGGCAGGCCCCTGGGTGTCCCGCCAACCGGCAAATACTCTGCTCCCTTCCGCCTCAGTGCAGGGACGCCTTTCCGGCTGACCTCTGCGCAACGCTGGGAGCTGATCATGAGGCCGACCCGCACCGGAACGTTCCCGGCCTCGGTCGATTATTTCGACTGGGTCACCGGCAAAAAACTGGCGACCGCCCGGTCTCAGATAACGGTAGCGTAATCTTTTTCAGGAGAACTGCCCCATCAGGGACAGAGAGGGCTTACGGGTTCAATACCCTGCTCAGAAATGAGCGGGTCCTCTCTGCCCTGGGGTTGCTGAATATCTCGGCGGGGCTGCCTGTCTCGATGATCTCCCCGCTGTCGAAGACGACCACCCTGTCTGCCACCTCCCGTGCAAAACCCATCTCATGCGTTGCGATGAGCGTGGTCATCCCCTCCCGGACAAGCCCTTTTATGACCGCAAGGACCTCCCCCACCATCTCCGGGTCAAGGGACGAGGTCGGCTCGTCAAAGAGCATCGCTGCGGGCTTCATCGCAAGCGCCCGGGCTATGGCAACCCGCTGCTGCTCCCCGCCGGAAAGTTCGTCCGGGTAGCTCCCGGCCTTCTGCTCGATATTGATCCGCCGCAGGAGCATTCGGGCATCCTGTATCGTGGACTCCCTGTCGGCACGAAGAACCTGTACCGGCGCCTCGATGATGTTCTCAAGGACCGTCATATGCGGAAAGAGGTTGAACTGCTGAAACACCATGCCCGCCCTCAGTCTCACCCTGCGTATTGTCTCCAGGTCCTTCGTGGACGGCCTCACGCGGTTGAGAGAATGCAGTTCAATGCCGTCCACGACGATCTCGCCCTGCTGGAAGTGCTCCAGTCCGTTGAGGCAGCGGAGGAACGTGCTTTTACCGCTTCCCGAAGGCCCGATAAGAACCACCACCTCGCCCTTCTTCACCTCAAGGTTTATGCCCTTGAAGAGGTGCTGTCCGTCATAATATTTATGGAGATCACGGACCCTGATCATCTCTGCTGCCTCTTGAGCCTGTTTTCGAGACGCCTTGCAAACAGCGAAAGCGGATAGCTCATCACAAAGTAGAGGAGAGCCACAACGAGGCCGAGCTCAAAGAACCTGAGGGTTGAGGCGGCAAGTATGCTGTAGGTCTTGGTGAGCTCGACCATCGCAATCACCGAGACCAGGGACGAGTCCTTGAAAAGAGCGATAAAGTCATTCGTTACGCCGGGGAGGGCTATCCTGAAGGCCTGGGGAAGGATCACCCTCCTGACCGCGGTCCTCTGCGTCATGCCGAGAGAGAGAGCGGCCTCCATCTGGCCTTTCGGGACCGCACTGATACCGGCCCGGTAAAGCTCTGCCTCATACGCCGCATAGTTCATGCCGAGGCCGAGGAAGGCGGCTGCCAGGGGACTCAGGGATATGCCGATATTCGGAAGACCGTAATAGAGGATGAAGAGCTGTATCAGAAGCGGCGTGCCCCGGTAGAGCTCGATATACCCTGTTGCGATGCTGCTCAGGGGCGGCCTGCCGTAGAGCCTGACGAGGGTGAGGGCGAGCCCGAGGCAGACAGCAAGGGCCATGGATATGACCGAGATAAGGACCGTGATCCCGGCCCCCTTCAGCAGGGTGGGGAAGAAGGTATAGAGCGGCGCCTTTTTGCTCTCCTCGAGGCCGACATAGCCGTTAGACTTCCCGGCATCCCGGAAGAGCCTCTCCTGCTTCTCATTCCAGAGGTCCCATTTCTGATAGATCTCTTTGAGTCTGCCGCTGCTCATGAGTTTGGCAAGGACCTCGTCGATCTTCGCCTTCAGTTCCTCATCTCCCTTGCGCAGGGCGATACCGTAGAAGCCTTCGCCGGCAGGCGGGCCCGCATATTTCAGTTTCGGATTCGGTTTCGCATAGTAGGCGGCTATCGGAAGGTCCAGCAGAACCGCATCGAGCCTGCCGATGGCGAGGTCTTCATACGGCTCTACCTGGCCGGCATATATCTTCAGATCGACCCCGCCCATCTTCATGAGCATATCCTGGGCGACCGTGCCTGAGAGGGTCCCGACCTTTTTCCCCTTGAGGTCAGAGACGGACTTTATCTCCTTCTCCTCTGCCCTGACCACCAACTGTTCTGTGTAGATATAATAGGGCAGGGAAAAAATCACCTCTTTTTCCCGCTGGGGGGTTATCTCGATACCGTTCATCGCGATGTCCGAATCTCCCCGCATCAGCGCGGGGATCAGGCTGTCCCAGGCATTCTGGGCCTGCTTCGCCCCGACGCCCAGTCCCCTGGCGATCTCCTCTGCCAGGTCCACCTCGAACCCGATCATCTTCGAGGGGTCTTTCGGGTCAGGGAATATATAGGGCGCCCCGCCCTCGGCATCGGCCCCCCAAAGGAGATAACCCCTCGTGCGGACCTTTTCGAGGCTGTCGGCCGAAAAGGACGGCATGGACCAGACGAGCAGGACCGTCAGACCGAGAAGAAGAGAAAAGAGCCTTATCACCTTATTCAATGCATAGACCTCTGTGAGCGCTGCCCGGCTTCCGTGAGCCATGGCCTGATGATGCCATAGATTTTACCGGATAACGCACAATTAAAGAAAGGGCTCAGGGAGGGACCCATACCCGGGACTGCTGCGGCCATTTTTCATTGTTGCTTGCTTTAAAACCCTCTTTTGTGGTAAAAAATAAGACTACTTTTTCAGGAGGACTACACTTTGGCAGCAAAAGCACCGGTAAAAAAGAATCTTTCAGCGATTAAAAAGGCCCGTCAGTCAGAAAAAAGGAACGAGCGCAACAGGACCCTGCGGACCAAGATCAGGAATATCATAAAGGCTGCCGAAAGCACAGCAGCTGAGAATAATAAAGAGGAGACCACCAAGGCCCTGCGTAAGGCAGAAAAGGTGATCAGCAGCGCAGCCTCAAAGGGGATCCTTCATAAGAACAACGCCTCACGGAAGATCTCGAGGCTGACCAAGAGGGTCAACGCCTCCGGGAAAGCTGCAGCAGTTTAACCAGCAGTAATTCCATCGGATACGGGCTGCCCGAGCTTTTTATATCTCTGTCAGCCCTATTCAGCTCCCTGAAGACCTCACAGTAATAACGCCTGTCCTGCGGGCTGTTCTTCTCTGCAACGAACCTGCTGTACTGCCAGTTAAGGGCACCCAGCAGGCTGTACGGCTCCTCCGTCTCCCTCAGTATCCGGTAGATCCTGAATACCGCGTCCCTGTCCCTGGCCCGTATGGCATCGATAAGCGCAAAGGCGTTATAGGACCTCTTCCCCTCGATGATCCCGGCAATGTCCTCTTTCTCTACCTGCGGCTTTCCGATGAGCGAGCACTTTTCAAGCTCTGAGGAGAGGAGCCCGAGGTCGCTGCCTATGGTCCCGATCAGGTAATCGATCGCCTCGCGGGAAAGCTGTATGCCCCGGCCCTCTGCCTTTGCCTTCAGCCAGACCGGTATCTCGTCCTCTTTGATGTCGAGGGATATCTGCTTCAGGCCTTTCAGCAGCTCTTTCGCCTCCTTCTTGACCGCGCCCTCATACATCAGGACGAGGACCGTGCTTTCAGGAGGGTGCTGGAGATAGCGCTCAAGTTTTTGCAGGTCCTTTTTCAGCAGCTTATGGCTGTTGTCCATAAGGACATGTTTTTTGCCCGAAAAGAACGGGACCGTATTGAGCTCATCAAGGATCTGGTCGAGCGTAAGGGAGGAATCCTTCAGGTTGAGCAGGTCATAGACCTGGAGATTGAAATCCCTTTCCGCATCAGGGACCAGGGCTTTGATGACCGCAGCCGCCTCTGAGTGGAGGAAAGGCTCTGAGGAGGACAGCAGGTAGTTCCGGGAGGGGAGGCCCTTGGCGGCCTCATCCAGAAAGGCCCGGTAGCTCATTTAAAGATCAGCGCCCCCACGAGCCGCGCTGCCATGTCCTTTAATGCCCTTTCTTCTGCAAGGGTCTTGTTGGCCAGGAGCCTGGCCATATCCTCTGAGCCGGTCACCACGACAATGAACGGGGAGCCCATATGCTTTACGTATTCCGCGGAGCCCTTTTCATCGGTGGCAGTAAAGTCCGCATCAATGAGGACCCGGTACTCTCTGGTGATCCCGTCCTTTTCGGAGAGGCTCGGCAGTTCAAAGGTCCTGATCACGCCGGTAAGTTTCCGGGGGGCGGACGGCCTGACGCTGATCCCCTGTTTGACAAGTTCTTCGACCAGCGCCCGGTGGAGCATGTCCTGGAGACCTGGCTCATGCGTCCTGTTCTCTATCGCCCCGACCCATATCTCCGTAAACGGCAGCGCCGCATGACCGTGTATGGTATAGCCGCAGCCATAAAAACCACCTATGGCCGTGAGCACGAAGAGGCAGAGGAGCGTGCGTCTCAAGAGCTTTTCCATCTTATCCCACCACGATATTGACGAGCCGGCCTTTCACCACGATCACCTTTTTGATGTCCTTGCCGTCGAGCGCCTCACAGACCTTCGCATCTCCAAGGGCGGCCTTCTGCAGTATTTCGTCGGGTTCCCCCGCAGGGACCATCAGTTTGGCGCGCATCTTGCCGTTGATCTGGATGACCAGCTCTATCTGATCGTCCCTGGCCATATCCTCATCCCAGGAAGGCCAGGGCTGCTCCGATACACAGGCGTCGCCCTGCCTGATCCCTGCCCAGAGCTCCTCGGCCAGATGGGGGGTGAAGGGCGCAAGCATCAGCAGCATGCTTTCGAGCGCAAAGCCGAACGCGCCAAAGTCATCGGGGTCGGCCGGCTCGAACGAATTCATCTCATTGGCCAGCTCCATCAGGGCCGCGATCGCTGTGTTGAAGTGGAGTTCACGTTCTATGTCCTGGGTCACCTTCCTGATCGTCTGATGCGTCTTGCGCAGGAGGCCGCGCACGGCA
This sequence comes from Nitrospirota bacterium, assembly GCA_004321925.1. Classification (GTDB taxonomy): domain Bacteria; phylum Nitrospirota; class Thermodesulfovibrionia; order Thermodesulfovibrionales; family UBA6898; genus PALSA-1316. Next base: position 5,826 of record SCQH01000072.1, on the reverse strand, counting down.
GGAGAGATATCAGGCCCTTGCGGCACGGCCCTGCTCCTGACCTTATCGCGGTACCTGAACGAGAGGTTCCATATCCTCGAAAGGAACCGGAAGGCGCCCTCGACGCCCTTATCCGACCACTCGAGGTCCTTCTCCGGGGGCGCGGCAAAGAGCGTAAAGAGGCGGGAGGTATCGGCCCCGTATTTTTCTATCAGGTAATCGGGATCAACGACATTCCCCTTTGACTTCGACATCTTGGCCCCGTCCCTGATCACCATCCCCTGAGTCAGGAGGTTCGTGAACGGCTCGCTGCGGTCTGTCAGGCCGAGGTCGCGGATCACCCGCGTGTAGAACCGGGAATACAGAAGGTGCAGCACCGCATGCTCCACCCCGCCGATATATTGGTCGACCGGCATCCAGTATTTGAGCGCAGGGACCGCCTTCCCCTGCTCGAACTTCAGGTTGTTGAGCCCCAGGCAATAGGCGATGAAGTACCAGGAGGAATCCACGAAGGTGTCCATCGTATCGGTCTCGCGCCTAGCCTCACCTCCACAGGAAGGACAGGAGGTTTTGAGAAAGGATTCGGCCACAAGAAGCGGAGAACCGCCGGTGCCGGTGAATTTTACGTCCTCGGGCAGGATGACCGGGAGATCGGCTTCCCTGACCGGTACGATCCCGCACTTTTCGCAGTAAACGACAGGGATCGGGGTGCCCCAGTATCTCTGCCGGGAGATCCCCCAGTCCCGCAGCTTGTAGTTCACGACCTTCCTGCCGAGACCGTTCTTTTCAATATAGGCACTGACCGCTTCCTTGGCAGCCTCGCTCGTCATGCCGCTGAACTCTCCAGAACCGACCAGGACGCCTGCATCTTCATAGGCCTCCTGCAGGTCTGCCCCCTGCCCTGCGGCAGCAGGTTCATCCCCGGGTGCGATGACCACCCTGACCGGCAGGCCGTATTGCTTCGCAAAATCAAAGTCCCGCTGATCATGGGCAGGCACCGACATGATCGCGCCGGTGCCATATTCCATCAGGACGAAGTTCGCGACATAGACCGGGATCTTTTCCTTTGTCATGGGGTTGATGCAGTAATGGCCGGTGAAAAGACCGAGCTTTTCGTCAACCTTCCCGTAGTGCGCGGTTATCTTTTCGAGGGCTGCCTTGTCGGCAACCAGCTTTTTTGCGGCCGGATGAGGAGGCGAAAGACAGATGAACGTGGCCCCGAAGAGCGTATCGGGACGCGTGGTGAAGACCCGGATCGACTCTCCGGCAGCTCCGTCGAGCCTGAAGTCGACCTCGGCGCCGTGGCTCCTGCCGATCCAGTTCTTCTGCATCAGCACGACCTTCTCAGGCCAGCCGGTCAGCTCATCGCAGCCCTGCAGCAGTTCTTCCGCATACTGCGTGATCTTCAGGAACCACTGGAAAAGCTCCTTCTGCACGACAACGTTGTCGCACCGCCAGCAGCGGGTATCGATGACCTGCTCGTTGGCCAGCACGGTCTCACAGGACGGGCACCAGTTCACATACGACGATTTTCTGTAGGCAAGCCCCTTTTCGAGCATCTTGATGAAGAACCACTGGTTCCAGCGGTAATAGGCGGGACTGCAGGTTGCGACCTCACGCGACCAGTCGTAGCTCAGACCGAGGCGCTTGAGCTGCGTTTTCATATACGCGATATTTTCATACGTCCATTTCGAGGGGTGCACGCCGTGTTTGATCGCCGCATTCTCGGCAGGCATGCCGAAGGAGTCCCAGCCCATCGGATGCAGGACGTTATAGCCCTTCATCCTCTTGTACCGGGCTATCACATCGCCGATGGCATAGTTGCGCACATGTCCCATATGGATCCTGCCGGAGGGATACGGGAACATCTCGAGGCAGTAGAACTTTTCCTTTTCGCCTTCCGGTCCTGTCCTGAAGGTATCATGATCCTCCCAGTGTTTCTGCCACCGGGGCTCCACTTCTTTGGGGTTATACCGTTCGTCCAAGCTCTTCATACCTCCGGAAATAGTTGAGGACAGCATTTATCTGCATGTCAAAAAGACGGGTTATTATACCACGAAGGGACTGACCCGGCACAGGAGAAGGACTGCGGGGGCTACCGGAGCTTGAACTTTGATTCGATGTTCATATCAGGGAAGAGGCCGGTGAGCAGCCGGACATTGTTGGTCAGCATCAGGACCCCGAAGACGATCAGCAGGAGGCCGCTTAACATCATGATATACCGCATATATTTCTTGACGACCCCGGAATAGCTCAGGAACGAGTTGAACATCAGGGAAGAGAGAAAGAACGGGACCGCGAGGCCGAGCGAATAGACCGCCAGGAGTTTGAAGCCGAAGGCAGCAGAACCCTGGGTGCTGGCATAGAGCAGGATCGACCCGAGTATCGGACCGATGCAGGGCGTCCAGGCCGCGGCAAAGGTCATCCCGACAAAGAACGAACCGACATAGCCCATCGGCTTGCCGCTCACATGGAACTTCATCTCCCTGGTCAGAAAATCCAGTTTTATGATGCCCGAGACAGAAAGGCCGAAGAAGATCACCAGCAGGCCGCCGATGATCCTTATCCAGTCCTGGTACTGGAACAGGAAGTTGCCGATAGCGGACGAAGAGGCGCCCAGGGCTATGAAGATCGTCGAAAAGCCGGCGATGAAGGCCAGCGAATTCGTTATCGTCAGGAACCGTATCTTTTTGCTGTCGCCGCCGCTGCGAAGTTCGTCGAACGAAACCCCGGTAATGAAGGAGATGTAGGAAGGCACCAGCGGGAGGACGCAGGGCGACAGGAACGACAGGACGCCCGCAAAGAATGCCAGGGGGAAGGATATGTCCTGCATCCTACCCTTTCTCCGTCACGGCACAGTCCTCGGTGCTGCCCCTGATCTTCTCCACTGCATGAGGGATGACCTCCATCACGATCTCGAGGCATTCGCGTATGGCCTTGGGACTGCCGGGCATATTGATGATCAGCGTTCCCCCCCTGACCCCGGCAACGGCCCTGGAGAGCATTGCCCTGTTCGTCTTCTTCATTCCCCCGGCACGCATCGCCTCGGCGATCCCGGGGATCTCCCGGTCGATGACCCCGAGGGTCGCCTCCGGGGTGACGTCACGGGGGGAAAGACCGGTACCGCCGGTCGTCAGTATAAGGTCCACTTTATTGCAGTATGCCAGGAGCCTCTCTTTGATCAGCTCTTTTTCATCAGGGATGACCTCGTAGAATTCAACAACAGCGCCGATCTCTTTCACCATTTCTGTTATTGCCGGCCCGCTGAGGTCCTGCCGCTCGCCGCGGGAACCCTTATCGCTCAGCGTGATGACAGCGGTCCTGATCATGACCGGTCCGGGAGGACCTCAACAGGATCGCCGGCCTTGACCGTCCCTCCTCTGAGGACCTTGATGAATATGCCCTCCTTCGGCATGACACAGTCACCGGCCTGGTAATAGATCGCACAGCGTGTATGGCATTCCTTCCCGATCTGGCTTACCTCGCCCAGCACCGTAGCGCCGATGGAGACGTGCGTCCCGAGCGGCAGGGCCACAAGATCGATCCCTTCGGTCGTTATATTTTCGGCAAAGTCGCCAGGATGGACATCGAGTCCCTTTTCCTGCATCTTTTTGATGCTCTCGAGCGCCAGGAGGCTCACCTGCCGGTGCCAGTCGGAGGAGGCGTGCGCATCGCCCTGAATGCCAAAATCGGCGCTCACGGAGATCTCCGGCACCGGTTTTTTGCGCATCCCTTTCTTTTCGCTGGTATTGACTGAAATGACACTGCCCGCCATTTTTTAAAGTAACACAAAATCAGGTAAAATATCATTATGCTTACCCTCTATAATTCACTCGGCAAGAAGACGGAGGTCTTTGAGCCGGTCAATAAAAAGGTGGTCACCATCTTCACCTGCGGCCCCTCGGTCTATCAGCGGTCGCATATCGGCAATTTCAGGACCTTCCTGTTCGAGGACGTCCTGCAGCGCTACCTCGAATACTCGGGATATACGGTCACGCGCGGGCTCAACATCACCGACATCGAGGACAAGGCGCTTGCAGAGGCTCAGAAGGAGAAGAGAGGCGTCAGTGAGATCACCCGCAGGAATATCAGGCATTTTCTGGGTGAGATGAAGCTCCTTCGGATGCGGATCCCGGACTATATGCCGATGGCCTCGGAGAACGTGGACATCATGGCGGAGATCATCGGGAAGCTGATCAAAAAAGGTATCGCCTATGAATACTGGGGGAACATCTATTGCGATCCGCTCATGATCAGGGGGTTTGGCAGGCTCTTCGGGCTTGACCTGTCCTCCTGGCCGAAGAAGAAAAGACGCTTTCACCTGGACACCTACCCAGGCATACAGTGGAACAGGGGTGACTTCATCCTCTGGCACGGCTTCAGGGAGGGAGATGCGGTCTGGTGGGAGACCACCTTCGGCAAAGGCCGGCCTGCCTGGAACATACAGGACCCTGCCATGGTAAGCAGGCATATCAAAGAAACGCTTTCGGTCTACTGCGGCGGGATCGACAACCTCTACCGCCACCACGATTATTCCCTGGCGATCCTCGAGGCGGTCAGGCCCTATCCGATGGCCCGGTTCTGGCTGCACTGCCGGCATCTGTTCATCAACGGCAGAAAGATGTCGAAGAGCAAGGGGAATATCCACTACACCGAAACGCTCAGCGGCAAGGGCTACAGCCCTGAGGAAATACGCTTCTTCCTGATCTATGGTCATTACCGGGAAAGGCTGAACTACTCCGACAGGAAGATGCAGCTGACCGCGCTGAAGCTCAGGAAGGCCAGGGAGATCATCGGCAAGATACGCAGGAAGGCAGGCGGGGTCCGGGCAGAACCCGGCATCCTGTCAATGCGGCTTGAAGAGATCTTCCGGAGGCATATGGACGACGACCTGCAGGTCCGGGCCGGCTTTGATGCCCTGCATCAGGAGCTTGCCTGCCTTGACACTGGCTGCCTGACAAAAGAAGAGTCCGCAGGGACAATAGCAGCCTTAAAGAAGATAGACTCAGTTCTGCAGATATTTTTTTAGCACCATAGCAGCACCCCGGGCCGCATGCAGTCTGACGCTGCTTCCCGGTCTTACCTTCCTCTCATTCAACGAAGAGCTGCCAGAGGCGGCAACTGCGGCAACTCCATGAAATACGGGCCTCAGAACCTGACGTTTATATAAACTTTGGATACCCCTATCTACTTTTTGAACAATGGATCTGCTTTATGAGGTGGATATTCCTTTAAAAAACAGACGGATAACTTCTTCAGGGATCGGGCATGCCAATTGCTACTTTAAAATAGATCCCGGTTACTGGGTTGGCGAGGCGCAGACGGGGTCAGGGGATCGCTTTAATAACTTTACCGGGAGGGGGCTTCAATGAAACGGGTATTTTCATGTATCATCTTTCTCTTGTGCGTTTTTGCCGGCACGGGTCAGGGGGGCAATATCTCAGGCGAGGGCAAACCCAACAAACTGGAAGAATTCATGCGCAAGATCATCATCCTCAGTGAGACGTATAGTTTAAAAAAGAATACCGCCGCGAATAATTCAGAGTTTGATCTTACCCGTTTTAAAATAACGACCGTCGGCAAAAAACTTGTCGGCTCGAACAATCATTACAATATACAGGGCACCTATATGGGTGTCGTCCGGACCAGGGAAGATATGGACTCAAGCGTGAAAGCGGCGCAGAAGAACGGCGCAGCATCCCTCGGGGATAAACATACCTTCACCGCCGAGGTGCTGGAGAAAAAAGCCGGCGATTTTCAGATCATCAGCCTTAACCGCAACACTGATTGACGCCGGACTGCAGAGGGGATAAAAAAGGCCGCGGGGTTAACGCGGCCCAAAAACGC
>SCQH01000071.1 GCA_004321925.1 Nitrospirota bacterium | reverse complement strand
TTCTGGTACAATTCTTTTGAGTCATGGTGTCTCTCCTCTGGTTATGTTTTTCTCGATAAATTACATTACCATTTTGAGGACACCATGACTTTAAATGTGCGAAAAATATGATACGTTATCGACCGAAGAGGTTATCGAAACGATCCATACATCACGAAACGCCTACATCAACGACGCCTTGAGCTTTTACAATAGGTTTATGAAGCGGAGTGTCCTGAAAAAACGGCTGATAAAGGAGTCCTGTTTGGTATCGGAATCATCACTTGAGGCGCTCCGTGAACTGGAGCTGATTGAAGACAGACTGCCAAAATGACGCCTGTCAAATTTCACGTATATGCAGCAGACCTTAATCCGCGCTTCGGCACGGAACCGGGCAAGATCAGGCCAGTGGTCGTCATCCAAACGAATCTCTTGAATGAGACCCATCCCAGCACCATTGTCTGTCCTATAACGACTAAAGTGCAGCTTGCGGCGGAGATCCTGCGCATTCATCTGAAGAAAGGCGAGGCGGGACTTATGTGTGATTCAGATATTATAGTCGATCAAATACGGTCAATCGAAAACCGACGTTTTCTTGACCATCTTGGAGAGATTTCAGATAAAAATAAGCGACTTGTTCTGACCAGCCTTCGGATCGTGATACTTGAATAGTGCGAATAAATGGTGCCAGGTCTTTGATCTTGGCAAAACTCTTGACTTTGCTTTACTTTTCATGTAAAAGTAAAGCAAGTATCAGGGGGTGAATTATGCAGACAGTACGGTTGAGTTCAAAGAACCAGATGGTCCTTCCCAAGGAATCACGGGAGGCAATGCATCTTAAGGGCAGAGATGAACTACTGGTGATCGTCAAAGGCGAAGTTACCGTCATCATGCCGAAGCCTGCGCAATACAGTTCCGCGTTGTCAGGCATTGGCAAAGGAATGTATCGCGAGGATTATCTTAAGAAAGAACGCAAGGCCTGGTGACTCCTCCGCCACTCATAACCCTTTTACGAAAACAAAGTGCGGTCTACCTGGATACGAGCGTATTCATCTATTTCGTCGAACAGCATCCGCGTTATTACAAACTGTGCGAGCCGGTATTCGAAGATATTGAGGCCGGCAGGATTAAGGCCTTAACGTCTACCCTGACCCTGCTCGAAATCCTTGTACAGCCCTATAAGTTGAAAAAAGAGGGGCTTGTCCTCAAATTTTATTCCCTGCTGGTCACCTATCCGCACCTTTCATGGATAGATATGACGCTTGATGTTGCTGACCGTGCGGCGGGGTTAAGGGCGAAATATGGTTATAAGACGCCTGATGCGATACAGTTGGCTTCAGCGCTTTCGCAGGGTGCCGGGGCGTTTCTCTGCAACGACAGGGCATTCGAAAAAAACAAAGAAATTGAGTGCTTGATCATCGACGATTTTATGCGCTAAACATAACGCCTCCAACCTACTGCTTTTCGACAAGCAGGTCCGCTATCTGTGCAAACTCTGAAATACTCAGGGTCTCCGGTCTTCTTACCGGATCGACAGCAGCTATTTCGAGAACCTCTTTTACCGCAGGGCCGAAGGGCTTTAAGGAGTTTGAAAGGGTCTTTCTCCTTTGGGAAAAGGCCGTCCGTATGACCTTGAAAAAAAACTCCTCGTCTTTTACTTCGACCGCCGGGGTCTTTCGCAGTGTAATATGGACCACGGCCGAGTCTACCTTCGGCACGGGCCAGAACAACTCCTTCGGCACAATGAACTTGAGCTGCGGTATCGAATAATACTGGACCATGATAGAAAGGACTCCGTAATCCTTTCCCCCCGGGCCTGCAACGATCCGCTCGGCAACCTCTTTCTGGATGGTAAGGGTTATTGAGCCCAGATTTTCCTTTTCCTCGAGGAGCCTGAAGATGAGCGGGGTTGTAATGTAATAAGGGATATTGGCCACGACCTTGAACCTTCCAACATCATTATAAGAGTATTTCAGGGCATCGCCCTCTATCAGCTCGACATTACGGAAAGCGGAGAGCTTGGGGAGCAGCTTCACACAGAGATCGTGGTCAAGCTCGATCGCGATGAGTCTCTTCACATTTTCGGCGAGCAGTTTTGTGAGGCTGCCCGGGCCGGGGCCGATCTCTATCACGGTGTCATCAGGGGTAAGGTCCGCCGCCTCGATTATCCTGCCGAGCACAAACGGATCGGACAAAAAGTTCTGGCCGAGCTTTTTCTTGGGCATCAGAGCCTCAGACCTGCTGCAAGGCGTATTGCTTCCATCATGCTTGAGGGGTCTGCAACCCCTTTCCAGGCAATGTCATAGGCTGTGCCATGATCAGGCGAGGTCCTGATGATAGGCAGGCCGACCGTCACATTGACCCCTTTGTCAAACGCGATCATCTTAAGCGGTATCAATCCCTGGTCGTGGTACATGCAGACGATAAGATCAATATTCCCCTTATAAGCCTTCTGAAATACCGTATCAGGAGGGTAGGGTCCGGTGCAGGGAATCCCCTCATTCCGGGCATCTTCCATGGCAGGGATAATGGCCACTGCTTCTTCATCGCCGAAGAGGCCTGCTTCTCCTGCATGGGGATTGAGGCCGGCAACAGCGATCCGTGGTTCCATTATCCCGAGCATTGCGGCAGCCTTCGCGGCAAGCCTGAGCGTCCGAAGGACATTTCCTCTGGTGATCAGGCCCGGGACGCTTTTTATTGACGTATGTATCGTTACCAGGATGACCCTGAGAGGACCGCCGACCAGCATCATGGCATACTCCTGCGTGCCAGTGAGTTCGGCCAGCATCTCGGTATGCCCCGGCCATTTCATGCCGGCATGCTTTAGCGCCTCTTTTGATATCGGGGCAGTGACAATGGCGTCGACCTCTCCGGCCTGGGCAAGTTCGACCGCCTTCCTGATAGCTCTGATAGAGGCCAGCCCACCTTCAGCCGTTGCCTGTCGTTTCTGAAAGCCGGCCGGGCCGCCGGTCTCGATGAAATTGATCGATGAGAGAGACGGGTCTGCCTCGTTAGGGGATTCGATACTCTTAAGCGTTAGATGAGATCCCAGGAGGCTCAGCGCCTCTTCAAGGACGGGCCGGGAGGCAATGACGATTGGCCTGCAGCAGGCATATGTCTCCTGCATGGCCAGGGCCCTGACAATTATCTCAGGCCCTACCCCGGCAGGGTCCCCCATGGTGATGGCGATCTTCTTCATTCCCCGATGATCTTGACCAGGACGCGTTTTTTTCGTCTGCCGTCAAATTCGCCGTAAAATATCTGTTCCCACGGACCGAGGTCGAGGCGGCCCTGGGTGACGGCGACAACGACCTCCCTGCCCATGATCTGGCGCTTCAGATGCGCGTCAGCGTTGTCCTCTCCCCGGTTATGTTCGTAGTATGCTACCGGCTCATGAGGGGCGAGCTTTTCGAGCCAGACCTCGTAATCGTGATGCAGCCCGGACTCGTCGTCATTGATAAAGACCGATGCGGTTATATGCATCGCATTGACCAGCACCAGCCCTTCCTGTACACCGCTTTCCGTGAGGCAGTCATTGACCTGCGGGGTTATGTTGATAAAGGCCCTGCGCGTTGGCACGTTGAACCACAGCTCTTTCCGGAAGCTCTTCATGGGATTAATGATAACAGCTCCGGGGGCTTACTACAAGCCTGGCTTATGCTTCTGCATCAGTCTTCACGGTCAGGACAAAGACCGGCGTGGCAACAAGGAGCAGGGCTGCCATTGCCCAGAACGAAAAGAGATAACTGTGGCTTGCCAGGAGGACCCCTGCGAGGATAGGGCCGGTGGCATGGCCGATATCGAAGATCGTCCCGAAGGTCCCCATGGCAGTGCCAAAATGCTTTTCCTTGCAGAGGTCGGCGACGAATGCGGCCCCTGAGGACTGAACGAGGGCCTCTCCAAGGCCGAAGAAGGCCGCGGTGATCATCAGCAGATAAAAGTCCCTGAAGACAGGGACCAGCCCGAAAGAGAGAGCGCAGATTATAAGGCCGATGGTAATAAGGGCCTTCCTCCCGTATCTGTCGGAGGTCTTTCCCATGATCGGCTTTGAGAGTATGGTGGTGACGACCTGGACGCCCCAGAGCAGACCTGCCTGAAACTCGTTAAGGCCGGCAACCCTGACCGCATAGATAGGCAGGAAGGCCTCGAGCGCGCCGACGGTCATATTTTGCAGCCCCTCCATGGCAGAGGTGATTGCGATGCGCTTGTCGCTGAGCACCTCTTTTATGCCTGATATGAATTTCTGAAATGCCTCTTTCAGGCCTCTGCCATGTTCTTCAGTCTTGTCTCCACGAAGTATCCCGAGCGCCAGGATAAGGGCGAACATCCCTGCAATGCCGCTTGCAAGATAGGCATACTGGAAATCGGCCAGGGACGGTCCTGCCGCCCCCGGGGCCCTGTGGAGGATAAAACCGCCGAGGGGTGCGCCGAGAAGATTGCCGATGATGGTCACTGACGAAAACCACGAAAGCATCTCCCCCTTGTTCTTACCCGCGATGTCGGCAACAACGGCCATGGAGACCGGTCCGTAGATCGCTGTGGCAAGCCCATGGATGAACCTGATCACGATCAGCAGATTGTAGTCCTTCACCCAGAGATAGGCAAAGGGCGTGAAGCCGAAAAAGAGCAGCCCGATCAGCATGGTGCGTTTCCTGCCGATCACATCAGAGAGCGCCCCTGCCGGCAGCTTGAAAAAGATGCCGGTCACGGTCGAGACTCCCACGGCAAACCCGATCGCCTCAGGCCCCGCACCAAGATACAGGGCAAAGAGCGGGAGCACCGGGCTCCGTGCCAGAGCATACGAAAGCCTGGCAAAAAAGCCTACCGAGCAGAGAGCGGCAAAGGGTGAGAATAAATTACTCATCGGGGTCAACCTCACAAAGCAGGCAGGGTACGGTATTTGAGCGGATTCTTTTACCGATATTCCGAAATGATGCTTCTACGGGATAATGAGGTAAAAGCCTCGGAGGCCCCGGCGAATGCCGGGACCGAGAATGAGCGAAAATACTATGCCCTCCCTGTATCGTCATCTGGATCAATGTTTCGCTGCTGCCTGCCGGTCGTAGTAGATGCTCTTGCCGGTTATGCTGACCGGTATGCCCATGACGACCTCACCCTGTATCATCCCGATGGCCCGCGCTGCTGCGCCGACCCTCTGCTGGACCCTGTTGTCCACATTCAGGATGCTTGCGGTCTTTGCCGCCGAGGAAAGGGCAACGCCGATGTCGATCATCCTCATGACGCAGTGCGGGCCGGTATAGCCCATCTCCTTGTCCTTCATCTGTTTGTTCTTGGCGAACTCGCCGCAGGTGGGATACCCGCAGGCCCCGCAGTCATACCCCGCAGTGACCGGCTTTGCCAGGCCGATAAGGAGCAGGGCCCCGGAATTTTCGATGTTCGAGGCGTCCCTGAGCCAGAAGGCCTCGTTCGTGCTCTTCGGGGCATATGCCTTCATTGCCTCTGCGATCTTCTTGAGGTCTTCATCCTTCGTGATCACAACGATCTCAAGAAAGTCCTTGCCCCCTGCCTTCGGGGCTGTCCGCGCCGAAGCCGCCATCAGCTTTACCGCCATCTCTGCTACTTCTTTCATGATAAACCTCCTTGTCTTAAAAGACCGTGTAGTCCGTTACTATGCGCTCTTTGCTGCATAGAGCATCTCAAACACCGCCATACCTTTTTCGAGCAGTTCAGTGTCATCCTTTACCGATTTTCTGAGACCGGATAGGATCTCCTCGACCCCCTTTGCCTCGGGGACTGTGTATCTCCCGTCTTTCATGTCAAGCTCATGGACGATCTCGCAGATCTTATTAAGTGTCCTGTCCTTCAGGCGGAACGCCTTTACCATGGCTTCGAAGGTGCAGAGGTCGCCGGCATGAGTGAATTCAGCAGCCTGAAGATCAAAGGTGACCCTACCCTTCTCTATGACCTGAGGACCATCCCTTTTTGTGAACCGGAAACTGGCCTTACTGTCGATGAACCTTCGTATAAGCCAGGCAGAGGCCATTCTGTCCACATACGGCCGTTCCCTTGTCACCCAGATCCTTCCCTGATAGTCCCCGATCTCCTTCGTGATGATGGCTGCTGGCTTCAGGCCGCCCCCCTGGTTCGCTGAGAGCTCTTTGATCCGGGCCCGGACCTGGCTGAGCTGCTGCTTCAGGCTTTCGCCCTCTACAGTTGAAAAGAAATCCACCCTCGATATTTCTTCAAACTCCCGGGAGAGGCGGGAGATCTGCTCACCCATTCCCGAGATGTTCCCGGCCCTTGAACCCTTCCGGATCCCGGTCAGCCTGCTCTCGAGGTCAGCTGCTGCCTTTTTGACCGGGCGGTAAGCCTCGACCCGCTGTGCATCAAAGAGAGCGATAAGTTCTCTGTCCTGCATGGTCTCGATCCTGTCGACCCTGGCAAAGCCGCTGTCGCCTTTCATTGCGGCTATCTCCGACACAAGCCACTGCAGGAACTCATGATGGTCTTCAGAAAAAGGGAGGAGGTACACAGAGCCCTTCAGCTGGACTGCCCCGGCCTTGGTGAGCTTCCTCCAGACCCGCATCCTGCTGCTGACCGGCTTTGAGGGGACCCGGTAAAAGAAAAGGAGCCAGCCCGGGACCTTTTGGCGACCCTGCCTTACCATTGCCCTTCCCCGACTTTCATCCTTACCTCCCCGCCGGACCACCCGGAATATATGTAACTGATGATATCAATGTATCATGTGTTACATTAATTGTCAAGCAGATTTGTTTATGCGGGTCCGGCATCCGGGTAACGATTTATCCGGGGGAACGTCGGGTAAAGGGCAGCTGAGCAGGTTCAGCGCCGTTCTTCGGGCAAAGGAAACCGGGGCAGCTCCTTTTCAGCGAGCCAGGCCCTGCAGAGGGTGAGCGTATGGAGCCACTCCCTGAAGGCAAGGTATTCGCCCGGCCGGTGCTCATGATGATATCCGATGCTCAGGTTCACCCCGGCTATTGACCGGCAGAGGGTGACAATGTCGGTGAACGAGCGGCGGTCCGGTTCCCGATACCCGGTCCTGGCCCTGACATATTCTCGGAAGGCGTCAGTGCCGACGGTGTAGCATTTAAAATCAGTCCCGTTCCTGCGGTCGAACTGGACGATGAACCGGTGCGTGTCGTTGATCTCTGCCGCGATGCCGGCATGTTCAGCAGATCCCATGAGCCAGCTGCTGCCGGCACCCCCCTGCTCCTCTCCATCAGTGATGAACAGGGAATGGCCGAGGTCCTTCAAAAGCCAGAGCATGGCACATCCTGCCCTGTCATCTGCGCCGAGGCCATGGGTATCGGATGAAGAGGACAGTATGCCGTCAGAATAGATGACCTTATGCCCGGGCTCTGCCGGTCCGTCGGGCCGGTCCCAGAAGGTGTCCGCATGAGCGACCAGCAGGACCCTGTCGTCTCTGGTTCCGCGGACATACAGGAACCGTTCCGGCCCCCTGCCGTGCAGCACAGCCCCGGGGAGCTCATGGAACCGGGAAAAAACAGCATCGCCCGAAAAAAGCGGCATCTCCAGAAATTCCCTGAGGACCTCGTATTCATTCATGCTGACTCAGACAGTTCTCCCATAGCTCAAGTATATCATTCAGAGAGGTGTCATTATTACCCTGGAATTTAACCCGGACCCGCCGGCAAATCAATTATAATAGAGACCATATATCAACAGCCGGTATGCAGCCGGCATAAAAGGAGAGCACGATGAAACGTACAGCAGGTTTATTTATGGTCATGGTTTTATTCCTCTTTGGTCTGGCAGTGTCCGGATGCAGCAAGAAGCAGGAGACCTCTGCCCCGGCCCCGGCTGAGAAGCCGGCTGCTGCGCAAAAGGTCAATATGCAGGAAGGCAAGTGGGAGATCACCAACACCATGGAGATGCAGGGTATGCCGGCAGGCATGATGAAACCCCATACCTTCACTACCTGCCTCAGCCAGAAGGACTATGTGCCGAAAGATACGGAACAGAAGGACTGCAGCATGAAAACCATGAAGATCGACGGTGATACGGTGAACTGGGAAGTGGTCTGCAAGGACTCCAGCGGCAAGGGCCGGGTTACGTATGCCGGGAGCACCTTTGACGGGGTGATAGAAATGATGATGAAGGACGGCGGCAAAGAGATGAATGCCAAAATGACCATGAAGGGAAAGCATATAGGTCCCTGCACGCCATAGGCTGACGCAGCATCAGGAAAAGAGGGGCCGGAAGAGCTTCCGGACCCTCTTTTTTAGTCACGGCCGCCGGAAGGTATATACGACAATGAAATCCATGAAGATCGGGATCCAGACATGGGGCACCAATGGAGACGTCAGGCCCCTTATAGCACTTGCGGGCGGACTGAGTTCAGCCGGTCACCAGGTGAAGCTCGTTGTCACGAGCGTGGATGGCAAGACGTATGATCACTTCGGGAAGTCCCTTAATTTCGAAGTAGAGCAGACAGGCAATATATTCAGCCCTGACGCCTATGCCTCGGTCGCAGAGCAGCTCGGCAAAGAAAATAATCCCCTGAAACAGCTCGCCCTGCTCTTTACGGAATTGTTTGATCCTGCTGAAAGAGAGATGTATTCTGCCAGCCGGAGGCTCTGTGAGGAAAGCGATATCGTGATCGGCCAATTTTTGATCCACCCGCTGAGGGCAGCGGCCGAGATCTCCGGCAGGCCTTTTATGTCGGTAACCCTTAACCATAGTGCGATCCCCACGCAATATATGGCGCCAGGCGGGATCCCGAACAGGAAACCGGCTGAAGGCCTCGGTCCGGACCGCCTGACGAACAGTTCGTTATGGAACCTTTTCATGGCTGTCATAGACAAGCAGTTCCTCCCGCGCATCAACCGCCTGAGGCTGCAGGAGGGGCTCGCCCCCGCCGGCAGCGTGAGGGAGGTCTGGGAATCCGATCTTCTGAATCTCATAGCGGTCAGCCCGGTATTCTGCAGCCAGGATCCTGAATGGGGCAGCAACCAGCAGGTCTGCGGCTTTTTCAATCTGCCTGAAACGGCTGAGCAATATCAGATGCCAGGGCCTCTCATGGATTTTCTCAGGGCGGGGCCGCCCCCGGTGTACATGACCTTCGGGAGCCTGCTACCTCAGCAGGCCGGAAGCCCTCTTGCCCTCGAATCTACCCGCCTGCTGGTCGGGGCCGCACGCCTGGCCGGCTGCAGGGCCATCATTCAATCCTGCTGGAATTCGCTTGACGGGATCGAGGATGACCGCGCTATCTACCGGCTTACAAATGTGCCCCACCACATCATCTTCCCCCACTGCTGCGCCGTTGTCCACCACGGGGGTGCAGGCACTACCCAGTCGGCAACTCGGGCCGGATGCCCATCAGTCGTTGTGGCACATATGACAGACCAGAGTTTTTGGGGAAATGAGCTCAGGAGGCTGGGCATCGCCCCCGGCCTGCTCAACAGGCATTCGGTGACCGCCGACAAACTTGCCGCGGCGATCAGCTCTGTCCTGGCATCCCCCGGCATGAAGACAAAGGCCTCAGAGCTTGGAGAGAGGATCCGAAGAGAGGACGGCGTGGGCCGCGCCGTTGAAGAGATAGAGAAAAAAACAGTCTCTCTTCTTTAAATATCGGGGCTACCGGACCTCTATTTTTCCGCTCATATACGCATGTATGCCGCATGAGTACTTGACCGTGCCGGCCTTGGTGAACTTCCTTCTGTACTCATCTCCCTGGTTCAGAGACCCGGAATCAAAGCTTTCATCATCCGCTGTTATCGAATGAGAGGAGGCATCCTTGTTCTTCCATACCACCTCGCCGCCGACCTTAACGCTTGCCACTTCCGGGGAGAAGGCGCTTCCCTCTATGACCACAATGACCGGGGGATCGGCAGGCCCTTCAGCAGCAGAAAGTCCGTACGCAGCAGCCAGGAGCATCACTGAAATTGTTGCAGCAATGAACGCGTATCTTTTCATATCGTCCTCCTGTATTCCGTATTGATTAATTATAGAACGTTTCCCGGTCCTTGGCAAAGGGCAAAATTTTCGATTGCTCTGCGCTCTATGGCGCTTTGCCCTATGCTTTTTCCCCTACGGAAGTGCGATGTCTTTCAGCTTCACGGGTGTCCTGACAAGGGCCTTCGGCGCTGAGAGCGATATCAGCATCCGGGCCTTTGCCGGCAGGGGGTTTTCAAATTCATAGACCCTTGTCTCTCCCATCGTCATGGATGAGGTGTTCCTGATCCTGTTGTTGTCCTCACCAAAGAACTCAACCGAGATCAGCTTTGATCCGGGGTCTTTTATATTCAGTATAACGCTGTTTTCGCCGATCTCCATCATACTGCCGAAGAGGGAGCTGAAGGCCTGCACGAGAGCCTCGCCAATATCCCTGCTCATGGCCCCTTCTTTTTCCTTTACTTCCTTTTTCCTCTGCTCCTTTATCTCATCGAACTGCTTTTTTGTCAGGACAGTGACCTCTACCTTCGATGCCGCAAGTGCCTTATGGTCAAGCAGTGTACCTGTCCGGGTCAGAAAATTCTGTATCTCGGCAGAGGCGTCAGGGTCGTTCTTCGGCACAAAGAGGATTGCCTCGCCGGACAGTTCCTGAATGACGGCGGCCTTTCTCGAAGGATTCTTAAGCTTGATCTCGACCTCTGCCTGTCCTGTGTTCTGTTCGTCCGGGCTTGCAAAATCGATCTTGCCTGCCGCGGGCTTCATCAGGTCCCTTCCGGTGTCGTCGACCGCCCTCGTGATAATTACCTTCAAACCCTTTGCGTCGGAGATAATATCTCCCATGAGCCTCAGCTTCAGGTCCAGTCCGGCAAAGAACTGCCCGGTCGTCCGGTTATCCTTGACCTCGCCCACGGCTACCCTGATCTCCTCGGCGTATGCAGCAACAGAAATAAGCATAAGCAGGCCTACCAATAACCATCTCTTCATACGTTCCCCCTTTTCAGTCATCGCTGCATCTACGATACCCCATTTGGCCTGATTTGTGAAGTGCTTCGTTGACTGGTTTTTGCTTCAGGGGTTATCATAAACCCTATGCTGGCACCCGAAAAACAGTTAGAGATCATCAAACGAGGCACGGTCGAGATCATCAGCGAGGAGATCCTCCTGAAGAAGCTTGAGCGTTCCTGCGCCTTGCAGAAGCCGCTCAGGGTGAAGGCCGGCTTTGATCCGACCGCACCTGACATACATGTCGGGCATACGGTCCTGCTCGAAAAGATGCGGCAGTTCCAGGAGCTTGGGCACGAGGTGATCTTCCTGATCGGGGATTTTACCGGCATGATCGGCGACCCGACCGGCAAGAACGAGACCAGAAAGATACTGACCAAAGAGGCGGTCCTGAAAAATGCGGAGACCTACAAGGCACAGGTCTTCAAGATCCTTTCCCCTGAAAGGACGGTCATCCGGTTCAACAGCGAATGGCTCGAAAAGATGAGCGCGATCGAGGTGGCCCAGCTGGGGGCCTTCGAGACGGTTGCACGGATGCTCGAACGGGACGATTTCAAAAAACGGTTCAGGAACCAGCAGCCGATCAGCATCCTTGAGTTCTACTATCCCCTGTTCCAGGCCTATGATTCTGTTGCGCTGCAGGCTGACATCGAGCTCGGCGGCACAGACCAAAAGTTCAACCTCCTGATGGGAAGGTCCATGCAGAAGGCGATGGACATGGAAGAGCAGGTGGTGCTTATGATGCCCCTCCTTGAAGGGCTTGACGGGGTCAATAAGATGTCAAAGAGCCTCGGAAATTATATCGGGATCAATGAGCCTGCCTATGAATATGTCAACGGCGAACTCTCAGGGATCTTCAAAAAGGTGATGAGCGTTCCTGACAGCCTTATTGAACGCTATTATGAGCTTTTGAGCCACAGTTCCATCGATGACCTGAAGACCCTCGGGCAAGGCCTTGCAGACGGCAGCACAGACCCGCGTGAGGCCAAGAAAGAGCTTGCGATGGAGCTTGTCACCCGGTACCACGGTCCGGAGGCGGCTGAGGCTGCCAGGAAAGAATATGTGGATTTCCTTGAGAACAAAAAAGTGAACCTTGATGCAATTGCGACGGTTGAAATAAAGATCTCTGCTTCAGACAGGAACAACTGGCTGCCGCAGGTGATGAAGGAAAACGGCCTTGCAAAGAGCACAGGCGAGGCGATCCGGCTCATCAAGCAGCGGGGGGTCAGGCTGAACGACCAGGTCGTCGAAAGCCCTGATACGGCCCTCCCTGAAGGGGAGCATCTTGTCCGCATCGGCAAGAACCGGATCCTGAGGGTCATTCTCTCCTAGCAGGGCCTGCGTAATATGCGGTAACAAGGCCGATCTCTGCGTACATCTGTTATAATTCACTATGATCCCGGAATATGAAATGTTCTTTAAGCTGCTGCTCGGTACCCTGCTTGGCGGGATCATCGGCTTCGAGCGCCAGACGCATGGCAGGCCTGCAGGCTTCAGGACCCAGCTCCTGGTCTGTGTCGCCTGTGTGCTTATCATGATGATCTCTGAAAGTTATTACGTCCAGGGTCAGACCAATCCTGCCTTATCGAGGATCGATCCGACGAGGCTCGCCGCAGGCGCCATGACCGGGGTAGGCTTTCTCGGTGCAGGGGTTATCTTAAAGACCGGGGCCTCGATCCAGGGGCTCACGACCGCTGCCTGCATCTGGATCGTGTCCGCCATTGGTCTTGCTATCGGCGCAGGTCAGTATGTTGCCGGCATCGCAGGGTTTGTCATCACGGTCTTTTCGCTCTGGGTGCTCCGTATATTTGAGACCTCGATCCCCCGCATGATCTACAAATATGTGACACTGGTCACCGATGAGGCCGGGGATGAAAAGACCATCACGGAGCTTTTCAAAAAAAGGGGCTTAACCATCATCAAGATGGATTACCGGGTCAAGATCCCTGAAAAAGAAAAAGCCTATATCTTTACGGTCTCTGCCAGGGATGGCGTCCAGATGAAAGATATCATCGATGATGTCACCGCACTTCCCTACGCCCGGAAACTTGAGATAACCAGTTAGGCTTTCCCCTGTTTCTTTGCGAGGTAATCCCTGGCAAGCCTGATCATGCCGTGCACCTTGAGGTCAACGAAGTTTCCGGCCGCCTGAAGCTCACTGATCTTCTGATCGAGCATATCGAGCGGGACCATAAGCACCTCAATATTTTCTGACTCATCCCTCTCCCCGATCCCGACGAACGACAGTTCAGAGGCAACGAAGACATCCAGGATCTCTGAGGAAGACCCGGAAGAGGCAGGCCCGGAGATCAGAAAGTCCATGACCCCGGCAGCATAGCCGGTCTCCTCAATGAGCTCCCTGTGTGCAGTCTCTTCGGCCTTTTCCCCTTTGTCGATAAGACCGGCAGGAAGTTCGACAACATATCCGTCGACTGCCGGCCTGAACTGCCGGATCAGGACGACAAGGGCGTCAGAGGTGAAGGGGACGATGACGACGACCCCCCTGCTGCCGACACGCTCGATCGTCTCCCAGTCCCTGATGACGTCGGGCTCAGCAGAGCCTTCACTCGGCCTTCCGTCAAGATATTCCACGAGCACTGCCCTGAGGAACTTCCCCTCCCAGAGGGTCTTTCTGTTGATGACCTTCATATGAATGTTCTTATTTGCAGGCCTTCTCGGCCTGCCTGAAGAGCTCATCCATCGCAGCTGTTCTCTCGGCGATCTCCCTGAGCAGCGAAGCGAGTTCATGCCTGCCGGCAGCCCCGGCCTTCTCTCCCCATTCGCGATAGGACTTTGCATGCTCCTGGTTATGCTCCAGCCAATGTCCGATCAGATGGCGCAATTTCTCTATATCGTTCATACGTCCTCCTTTTTTATAACTAGTGCGGCCCTGCATGGTCAGCGGCAGTTCAAGATGGTTCTCCTCCAGCAGGGCCTTGTCTGAGAGGATCGTTCCGGCCGGGCCGTCTGCCATCACCCTGCCGTCCTTGATCACAATGCACCGCTCGCAGACATCGAGGATGAGGTCGAGGTCATGCGAGGCGATGATCTTGGTATGTTCAAAATCATTCAGCAGCTCGATGAGATAACGCCGTGCCTTGGGATCAAGGCTTGAGGCAGGCTCGTCCATCACCAGGATGTCCGGCTTCATGGCGATGACCGAGGCGATGGCAACGGCGCTCTTCTGGCCGCCGGAGAGGTGGTGCGGGGGCTTGTTTTTCAAGGCCAGCCCCCCTACGATCCCGAGAGCCTCCTCAACGCGTCCCGCCGCCTCCTCCGGGCTCAGGCCGAGATTCAGCGGCCCGAAGGCGACGTCGTCGAATACGGTCGGCATAAAGAGCTGGTCGTCCGGGTTCTGGAATATGAGCCCGACTTTCTTCCTGATCTCCTGGCGGGTCTGCCGGTTCAGCGGAAGATCGCCGACGGTTATCCCGCCGCTCTGGGGCAGCAGATAGCCGTTGGTATGCATCAGGAATGTCGATTTGCCCGAGCCGTTGGCCCCGACGATCCCAACCGACTCACCATGGGTGATCCTCAGTGACAGGCCATTTAATGCAGCGGTCCCGTCAGGATAGCGGTAATGGACATCACGGAATTCAACGATATGGTGGCTCATGGTTCCCTCAGAAGATCCCCGAAGACAGGCGGCCGGCCATGCCGACGACATTGTACATTCTGAAGAGACAGAGAAGGACGGCTGCTGCAGCAAGAAAAAAGGCATCAGCGGCCCTGAAATGATAGGGTTTTACAGCGTGAAGTCTTCCGCCGAAACCCCGTGAGAGCATGGCCTGGTAGACCTTCTCCGCCCTCTCGACGGTCCGGAGGAAGAGCGTCCCGACCAGGCTGGTGAACGGAGTGATCCCCCGTCCCTTCTTGCCGAAGGATCTCATGTCCCGTGCGCGCACAACCCTCATCACCTCTTCAGTCAGCACGAAGAGGTAGCGATAAAGGAAGAGGAGCTGAGACACGAATATCTCGGGCATTCCCATTTTCTGCATGGCGCTGCATATTCCGGGGAAGGAGGTCACCGCTATGAGCAGAAGCCCGGAGGTGATCGTCAGGAAGAACTTCAGCATGATCGAAAAAAACGATATCCATCCCCCGGAAACGGAAAATCCGAAAGCAGAGTATGCTGTCTGTCTGTCGAGGAGGGGATTGAAGATCCCTATGAAGACGGCGAAAGACGATACGAACAGCACCTTCTTCAGTATGAACATGACAGGGATATCGCCGAGGGAAAAGACCAGTACCGGAAAGAGAAAAAAAGGCAGCAGACCGGTAACTTCGTATTTTGGAAAGGAAACGACCGTAACGATGAACAGCACCGTGGCGATCAGTTTTGCCCGGGGGTCAAGCCGGTGCACAAACGTTTCCCTGTAGGAGAGTGTATCGAGATAGCCCAGGTTAAAATATGCCTTATCGAACGTTATCATTCATGCCCGCCGGAATGAGATTATTATACAGGGTTGTCATTTTCTTTTCCCATCGCCTCAGTAGGCTATCAGGGTGTCCTCTTTGTTCTTCCGCGAAACGCCCTGATCAGTGCGCCGATCAGCAGTACCGCCGCCAAAACCATTGCAGACCCCACGATCCCTGAAACGGATGTCCCGGGGTCAGGTGCAGGCCATGACTTCGGACCCGTCTTCGCTGCTTCTCCCGGCTTCCTGAAATTGTAGTCAGGAAGGATTGCGGTCCTTTCCTGAACCGACTTCAGGGCAGGGGCTATGCCATGCCCTGCCTCGGGAAGTTCCGGCCTGCCGACGATCTTTTCGATAGACCATTCAAGTCCGTCAGGGTTCTTCGAGGCGAACCAGGACAGTATCCCCCCGGTCATGACCGCAAAGAGCAACAATCCGGCAAAGATCTTCCGGAGCGGGACTTCGGCTGAAAGAGGACGCGTTGACAGCGTGCTGTCGATGATCTCCGGCCTCGCAGACCTGACAAAATTTATCACCCCGGCTGTCACAAACCCTTCGACAAGCCCGATGGCCAGATGGACAGGCTGCATCAGAAGAACGAAGGTGCCGAAGGGCAGTTCGCTCCGGCCTGACAGCATAGTTTCCATGACCACGGAAAAGGCCCCAAGCTGCAAGGCAACCACGCCGCTGAGCACCGAGGCAACGGCGATCCTTTTTGGGCTGCTGTCTGCCTTCACTATCGCCTTGTAAATGAGCGGATAGACGATAAAGCTGGGGTAGATGCCGAGGTTCCAGATGTTGCTGCCCAGGGCGAGCAGGCCGCCGTCTGCAAAGAAGAAGGCCTGGACCGTCAGCACTGAGGCCATGACAATAAAGGCGGCGTAGGGGCCCAGGATGATGGCAAGGATCATCCCTCCACCGAGGTGACCGCTTGAACCGGTGCCCGGTATTGTGAAGTTGATCATCTGCGCCGCAAAAATGAACGCACCGAGCACCCCCATGAGAGGCACCATCTTTTCATCCATGGAGTCCTTAAGTTTCTTTGAACAAAAGGCGATCGTACCTAACGTGCCTATCCAGAGAGCCGCTCCAACTGCCGGAGAAAGCAACGCATCAGCCATATGCATGGTTATGCGTCCTTGACAGGGAGGGCAAAAAGGACAGTAAGTATGCAGAGCGTCTTTCTTAAGAACCTTCTTTTTGTCACAGGCAGTTATCTCCTGCTGAAGAAAATAAAAAAGCCACAAAGGCTTTCCGGCGGATTACTATCCCTAAGAAAAGCCTTCGTGGCTCTTTGTTTCTTGTTCTCAGATTATCACAGCGTACGGGAGCATGTCAAGAATATTGCCTAGTCTCTGTCTCCTGGACAAGTTCTATCAGCCTGCCGGAGAACGCCCCGGTGCTGCCTTCGGGACAGAGAGCTTTCCTGTCTTATGCTTGAGAAAGCCCTCGGCAACCAGCTGCCTGATGATGGCCTGAGACCGTGTAACATCCGGCCCGAGCTGCTTCAGAAGTCTCTGCATGGTCATGCCCCCCTTTTCGAGTATGAGCCTGAGGATCAGCCCCCTGATCTGGCGGTCAGAACCTTTGAAAGGGCTCTGCCGCTGGTAATGGGCGCTTCTCCTGGCCGGGTTTTTGAACTCCTTTTTGAGCATCACCCCATAGTCCATCAGCGCGTTATACCATGCGCGCGGATCACTCGTATCAAGCGTCTCTGCCACAAGGGGAAGGATCTCCCGGTCGGACACCCCGGGTTTGTCATGGAAAAAGAAATGGATGAAGACCGTTCTGATATTTGTCTCGATAAAGACCACCGGTCTGTTCCAGGCAAAGGCCAGGACTGCCGCTGCCGTGTACCTGCCGATCCCGGGGAGGGCCTGCAGTTTATCGCTGTTGTCCGGGACCCTGCCCCGGGACGTATGCCGGAGGGTCTGTGCCAACGCGTGGAGAGAAAGGGCGCGCCGGTTGTACCCAAGCCCCTGCCAGGCCATCAGGACCTCTGCCAGCGGCGCTTCGGCCAGGGTCCTGATATCCGGGAAGCGCTCTGTGAAATCCCGGTATTTTCCGATGACCCTGTCTGCCTGGGTCTGCTGGAGCATGACCTCGGACACCAGAATCCTGAACGGGTCACGGGTCCTGCGCCAGGGGAGGGCACGCCGATGCTCTTTGTAATGACCGTAGACGAGGTCCCGGAAGCGCTGTATCGTCCGGGGCGTCAGACCTTTTTTCAGATAGGCACTGCTGAATGCTTCTTCCGCCTGCCTCATCCGGACCATTATTGCCGACACGTCTGTTCCCGATACATCCTGGCAGGGTTGCTATCTCCCCTTCATTTTTTTCGCATGCTGAATGCGGACCTTTCTCCCTTTCAGCATCACATCGTTGATCGCACCGATGACCCTGTCTGCAAGGCTTGCCGGCACCTCCACAAAACTGAAGGCATCATACACGGCAATGTTCCCGATCTTCCGTGCGGGGATCCCGGCCTCTGCGGTTATGGACGCGACGATATCGCCCACCTTTATCCTGTCTTTTTTCCCTATGGTCATGAACAGCTTAACAAAGCCCTCAGCACCGGCAGCTTCCGGCCTCCTGATCTCCGCGATCTCATCAAGTGCTGCGTCTCCGGCGATCAGGCTCAGGGCCGCTGCAGCTACCACGCTGGCAGAGTGGTCCCGCAGGAGCGCCTCCGCAAGCGGAAGGAACCCGGCATATTTATTGTTTGTGATCTCTGCCTGAACATCAGCGACTATTGCGTCTTCACGGGCCTTTCTCACCTGCTCACGGGTCGGCAGTGCGGCCTTCTTGATCTTCGTCTTTGCCGACTGCTCGATCAGCTTTAACTGGCGGTATTCCCGCGGCGTCACAAAGGTGATGGCTATCCCGGATTTCCCTGCCCTGCCGGTCCTGCCGATCCGGTGGACATAACTGTCAGGGTCCTGGGGGATGCTGTAGTTGATGACGTGTGAAACGTTGGTTATGTCGAGGCCCCGCGCGGCAACATCGGTCGCAACAAGGACATCGATCTCACCCTTTTTGAACTTGCGCATCATCTCGTCGCGATGGTCCTGGGTGAAGTCACCATGGATCGCGCCGGCATGATACCCCATCTTCTGGAGCTTCCCCGAAACATCGTCCACCTCGCGCTTCGTATGACAGAAGACAAGGGTCAGCGAGGGGTCCTCAACATCCAGCAGCCGGGTGAGCGCCTTGGTCTTGTCTTCCTCCCGCACCTCGTAAAAGACCTGCTTGATCTTCGCGACCACGAGCTCCGAGACATTGACCTGGACACTCTCG
The DNA here is from genome assembly GCA_004321925.1 of Nitrospirota bacterium. Lineage (GTDB taxonomy): Bacteria > Nitrospirota > Thermodesulfovibrionia > Thermodesulfovibrionales > UBA6898 > PALSA-1316. The sequence goes on along the minus strand of SCQH01000071.1, from coordinate 39,839 downwards.
GGATTGGTCATAAACTTCATGGCGAGGGTGCGGATCGGTTTCGGCATGGTCGCAGAGAAGAGCAATACCTGCTTTTTCTGGGTTATCTCGCTGAGGATCCTCTCCATGTCTTCGATGAATCCCATGGCGAACATTTCGTCCGCCTCGTCAAAGACCACCGTCTTTATCTCTTTGAGGGAGAGGGTCTTCCTCTGGATATGATCGATGATCCTGCCGGGGGTTCCGACGACAATATTGACCCCCCTTTTCAGGCCCTGTATCTGCCGCATGATCGACTGGCCGCCATAGATGGCAATGCAACTGACCGCCTTGTTCTGGCCGATCCTGTTAAGCTCCTCTGCCACCTGGACCGCCAGTTCCCGGGTGGGGACCATGACGATTGCACAGGGATGCTTTCCCCTCTGGATCGCCTCGATGATGGGGATGCCGAAGGCGGCGGTCTTTCCGGTGCCGGTCTGGGCCTGGCCGATGATATCCTTCCCCGCCAGGGCAGGGGGGATCGCGATCTTCTGGATTGGGGTCGGTTCTTCAAACCCCATATCGCTGAGGGACCTCAGGACCGCGTCAGATATGCCGAAGTCATAAAATTTCTTATACATGAATAATTCTCCTTTTTTTATCACTGCGTGTACAATGGGGAACAAAGTTCAGCATGGAAACGCCCCCAAGCTATTCGGGGTACAGCTTCATTATAACAGTTTCCGGCATTGCCGGCCGGAAAAAAGATACGGCAGTTGCTGCTCCGGCGGATGCCGGTGCAGGCAGGACTAGGGGAAGATCTTGCCGGGGTTGAGGATATTCAGGGGGTCGAAGAGGTTCTTGATCTTCTTCATAAGGGCCATCTCGGCCGGCTTGATCTCCATGCCGATATACTCTTTCTTGGTCATGCCGACGCCGTGCTCCCCGGAGATGGTGCCGCCGAGTTCAAGGGTCATCCTGAATACGTCCTTGACGAGGCCGAGGGCCTTTTCATATTCCGGTTTGTTCTCTTTGTCCGCCATGATGTTGACATGGATGTTCCCGTCCCCTGCATGACCAAAGCTCACGATGGTTATGCCGCTCTCCCTGGAGAGTGCCTGCAGTTTTTTCAGCATGACCGGGATCGTGCTCCGCGGCACAACAATGTCCTCGTTGATCTTGGAAGGCTTAAGGTGATAGAGCGCCGGAGAGATCGAACGCCGCGCCTCCCAGATCTTTTCCCGGGCCTGGTCGTCTTCTGCCATGATGACCTCGCCCTGATGGTGCGAGCAGATAGAGGTGATCTTTTCCGCTTCCTTCCTTATCACGACCGGGTCGCCGTCAAGCTCTATCAGCAGAAGCGCTTCGAGCTCTGTCGGGAGTCCGACCGGCTTATAATGTTCCACCGCCCGTATCGCTGCGCGGTCCATGAACTCGAGGGTCCGGGGGACCATACCCTGAGAAAGGATCGCCGTGACCGCATTGCCGGACTGCTCAAGGTCCCGAAAGAGGACCATCAGGGTCACGACCTCTTCAGGCATCGGGAGAACTTTGAGCCGGACCTTGGTTATCACCGCAAGGGTCCCCTCGGACCCGGTGAGGAGCCTGGTCAGGTCATAACCAACGACCCCTTTTGCCGTCCTGACCCCTGTTGTGATGACGCTCCCGTCGGGCAGTACCGCCTCGAGGCCCAGGACATAATCCCGCGTCACCCCATACTTCAGTGCCCGGGGGCCTCCGGCATTCTCCGCGACATTTCCGCCGATGGTGCAGAACTTCATGCTGGCAGGGTCAGGGGGATAAAAAAGCCTCTGCCGCTCCAGGTCCCTCTGCAGGTGACTGTTTATGACCCCCGGTTCTACCAGCACGGTCATGTTATCCCGGTCGATCTCAAGGATCCGGTTCATCTTTTCCATGCTCATCACGATCGCGTTCTGCAGGGGTATGGTGCCCCCTGTCATGCCGCTGCCGGCGCCGCGCGGGACTATCGGTACCCTGTTTGAGCGGGCATAGGCCATGACCTCGATGACATCCTGAAGGTCATGCGGCCAGACAACGGCAGAGGGAGAGGCCTCGAGGCCGGAGGCATCGAAACCGTAACAGAGGAGGTCTTCAGGGGCGGTCGAGACCCTTCCGGGTAGCAGCCTTGAAAGGTTATTGGTCATCGTGCCACCGGAGATACCGGGGGTTATGCCGGGACGTCTTCAAGCTGCATCGAGATGACCTTTGAAACGCCGGCCTCCTGCATCGTAATGCCGTAGAGGTGCTGGGCAACGCTCATGGTCGTGCGGTTATGCGTGACGACAATGAACTGGGTCTCCTGTGAGAGGTTATGCAGCATCTTTGAATAACGCTCCGTGTTCGACTCATCGAGCGGGGCGTCCGCTTCATCGAGGATGCAGAGGGGTGTCGGTTTGATGAGAAAGCCGCCGAACTGGAGCGACAGGGCGGTCAGCGCCTGTTCACCGCCCGAGAGCAGGTGGATGTTCTGGATCTTTTTGCCGGGTGGCTGCGCCACGATCTCGATGCCGGTCTCAAGGATATTGCTTTCGTCGGTCAGGACGAGCTCGGCCCTGCCTCCCCCGAAAAGGGTGACAAAGACCTCGCCGAATTTGGAGTTGAGCATCTCAAAGGCATCCCTGAGCTTCTTCCGCGTCGTGCTGTTTATCTTGGAGATCGCCTCTTCGAGCTCGGCAATGGACTTGCTGAGGTCTTCCTGCTGCCTGGACATGAATTCATATCTCGTTCTGAGCTCTTCGTACTCTTCGAGCGTCCCGAGGTTCACCGCTCCCATCTCCTGGATCTTGGCCCTCAGGTCGGCAAGCTTTTCCTGCTCCTCCGGGGTTATTTCCTCCAGTTCAAGGGTATCGATCTCAACACCGTAATTATTCTTGACCTGCAGGGCGATATTCTCGATCCGCATCTTGTGCTCGGCCTTCTGCACGTCAAGGTCCGAGATCCGGTGGACGACTGAGGAAAGCTGCTGACGCAGGTCCCTGAGCCCGTGCTCGATGGCTATCAGTTCTTCGTTCTCTTTTTCTATATTCTCTTTCTTGCCGCCGATCTCGATGCGAAGGACATCGGCGTCGGCGATCGCCTTCCTGAGCTTTGTCTCGTGCTCGAGGATCTCGGCCTCACGCCCCCGGATCTTCTGGTCAAGGGAGTCCCTCTCGGCAATGAGCTCCGTCTTTTTGCGCCCGATCTCCGCGATCGTGCGCTGGGACGAATCGATCTCCTTCCGGATCGCCTCGACCTTTTCCCGGTTCGAGGCGGTCAGGAGCCTCAGATCGGTCACTTCTGCCCGGTGCTCCTCGATCAGGGACTTTCTGCCGGCTATCTCCTCCTGGATCTGCGCTGCGTCGGCTTCGATCGCCGCCTTTCTGGCCTCGATCTCCTGCAGCGTCCTGTTGGTCTCGGCAAGGACCCCGGTAAGCATTTCCTTTTCCCTGGCGGCCTCTTCCATCTCAAGGGTGAGGTAGGAGAGCTTTCTGCTTGTCCGTTCCTTTTCCTCGGAATAATTCTGAACGGTCAGCTTTGAAAGGGATATCTCCTTTTCAAGATTATTGATGGAGGACTCGACGGCCCTGATGATCTCTTCCTTTTCTGCGATCCCGCTTTGAAGGTCCTGGATCCTGTCGTTCAGGGAGGCAATGCCTGCCTTTTTAGCCTCTATAAGCTCATCCAGCTCCCGGATCTCCCGCTTCCTGCGGAATATGCCCTTGCCCTCTCCGATGATGACCGCACCAGAGGGTTCAAGCACCTCTCCATCCACCGTGACAAAGGTATATCTGCCGGAGGTGGACTGAAGGCCCTCAAAGGCCGAATGTATGTCCTGAGTGATCAGGATGTTGTTCAATATGTTCCCGGCGACCTGGGAATACCCTTCCCTGACCCTTACAAAATCGATCGCCCGTCCGATGACCCCGGCAGGCAGTTCAGCCGGATACGAGGTGGCTGGCGGGACCTGGGCCATAAAGGCGGTCCTGCTGGATCCGGCACCCCTGAGGGAGACGACTGCATGCTCCACAGCCTCGGCCGACTCAAGGATGAGCATATCAGCCTTTTCGGACAGGGCCGACTCGACAGCCTTTTCATACCGGGCATCGACCTCGACGACGTCCGAAAGCGACCCCAGCAGCTTTATATCAGACCGGGAAGAGATCAGGTCCCTGGTTGGTTTGTCAAAGACCAGTTCTTTGAGGGACTCAAGCCTGGACTGGCTTGAAGCGAGGTCTTCCCGCTGATCGGCCAGGTTCCTCAGAAGTTCTTCGAGCTGGCTTTTGCCAATGGAGAGCTCCTCTGCGAGGACCGTCTTCTTCTCATGCATCAGCAGCTTCTCGTTGCTGTTGCCCATGATCACAGACTCGACGTTGTTGATCGAGGCCTCAACACCTTCAAGGACCTTCCGGGAGTCCTCAGACTCGCGCTGGGCAGCTGCATCCCTCCGTTCAAGGGACTCAAAGGCCGACTGCTGGCGGCTCAGCTCATTGCGCAGCCTGCTGATCTCTTCCGTGACCCTGAAGATATCGCGCCTTTTTTCCTCCAGGCCTTCTTCTTTTTCGGCCAGCTCCTCTTCCCCGGCCCTGAAGGCCTCTGTCTTGAGCCGGAGCTGTTCGGCATGCTGTTCCATCTCTCCGGAGATGCGCTGGCCCTCTGCCTGCAGTTCCCCGCAGCGTGCAGTGATCTCCAGGACGCGCGCGTCATTCTCCTCTTCCTGGACCAGGAGCTTTGTCTTGTAGTCGCCGAGGTTCGTCACGTCATTCCTGCTGACGGCGATGGTACGCTCGATCTCAGCTATCTCCCTCTCCATAAGCTGGAGGTTCTTCTGGATGATCTCAAGCGCCTTTTCCCTCTCGATCAGTTCGAGCCTTCTGGTCTCGGTCCTGTTCTCGGCGCCGGTTATCTCGGCAGACAGCACAGCCTCGTTCTCCCTCAGGAGGGTATACTCCCCGTTGATCTTCTCGTTCTCATCCCGGAGGTCCTGATATTCCTTCCGCTCGATCTTGAGCTCGATGGCATGCATCTCTGAGGAGAGTCTCTTGTACCGCTCCGCCTTTTTGGCGAGCCGGTCGAGGATATTGATCTGTTTTTTGACCTCGGTGACGATGTCGTTTATCCGCAGGAGGTTCAGGCGTGATGACTCGAGCTTCGAGAGGGCCTCGGCCTTCCTGACCTTGTATTTCATCACCCCGGCGACCTCTTCGATGATGAAGCGGCGTTCGGTCGGTTTTGAGTTCAGGATCTGGCTGATCCTGCCCTGTTCAAGGATCGAATAGCTCCGGAAATCAAGCCCGGTATCAAGGAAGATGTCCCTGATGTCCTTGAGCCTGCAGGGGGTCCTGTTGATCATGTATTCGCTTTCACCTGAACGGTAGAGCCGCCGGGTGACGGACAGGGTCTCGCCGCTGGCCAGGTTCAGGCCCAGGCTGGGTTGGCGGTTGTCTCCGTTGCCATTGCCCTGGTCCCCTGCCGTGGCATCGTCCTGCTCGCCTGCGGGGACATTTTCCCGGGCAGCAGGCTGCAGGGCCCCGGTCATCCCGGACATGACCATGGTAACCTCTGCCATGCCTTTTTGTTTCTTCAGGGACGAGCCGTTGAAGATGACCTCTTCCATCTTCTCTCCCCTGAGGCTCTTGGCGCTCTGCTCGCCGAGCACCCACCTGAAGGCATCGACAATGTTGCTCTTGCCGCAGCCGTTGGGGCCGACGATACAGGTGATGCCTGAATGGAGGTTAAAGGCGGTCCTGTCCGCAAAGGACTTGAAGCCTATGAGTTCGATCTTATCGATGCGCATGTTTTTATTGTTTTTTCAAGAGATGAAGCGAAACGTTTTTACGGCTTACTAGTATACCCTATATCAAATTTTAGTGACAAGCATTATTCAGGGCAGCAGGAAAGGGCCGGGCCGCCATAATTTTGACAAACCAAAAGATACTTAACTATAGTTATATGATCAACGCTATGGATATTGTGCTTGCGACAAAAAACAGGAAAAAAGCAGAGGAGATGGGGCGCATCTTTGACGGGTACGATGTCCGCTTCATCACTCTCGACTCCTTCCCCGGATGTCCGGATGTTGAGGAGGACGGGAAGACCTTCAGGGCAAACTCTCTGAAAAAAGCCCGTGCTGTTTCGGCCTTCACCGGCCGGCCGGCGATCGCGGACGATTCAGGGCTTGAGGTCATGGCCCTCGGCAGGGCGCCCGGAGTCTATTCGGCACGGTATGCGGGGGAAGGGGCCACGGACAGCCTGAATGTCAGGAAGCTTCTGCAGGAGATGAAAGGACTGGAAGGAGAGGACCGGGCAGCGAGGTTCGTCTGCTGTCTTGCGCTGGTCCTGCCGGACGGCCATCATAAGACCTTCACCGGCTATGTCTATGGCAGTATCGGCAAAAAGGAAAAAGGCTCCAACGGTTTCGGCTATGACCCCTTGTTCTATCCCGAGGGACATGACCGTACCTTTGCCGAGATGACGGCCCCTGAGAAGGATGCCATGAGCCACCGCGGCCGGGCGCTGAAGAAATTACATCAGTATCTCATCACGCTTCCACAGTCGAAATCCTAAAAAAGCAGCTCCTGTGCATCTGCCCTGATGCAATAGGCGTCCTCTATGAGCTCGATGAGATGGATCACCGGCCGGTCCTTTACGCTCCGGCCGAGGGTGAGGATGCAGCCCGGGCAGGAGGTTATGACCGTATCTGACTTTGAGGCCATGATATCCGCTCCCCTTTTGGCGAGGAAACGGGAGGACATCTCCCTGTTGGACATGCAGTAGAGGCCCCCGAACCCGCAGCATCCCGGGTCGGCCGTTTCGATGAGGTCGATCCCGGCTTTTCTGATTATCTCCCTCGGTTCTTTTGTGACGCCCAGCATATACTGCAGATGGCAGGGGTCATGATAGACGGCTGTCTTGTCAAAGCGAGGGACCTGTTCCAGCTTATCGAGAAAAAAGACCGATATATCCATTGCCTTATCGAGCCCTTTCCCGATCAGTTTCGGGTATTCATGTTTCAGGGTATGGGTGCAGGTTGGACAGAGGCTGAGGATGGCATCGACCTTTAACCTGCTGAATACCCGGTAGTTCTTCTTCGCCTGCTCAACCGCCTGCTCCTCAAGCCCGACGCTCCTTAACGGGTTGCCGCAACATACCTCGCCCTTTGGCAAGACAACCTCATAGTTCAGCTTCTGCAGGACGTTCAGGAGGGATTCTCCAAGGTCGGGGAAGATATAATTGATGCTGCAGCCGGTAAAGACCGCTACGCGCCCGCGTTTTTTTTTGTGGGTCTTGAATACCTGCTCGGCCTTCCTGAAGGGGACCTCCTGGAGTTCCGGGAATTCCGGTATGATGCCTTTGCGGGCCAGGAACGACCATAGGGTCCCCTGGGCCATACGCGCCAGCCGGTATGCCGCATCAGGCCATGCGACCGAAAGTCGTGTCAGGTATCTGAGGACCCGCCGCCTGACATCCGCATCCCTGAGCAGGGACCTCCCCTGATATACTGTTTCCGGGACATCGATGCCGAGCGGACAGCTGCCGGAGCAGGCGCCGCAGAGGATACAGCTGTAGAGATGTTTATTGAGAAGCCGTGAGGGAGAGATCTGTCCCGATGCCAGGCCTTTGACAAGGGCGACCCTGCCGCGTGCGCCCATGCCCTCGGCCGGTTCTTCGGCATAGGTGGGGCAGAGGGTCTTGCAGATGCCGCAACGGACGCATCTGCTCAGGTCTGGAGGGGATGGGGAGTGAGCTGTTTCCATGCAGGGCCACTCAGTTTTTCCGTTGGTCGAGGACCCTGTTCATACTGCCGGTCCTGTAGCCTTCTAGGTCAACAGAGATAAAGGAATAGCCGAGGGACCTCAGTTTTTCTGCCACAAGCCTGCGTGTCCCCGGGTCAAGAAATGTCCGGAAGTCCTCTTCTCCCACTTCGATACGGGCCGTTTCCCCATGGTCACGCACCCGTACTTCATGGATCCCGAACGTCTTAATGAAGGACTCTGCAGCCTCGACCCTCTTTAAGGCAGCAATGGTTATGCGCTGGCCGTAAGGGAAGCGGGAGGAGAGGCAGGGGGACGAGGGCCGGTCCCAGGTGGCCAGGCCGAGCTCCCGTGACCTTTCGCGTATCTCAGCCTTCGAAAACCCGGACTCTGCGAGAGGACTTCTGACCTGATGCGCTGCTGCAGCCTTCCTGCCCGGCCGGTAATCGGAGAGGTCGTCCGCATTGCTGCCGTCAAAGACGTGCATGAACCCCCGCTCGCGGGCGATCGCGGTGAGCCTGCCGAAGAGCCCGTCCTTGCAGTGAAAACAGCGGTCAGGGGCATTGCGGGTGAACTCCTCATTGTCAAGCTCGCTGCTCCTGATGACGATATGCTCGACGCCCTCGGCCTTTGCAAAGGCAACGGCGCTGTCATAGTCGTCTGCAGGCATGGTATCGGATAGTGCGGTAACGGCCAGGACCTTCATCCCCGAAAGCTGCATGGCCTTCAGGAGAAAGCTGCTGTCAACTCCCCCTGAGAAGGCAAGCAGGGCCGAGCCCGACTCCTTCAGAAGCGACAGGAGAGCTGAGAACTTCTGTTCTGAAGCAGGAGGGCCATCAGGGCTCACAAGGAGGCCACCTCATAGTTTTCCTGGTGCATCTTATTGTCCGCCCGCATGATCACCTTGACGCCGTACTGGCTTTCAACGTCCTCGATCCCGAGCATCTCTTCGTCAGAGAGCATTTCGGCAACGATCGGATGGGCCGTGATGATGATCTTTTCACTGCCATGCCGGGCGAGTTTCTTGATCGTCCGTAATATTTCGTAGCAGAGGGTCTCGGGCGATTTGACGAAGCCCTTGCCTTCACAGTAGGGGCAGGTGGTGCTCAGGGTCCTGCCGAGGCTTTCCCTGACCCGCTTTCTGGTCATCTGTATGAGGCCGAGCTCGGAGACATGGAAGATGGTGTTTTTGGCCCTGTCCTTCTTCATTGCCTCGGAAAAGGCATTGAAGAGCTTTTCACGGTTCTCCAGTTTGTCCATGTCGATGAAGTCGATGATGATGATCCCGCCGAGGTTCCTGAGCCGTATCTGGTAGGAGATCTCCTTGACCGCCTCAAGGTTCGTCTTCAGGATCGTATCTTCGAGCCCCTCCTTGCCGACGAACTTCCCGGTGTTGACGTCAATGACGGTCATCGCCTCGGTATGGTCGACGACAATATACCCGCCGGACTTCAGCCAGACCTTGCGGCCTATGGCCCGCGTAATGTCGAGCTCGATCCCAAAGGCGTCAAATATCGGCTCGGTGCCCTCATAGAGCTCGATCTTGTTCAGCAGCTTCGGGAAGTAGGTCGTGACAAATTCGATGATCCGCTCATATTCATCAGGAGAGTCGATGATCAGCCGCTCGACGTCCTGGCTCATAAGGTCGCGGACGCTCCTGAAGACAAGGTCCAGGTCGCTGTAGAGCAGGCCGCGGGCAGGCACCTTCTCCCTTTTTTCGTGGATGTTCTTCCAGAGGAGGCGGAGGAATTCGAGGTCCTTTTTGAGGTCCTCCTCAGGGGAGTCCTCGCTGGCGGTCCTGATTATCAGGCCATACCCCTCCGGTTTAATGCTCGTCACGATGTTCTTGAGCCTGGTCCGCTCCTCTTCGTTCGATATCCTTCGTGAAATGCCGATATGCTCTACGTCGGGCATAAGCACCAGATACCTTCCGGGCATGGTTATATAGGAGGTGACGCGCGCGCCCTTGCTCCCGATGGGGTCCTTCGAGACCTGGACCAGGAGTTCCTGTCCTTCCTGGATAAGGTCTTCTATCGGTGCTTCAGAACGACCCCTGTGGGATATCATCTCTATCGAGGTCTCTTTTTCCTCATCCTCGAAGAGTGGGGCATACTCATCCGTGTCGGCCTTTATGTCAGCCACATACAAGAAGGCCGCCTTCTCGAGGCCGATATCGACAAAGGCCGACTGCATGCCGGGGAGTATTTTGACCACCTTCCCCTTATAGATGTTGCCGACAAGACTTGCGTCCCTCTTGCGCTCGACATAGAACTCGACGACCTGGCCGCCTTCAAGAAGCCCGACCCTCGTCTCTTCCCGTGTCACATTTATCAGTATATCGCTGCCCATTATCCGCATACCTCCAGAGGGTCTGTCCATCTGCCTGTCCAGCCGAACATCCCGGTCCTGGTGATCTCACAATCAACAGCCTTCAGACCGAACAGCTCCGGCACCATCTCCGACAGTCTCATCTTAATATCCCCGCTCTCTTTGACCGTCACCCTGAAGGTCATATCGTCCACCCTTTCGAGCAGTTCGATCATTTCTTTGATATTTATGGGGCCCTTGTCACGCTGGACCCAGACCGCATCCTGTTCGAGAAAGCGGTCTGCAGACATTTTTCCCCTGCTTCTTACTTCGTACACATATCTTATTATAAAACTATTAAGGGACTTTTCACCGCCGCGGAGCCGGGCCATGCCGGTCGCCCTGATCCCGGAAGGCAGTTCCCGGTTTATCCGCAGCAATCCTTCACCGGCATCAAAGGGAGGGACAAGCTCAACATCCAGGTATTCGGTGGTCCCGGCGATGCCGACGCTCAGAGCCGGGCCGAAAGATACCTTCGGGGCCGGATGAAAGCCGGTTGAATACCTTAAGGGGAAATCAGCACGGTTCATCGCGCGGGTCAGGGCCGTGGAGAGCTCCAGGTGAGAAAGGTACCGCAGCCTGCCGGTCTTGGTATACTGCAGCCTCAGACGGATGAAATTATTCTGAAGAGCAGGGGACGGACTCCCTGGCCTGGCCGCCGGGATCTCCCCGTTCACCTGGGGTTCAGGTTTATTCGCAGGGCTCTCTTTGCAGGCAAGGCCGCAGGCATGACACTGTTTTCTGCAGTCTGTTGAGAAGCTCCCTTTGAGGGCGTTCTGGTATTCTCTCCAGAGGAACTCTCTGGTGACCCCGGTGCTGATGTTGTCCCAGGGGAATTCGGCATCCATCTCATAGTTCCTTCCCGCAAAGGCAAACGCATCGACGCCTGATATCTCGGCGGCCTTCTTCCATTTTTCGAAGTCAAAGTGCTCTGTCCAGGCATCCAGTCTGCAGCCCAGCGACCAGGCCGCCTCTATGAACGGGGCCAGGGTCTCGTCACCGCGGGAAAAGACAGCCTCAAGCAGGGACATCTCCTCCCGGTGGCCTTTGAATTTGATCCCTTTTTTCAGGAAGGCCTTCCGGAGATAGGTGTTCTTTTCCCTCAGCAGCTCGATATCATTCTGGCCGAACCACTGAAAGGGAGTATGCGGTTTCGGGATGAACGAAGAAACGCCCGCGCTTATCGTCACATTCCTCCCGGTAAGCTTCTTGGATATTCTGATGGCCTGGTAGGCCATTTCAGGGATGGCGTCGATGTCCTCGTCCGTCTCTGTCGGGAGGCCGGTCATGAAATAGAGCTTCAGGTTCTGCCAGCCGGCCTTAAAGAGGGTCTCCAGGGCCTTTTGGTAGGTCTCTTCAGTAAAATCCTTGTTGATGACGGCGCGCAGCCTGTCTGTACCTGCCTCGGGTGCTATGGTAAAACCGGTCTTTCTGACAGAGCGGATCTCCCTGAGCATATCGCCGGTCACTGATCCGACCCGTAAGGAGGGCAGCGACATCGCGATCCTTTTGTGGCTGAACTTCCGGTTAAAACCCTGCATCAGCTCAAGCAGGCAGGAGTAATCCCCTGAGCTCAGAGACGTAAAGGAGATGTCCTCATACCCGGTGTTCCGGAGGGACCTCTCGGCAAGCTCCAGGATCTTTGCGACCGATCGCTCCCTGACCGGCCGGTAGGTCATGCCGGCCTGGCAGAATCTGCAGCCCATTGAGCAGCCGCGTGATATCTCGATATTGACCCTGTCATGGACGATGTTTGCAAAGGGCAATATAGGGTTGTCGGGGAACGGTGCATCTTCAAGAGAGGCAATGATCCTGCGGCTGACCTTCTGCCCCCTGCCAAGGGAGGGCACAAAGACTCCCTCTATCCGTGAGAGGGACTTCAGCAGAGTCGTCTTGTCGGACTTTCCGTCCTTTTTCCATATCGTATAGGCAGAGATGATCTCCTTTACCGCGTCCTCTCCGTCACCGATCAGAAAGGCATCGATAAAGGGTGACATCGGAAAGGGGTTGAGCGTGCTGGGCCCCCCGGCAATGACCAGGGGAAGCCGCTTCAGGTCAGGACGCGCCTCTGACCGGATGGGTATGCCTCCGCGGTCGAGCATATTAAGGACCGTGGTGTAGGCCAGCTCATACTGCAGGCTGAAGCCGACGATATCAAAGTCCTTAAGCGGCAGGCCGGATTCCAGAGAGGTAAGCAGGCTGCCCTCGCTCTTCATCGCATCGTCAAGGTCGACCCAGGGGGAAAAGACCCTTTCTGCTGCCGTCTCCGGAAGTTCATTGATGATGCGGTAGAGGACCTTCAGTCCGAGATGGGACATCCCGATCTCGTAGACATCCGGAAAGGCAAGGGCCACCCGGACAGATGCCTCTTTATGGACTGAATTTATCTCGGTGTTTATGTATCGGGATGGGCGTTGATACAGTAAAAGATTCACCGGTTACCATAACACCCGGCCCGCTTCTTTGGCAAGCGGCAGGGTCAGGCACGGGGCCGGTCAGAGGCCGGATCTGCTTGACTTGTGCAAAGGGATAACGTTTTAATAAGAGCATGAAAATTCTTCTGAAGATAGTCCTTGCATCTGTTCTGTCTCTGGCCCTGTTCTCCTGTGCCGCTAAGCCTGCTGTCGTAAAACCGGCAGAGGAATTCGACGCCGAGAGATCATTTACCGCAGCCAATAAGCTGATTGACGAAAAAGAATATAATCAGGCCCGTGCCCTCCTGCTTGAAATCAAGAACCGGGACCTGACAAAGAAGATCGCCCCTCTGGCCCAGCTGAGGGTGGCTGATTCCTATGTCAGGGAGGAAGAGCCGGAGCTGGCCGTGGCAGAGTACCGGAAGTTCATCGAAATGTATCCTGACCACAGGAACGCCTCCTATGCCCAGTACCAGATCGCGATGGTCTATTTCAACCAGATCGAAAGCCCTGAAAGGGGTTATGGCGGCGCTGCCAAGGCCCTGACCGAGTTCGAGAAGCTGAAGAAGGACTTCCCCAGGAACCCGTATAAGGACCTGGTAGAGCTCAGGATAGAGAAGTGCAGAAATACCATAGCCGATTATGAATATATGGTCGGTGAATTTTACATGAAAAGAGGCACCTTTGCTGCTGCCATCGAACGGTTCGAGGGGCTGCTTGCGAACTATCCTGACTACAAGAAATATGAGAGGGTCATGCTCAGCCTCGGCATCGCCCATAAGAAGGCCGGGCAGAAGGAGAAGTCCGAAGAGGTGCTGAAACGGCTCCTTGAGAAATACCCCAACAGCCCTGCTGCCGTTGAAGCAAGAAAAGAACTTGTCCCTGCAAAGTCCGACAAGAAATAACCGTTGCCTCCCGGTCCTCCGGTGAAATACTATCCTGTCTTTCTCAATATCCAGGCAAAAAAAGCGGTCATCATCGGCGGCGGCGATGTTGCTGAAAGAAAGGTCCTGGCGCTCCTCAAGGCAGACGCGGTCGTAACCGTTATCAGCCCGGAGCTGACCCCGCGGCTGAAGTCCCTTGCCAAGGATAAGTCCATTCAACATATCTCCCGCAGCTACCGCAACAATGACCTCAAGGGCGCCTTTATCGTTGTGGCAGCGACCGACTCAGAAGTTGTGAACAGGAGGGTCTCGGCAGATGCCTGTTGCCTGGTGAATGTGGTCGATGTCCCTCCCCTCTGTAATTTTATCGCCCCCTCAACCATCAGCCGGGGACCACTGACCATAGCGATCTCGACCAGCGGGGTAAGTCCTGCCCTGGCAAAGACCATTCGGAAGGAACTCGAAAAGCAGTACGGCCCTGAGATGACAGCCTATCTTGCGTTCTTACGCAAGCTCAGACAGCGGGCGCTCTCAGAGATACCTGAGGCAGCGAAGAGGGGCAGGTTCCTGAAGGGCCTGTCATCAGAAAAGATGCTGCAGATGCTCAGGACAAAAGGGGTCGGTGAAGTCAAAAAAGCAGCAGTCGCCAAACTTGATAAAATACTGAACAAGTCCTGACAGTCATCAGTTTTTCCGGACAGAAGAGTTTCATCTGCAAGCCCCGTTATCAGAGTTCCCCCATGCATTACGAAGAAAATCTTTATCATGCATAAATAACATTTATGTTATAATGAGCCATGCAGTGGACCGTTGAATATTATCGGAACAGCTTAGGAGAGGAACCAGCTGCTGATTTTATTGAAGAACTTCAGCCGGGACCCCGGGCTAAAGTTTTACGCACGATCAAGTTGTTGTCACAGTATGGTGTCCTACTGTCGGAGCCATATACAAAACAGCTTCGAGGAAAGATCAGAGAGTTGAGGATTAGGGACAGTATCGGAGCGGTTAGGATCCTCTACTTTGCCTATGTCGATAAACGCATAGTTCTTTTGCATGGCTTTATAAAGAAGACTGACAAGACGCCGGCGAGAGAGATCGCTGTTGCAGAAAAAAGAATGCAGGACATGATAGAAAGGAGCTAATAATGAGAACTGCCTATAAGCGCGGAAGAACGATCGATGAACATATTAACGAGCAGATGAAAGATGCTGCTTTCAAGAAGGCATGGCATGACCTCGATGCAGAGTTTGCACTGATGGAAAGTATGATCAAGGCCCGCGAAAAGGCCGGGATTACTCAAGCAGAGCTTGCAAAACGCATTGGCACCAAGCAGAGTGCCATTTCGAGGCTTGAACGGTCCGGCTTTAAGAAGGCATCAGTCGAGACGCTGAGCAAGATTGCTCATGCCCTGGATGCGACACTTGTTATCAAATTACAGGCAAAGCGCGGGTGAGGCATTGCAGCCCAGAGCCATTGACATAAGCCGTTTTGACTGTTACGATTTAGTATAGAAATAGCTTAATGGAACGAAGAGGGCCGGGAGAACTATAGTGAACATTGGGATTATTGGAGCGGGGAATGTCGGCGGCGGGCTGGGGAAGATATGGGTCAAAAAAGGGCATAAGGTCATCTTCAGCTTCTCGAGAAACCAGGAGAAACTGATGGCTTTAGCAGGCGCCGCTGAAAATTCCGGCACAGGCTCGCCAGCCGAAGCAGTCCAGCAGAGCGAGGTGCTTCTTCTGTCGGTGCCGTGGGGAAAGGTTCCTGAGGCCTTAAAGGCTGCAGGCTCTCTGCAGGGCAAGGTCCTGATAGACTGCACGAATCCCCTGACTCCGGACTTCTCTGAGCTTGCGATTGGCCATGATACCTCCGCCGCTGAAGAGATTGCGAAAATGGCGCCCGGCGCAAAGGTCGTGAAGGCCTTTAACAGCGCCTTTGCCGAGGTCTACAACTCCGAATCCAGGCTCTTCGGCTCCCGCAGGCCGACCATGTTTTTCTGCGGTGACGATGCCGAGGCAAAAAAGATCGTTTCTGAGCTGATCATGGAGACCGGCTTCGAACCGACCGATGCAGGCCCCCTCAAGAACGCCCGCTACATTGAACCTCTGGCAATGCTGATGATCCAGCTTGGCTATGGCCAGGGCATGGGAACAAACATCGCCCTCAACCTGATTCACCGCTGAGATCACTCGATCACCCTTCTATCTGTTCACGAGCAGCTTGGTGCAGTAGGTATTACCGGCAGTTACCGGATCACGATGACCGTTATGATCACTGAAAAGGAAATACTCCTGATCGACATTGGGCCTCATGATGAGGGTTACCGGTGAAAGCCAGCCGTGAAGAACGGCTCCGGGGTTCAACAGCTGCTTCAGAAGCGAGTGAGAGAATGCCACGAACTTCGTATCGTAGTATCAGGTAGAATATGGACAATAACCTCATGCTGATACAAGCGGTCATATGGATGATGCTGGCGTTGATATTTTATACGTGGGCGGTTTTCAGCGGCCGCCGCCAGGGGCTTCACCGCAAGCACCTGATCATTTTCGGGGCAGGCCTGATCTGTGACTTTCTGGGATCGTACCAGATGAACCTGATCTCAAATGCTTACGGCAGACCGCCCCTGTGGCACAGTATAACCGGGATCGCTTCCCTGTCCGGGATGGCATTCCATTTCCTTCTGGCCCTGATCGCATCCAGCACAAACCGGGCTGAAGCCGCCAATCTGGTCTTCCACCGCGTCAGCATAACAATCTACAGCTGCTGGCTGGTCGCTTTCATCGGGGGAGCTGTCGCGGGGATGATGCGAATGAAAGGGATCGCCTGAAGCTGAGGTGGCTACTGCTGACATCATCAAAAGTTTCCGCTTACTGACAACAGTCCTTCTTGCATTCTGCATAGTTTCCGGCTGTGTCGGAGAAACTGTTAAATCCCGGATACATGATCCTGAATTCATGGCTGAAAATCAACCCATAAGGACCCTGCGTGTGGCGATAGTCACCGAAGATAAGCCTGACAGGGAATACATCGGCAACTGGATACAAAGATGCGGAGCATATAGCTCAGAACAGGTGGGGATCGAACTTTACCCTTCCCTGTTCGTGCAGGCAAACCTTCCCCCGGTCAATCACCGGGAGGAACGTCTTACAGAAATACATAAAATACTCCGGGATCATACGGACTGGGATATTGCGGTCAATCCTGCTTCGTACTCTGCCGGAGATGCACTTGCCTATATCAGTCTTTTACCGCTGCCGGTCACTCTGGCGTACATAGATGATACCTACCGCAGGTATATAGTGGTTAAACCAGGTGACTGCAAGGTGTTTCTTCATGAATTCTTCCATGCCTTCATATTAAGCAATCTCCATAGCGATAGCGGGCTCATGAGTTCGTCCGGTGTAGCACTTCTTCCTTTCACCCCTTTGGTAAATGTGACGGAATATCTGTCGCCGCAGGACAGAGAAGAAGTTCTGAAGAACAAATGGAGGGATTTCAATAACAGGGTGGAGGTGGAAGGACCCGACCGGCTCTCAGAATAGCGACATATCTGTTTTACAATGAATTTGAAACCTTCCTGATCTCCTCCAGTTTTTTCATCGCCTTGCCGGAATCGATCGCCTCAGCCGCAAGCTCACACGCAGAGACCAGGTCCGCTGCGATGCCGGAGACCATGATGGCGGCGGCGGAGTTCATCAGGACGACGTCCCGTTTGGGGCCTTTTTCGCCCCGCAGTATTTTGATGGTCAGACCTGCATTTTCGTCTTTGTCCCCGCCGACCATGTCCTGCATGGTCCCGCG
The DNA here is from genome assembly GCA_004321925.1 of Nitrospirota bacterium. Classification (GTDB taxonomy): domain Bacteria; phylum Nitrospirota; class Thermodesulfovibrionia; order Thermodesulfovibrionales; family UBA6898; genus PALSA-1316. The sequence goes on along the minus strand of SCQH01000071.1, from coordinate 22,664 downwards.
TTTGATGCCGAAGTCCTCAGGCGAGATATACATGCTCTCTACCCTGCCGTTGATGAAACGGGAGGCCTTTGTGCCTGAGGAGATCGTTATCTCATCGAGGCCGTCATCTCCATGCACCACCATCGCATCGACCGCGCCAAGGTTCCCCAGGACCGTTGCGAGGGTTTCGGTGAGCTTACCGGCAAAGACGCCAAGGACCTGGCGTGAGGCGCCCGCAGGGTTCGTTATGGGGCCGAGGATATTGAATATGGTCCTGATGCCGAGCTCGCGCCTCGGGCCGATCGCAAATTTCATCGCGGGATGAAAGAGCGGGGCGAAGAGAAAGCCGAAGCCGGTCTGAAATAAGCATTCCTCGACCTTCTCCGGGGCAAGGTCGATCTTTACCCCGAGGGCCTCAAGCACATCCGCGCTGCCTGATTTGCTTGATACTGCCCGGTTGCCATGCTTTGCGACCGGTATGCCGGCAGCGGCAACAACAATGGCGGTGGTGGTAGAGATATTAAACGTATGCGAGGTGTCGCCGCCGGTGCCGCAGGTGTCGAGCACGCCTTCCGGGGCCTTGATCCTGGCTGCCTTGTCCCGCATGACCCGCGCAGCGCCGGTGATCTCCTCGACTGTTTCGCCCTTCATGCGCAGGCCGGTCAGCAGCGAAGCGATCTGTGCGTCGGTGGCCCTGCCCTCCATGATCTCCTTCATGCATTCCGCCATTTCGCTTTCTGAAAGACCAATGCCGCTTACGATGAGATTGATCGCTTCCTTGATCATCAGGCCTCCCCCTGTTTTGTTGTTTTGAACATAAGATATTCCTTTATGAATACGTCTATATTCCCGTTGAGGACCGAATCGACATCCCCGACCTCAAGGCCGGTGCGGTGGTCCTTGACCAGCCGGTAGGGCTGCAGCACATACGACCTGATCTGGCTGCCCCAGGCAATGCCCTTTTTGTCCCCGGCGAGGTCGTCCATCTTCTTTTCCTTCGCCTTGAGCTCAAGATCGTACAGGCGTGCCTTCAGGACCTTCATGCAGATGGCCTTGTTCTTGTGCTGAGAGCGCTCGTTCTGGCAGGCCACGATGATCCCGGTCGGCATATGGGTGATCCTGACCGCCGACGAGGTCTTGTTGACATGCTGCCCGCCGGCCCCCGAGGCCCTGTAGGTATCGATCTTGAGGTCTTCTTCCCTGACCTCGATCGGTATGTCCTCTTCGATCTCGGGATAGACGATAACAGCGGCAAAAGAAGTATGCCGTCTCTTATTGGCGTCATACGGCGATATCCTGACAAGCCGGTGCACGCCGGCCTCTGCCATGAGATACCCATAGGCATAGTCGCCGCTGAAGGTTATGGTCGCCCCCTTGATCCCTGCCTCGTCCCCGGGCTGCAGATCGATCGCCTGTGCATTATATCCATGGAGCTCTGCCCAGCGCAGGTACATCCGCATCAGCATCTGGGCCCAGTCCTGGCTTTCAGTGCCGCCTGCCCCGGGATGGATGGTGAGGATAGCGTTGTTCCGGTCGAGCTCGCCCGACAGAAGGTTCTCAAGTTCAAGAGCCTCAAGGTCCTGCTTCAGCGCCGCCAGGTCGGCCTTGAACTCCTTAATGAAAACCTCTCCCCCTTCCTCATCGAGGATGCCGATCGACTCTTCGGCGTAGAGCAGCCTGTTTTCGAGCTCTTCGAAGCGGTTTACGGAGCTTTCGAGCCGTGCCTTTGCCTTCAGGAGGACCTTCGACCTTTCGGGTGAAGACCAGACCTCCTCTTGGGTAAGGTCCTGACTTATCTTCTCGATGGCCTCTTTTTTTCTGGAGACATCAAAGATAACCTCTTAAGGCCTCGGTCTTTGCCCTCATCTGGGCAAGGGTTTCCTTCAATTCTTCCTGCATCACCATAACTGATCTACCTCCATATTCGAATATTCAGCAATAAAGCAATGAACGTTATAATACATGCATACGAAAAAAGATCTCCATATTTCGTATAAAAGGTCAGGGTCTTGTCCGGTTTTATCTCGCCGGACAGGAACTCCCGTGTAAAGAGCGAGGTCCTGGCCGTGATCCTGCCGCTGCTGTCGATAAAGCCTGATATACCGGTGTTTGCGGCACGGACAACCGGTTTGCGGTTCTCTATGGCCCGGAATACGGCCATGCTGAAATGCTGATAGGGCCCTGCCGTCCTGCCGAACCAGGCATCGTTCGTGATCGTGACGATAAAGTCCCCGCCCTGCGTATAGAACTTTCTGACCAGTCCCGGGAAGATGATCTCATAACAGATCATGGTGCCGAAGCTCCCGAAGTCAGCGCCTGCCTTCAGATATGAATCCCCGGGGACATAGTCGCCGATGCCGGTGACGACCTTATCGACGAAAAAGAGGACCTTCTTCAGCGGGACATATTCCCCGAAGGGGACCAGGTGGATCTTGTCATATTTATAGACCGGCTTGCCCTCCCTGTCCAGCAGGAGCGCGCTGTTGGTCAGGAGGGTATGCTCTTTTGTCCTCTCTCTGACCAGGACACTGCCAAACAGCAGATACGCGCCAAGCTCCTTCTGCATCTTCAGAAGCCGTTCAGTATTGGCTGTATCATAGTCGAAGAAAAAAGGGACCGAGGTCTCCGGCCAGACGATAAGCTGGGGTGACGAGGCGGCCGCAGCCTTCTGTGAAAGGTCGCGGTAGATGGCAAGGACCTCCTCCTGGAAGGCCGGTTCCCACTTTTTGTCCTGTGGTATGCTGCCCTGGATGATACTGACCCGGACGGCTCCCTGCTCTCTGCTCTGGGTCAGCCGCCATGCACCGTAACCAAGAGAGATGAGCAGCACGGCTGCAAGTGCTATGAATCCGGTCGCCGAGTAAATAAGCGGGTACAGAGGGATGTCCCGCAGCTTCCTCCTGACAAGCGCGATGTCGAACAAAGCCCCGTTGACCGACATGACCAGGAAGGATATACCGTAAATGCCGGTCACGTCGGCGATCTGTATCATGGGCAGGAAGAGATACTGGCTATACCCTATGCTCGCCCACGGGAACCCCGTCAGCAGGTATGACCTGATAAACTCCAGCACGACCCATATAACGGGGACGATCAGCAGGGCAGGCAGTTTTGTCTTTTTCATGATCAGGGCGAAGAGCCAGGAAAAGAGCGCCGGGTACAGACCCAGGTAAAGGCATAACATCAGGACGACACCGAAACTCGCCGCAAGGGGAATGCCGCCAAAGACAGTTATCGAGTGGTATACCCAGTAGAGGGTGCCGAAAAAATAGACTATGCCGAAAACATAGCCTAGCCGGAAGGCCTCCTTCGGCGTCTTCTCGCGGAGGGAGAAAAGCAGGGGGAGGAGGGCTATCCAGGCAAGGGGGTAATAATCAAAACCGGGGAAGGACAGCACCAGCAGAACACCGGAGGCGAGTGCGGGCGCATATTCTATGGCTGCCTGTTTGAGATGGTTCATCATAAGTTGACAATCAAAAAAGTAATAGTTATCATTAATACCCGTGGGCAGTTAGCTCAGTCGGTAGAGCAGAGGCCTGAAAAGCCTCGTGTCCGCAGTTCGATTCTGCGACTGCCCACCATTTTTCACCTCTCCTGAATAAGAAAAAACAGACGACCTCCAAGGGCCGGGAGAAACACGGGCAAGGCAGACAGAATCTCAGCAGGGGACCCGGCTAGGATCTTGTTCCGCAGGTTGGACAGTCGGGGTCTTTGAATCCCCTGAATGTCTTGAAGCTCATATCGTTCCCTGACCAGACAAGCAGTTTGCCCTTGAGCGGCTTTCCAATGCCCGAAAGATATTTTAAGGCCTCCATTGCCTGAAGCGTACCGATAACACCCGGTGTCGCGCCAAGGACCGGAAAGACCTCTTTAGGCGGTGATTCAGGGAAATAACACCTGAGGCAGGGTGTCTCGGGTGATTTGATGAAGGTGATCCGACCGTCCAGCCCCCAGATGCTTCCATGCACTAACGGGATATTTTTTCTGATGGCTGATTCATTGAGGAGGTAGCGGGTCGGGAAATTATCCATACAGTCGAGGATAAGGTCGGCGTTGCCGACCAGTTCATCGACATTTTCAGCAACGATCTTGTCGGTGAAGGCTTCGATCTCGATATGGGGGTTCAGCTCCGAAAGCGTCTGTTTTGCAGAGACCGCCTTGTTCGTGCCGATACGGTTGTGGTTATGCAGTATCTGGCGGTTCAGGTTCGACCAGTCAGGGGAATCGAAATCACATATCCTGATCCTGCCGACGCCTGCAACGGCGAGGTAGATTGAGACCGGGGACCCGAGGCCGCCGGCTCCCGCAATGAAGACCGTTGAGGCCTTGATCTTCTTCTGGGTTTCCTCGCCCCACCCGTCCATCATCATCTGACGGTTATATCTGCTGAGCTCTTCCTGCGAAAATTCCATGTCTTTATCCTTTGGCGCTAAAAGTGAATGAATTATATCAGATGAGAGAAATAGGATTCAATGCTGAAATTTAATTAAGAACCCGGGGAAGGGCCAAAAATTCTTTACTTTGCCGTCGGGGTAGTGGTAAAATTCCGGTATGAAAAAATTACTATTATCAGCACTGACCATCGTCCTGGTAGCCGCAGGTGCCGGTGAGGTCTTTGCCTTTGCGAAAGGTGAGCAGGATTGTTCAAAGTGCCATACCCTCAACGCAGAGCAGGCCAGGGACGTATTGAAGGAGGTTATCCCGGATGCAAAGATCCTGAATGTCCAGGACGGTCCGGTACGCGGCCTCTGGGAGATCAGTATAGAGGCAGGCCCCAAAAAAGGTGTCGTCTATATTGATTACTCAAAGAAGAACCTGATCGCAGGCAACATCATCGGGATCGAGGCCAAGCTCAACTATACCCAGCTGACCTACGACAAGCTCAACAAGGTCGATTTCTCGGCCCTCCCCCTGGAGAATGCCCTGGTCATGGGAGACAAGAACGCCAAACACAAGGTCGTTGTGTTTGACGACCCCGACTGACCATACTGCGGAAAACTTCATCAGGAGATGAAGAAGGTTCTTGAAAAGAGAAAAGATATCGCTTTTTATATAATATTGTATCCGCTTCCGATGCATAAGGATGCGGCCAGGAAGGCAAAGTCGATCATGTGTGAGAAGTCTCTGTCAATGCTTGAAGATGTATTCGCCAAAAAGGCGATCCCTGACCCTAAATGCGAGACCAAGGTCATTGATGAGAACATGAAGCTTGCTGAAAAGCTCGGCATCTCTGGCACACCCGCCCTGATCTTTTCTGACGGCAGGCTTGTCCCCGGGTATATTGAGGCAGACAAGATCATAGAAGCAGTCGATAAAAAGTAGTCTGAAGCTTAAAGAGTTTCATAAAATAATCCTGTTCATTGACAGGATTTTTTTATGAGGTTATTATTAACAGATTGCCGAAGTGGCGGAATTGGCAGACGCACTAGATTCAGGTTCTAGCGGTGGAAACGCTGTGGGGGTTCGAGTCCCCCCTTCGGCACCAATAAAAAAATGGCTTAGGATATCCCTAAGCCATTTTTTTTGTCCCCAGACTGTTCCCGGGAGTTCTTCTGGCTGCCTTAGCGCATTTTTCTGATAAGGGGGCCTTCGTCTTCTCTCAATATCCCACGCTCAAGATCATGTTTAAAAGAGATCCGCGCGATGATCTTTTTCCCTCTGGTAACGTAGGTGATGTCGAGGATATCAGGATAGCCTGTTTCCAAAGGTTCATACAGGGGCCGGACCTCATAGCCGATCAGGCTGTTGTCCGTGCCAAGTATCTTTTTCCATTGTGAACTCCGGGCCGCATAGTGGAAACGCACGAATTTTTCGGCTTCTTCGATTGCCCGGTCTGCAGGCAGGCCGCTCCTGACCTTATAATCGAATACCGGGGCGTAGATGCCGATGCTGAAGGAGTCGCCCTCTCTGTCCAGTATCGCCACATTCTGGAAGTCCGCGGCATATCTCCCGCCATGGAGGATGAGGGTATATGTCCCGGACAACTCCGGTGAGAGGACCTCTTCAGTCTTCAGGTACTGCCCGGTTGCACAGCCGGAGAGAGCGGCTGCCACGATTGTGTTGAGGACCAGGATCCGGAAACTTATTCGCATACTGTTCATCGATACCTAATCTGCATCTTACCACGAACTACGCACAAGTTAAAGCCCTCCATAAGGTGGCATGCCGGCTTGACATTTGAAAAGTCCTGATTTAACTTATAGTTACAAGACGAAAAGATATGGAAGAAACCTTCGGGGAAGCACCGGACAACGGTATGCCTATATATGCGGAATGCCCCGGCCACGTCGGGAGAAAAAAAGGAGATACGATGAAAAAGCTCATGATGGTTATGGTCGTCGTCTGCAGCATGGTGGTTGTGCTGCCGGCCCTGTCTGTCGCTGCCGAGGGCAGGAGCACAGCAAAGATCGAGGTGGCAGGGGATGTGCTCAAGGAGATCGTCCTGATCCCTGAAAAGGGCATACCGCCTGCTTTGCTGAGCAATGCCAGCGGGATCGCGATCATCCCCGATGTGATCAAGGCCGGGTTTATCCTCGGGGGGAGATACGGCACCGGGGTACTGCTGGTGCGGGACAAAGATGGGCGCTGGAGCAACCCCTCTTATATTTCTATTACCGGGGGGAGCATCGGCTGGCAGATCGGGGTTGAGTCGATCGATATCATCCTGGTCTTTAAGAATGAAAAGAGCATCAATCGCCTTCTCACCGGCAAATTCACCATAGGTGCTGACGCGAGTGTGGCAGCAGGGCCTGTCGGCCGCGGCGGTCAGGCTGCTACGGATATAGAGCTTAAATCGGAGATCTATTCATACTCACGCAGCCGGGGCCTCTTCGTCGGACTTTCGCTGGAGGGGGCTGCACTCCTGGTCGACGAAGAATCCAATGCAAAGGTCTACGGCAAGGATGGGATCCTTGCGCGGGAAATATTTGAGAGCAAAGAACTGAAAGCCCCTGAGGCGGCCGAGAGGCTGCGAAAAATGCTGACCGACTATACGGACAAGGGTGCTGAAAAACATGAGAAGCCGTAAGCCTGCAAGGGCATGACCATCTTTCGGACCGGTATCCGGAGAAAGGGAACACGTGTGAGATTTGCCGGCACGGTAAAGGCCTGGAATGCCCGGGACATATGAAGATCTATACAGGTACAAGCGGGTATGGGTACAAGGAATGGAAAGGGCTCTTCTATCCTGAAAAGATCCAGCCGAAGGAGATGCTTCGCTTCTATGCGGAACGCCTCAACTCGGTAGAGCTCAACAATACCTTTTATCACATGCCGACGGCGGACTTCCTGGATTCCTGGGCTGAGCAGGTCCCTGCCGGTTTTATCTTTGCGCTGAAGGCGCCCCAGGTCATAACCCATTTCAGACGGCTGAGGCATGTGGGGGAAGAGGCCCGGTACCTCTTCGGGACCCTGCCGGTCCTGGGGAAAAAGCTGGGGCCTGTCCTTTTTCAGTTCCCCGAGACCTTTCATGCGGACCGGCAGTTGCTGGAGGCCTTTGTCGATCTGATACCCCGCACCATATCCGCTGCATTTGAGTTCAGGCACCCATCCTGGTTCAACGCTGACATCCTTGACCTCCTTCGTGAAAGAGGCTGCAGTCTCTGCACGGCAGACACCGATGAAAGCCCGGCAGGTGAGATTCTGAGCACTGCCACATGGGGGTACCTGCGGCTGCGCCGCAGCGGTTATACGGAAGCCGACCTTCTGAAATGGGCTGAACATGTCCGTGCGCAGCAATGGGAGAGGGCCTTCATTTTTTTCAAACACGAGGAAGAGGCCATAGGGCCAAACCTGGCGATGCGGTTCCGGGAGCTTGTCGATCCGGGCAAAAAAAAGGTGGGTGAAGTTTGAACTCCTCAATGTATTGACCCCATGGCCAGGACATCCCAGAGCGTGCGGGTCAACGGGCGGACCATAGAGCTTTCGAACCTCGAGAAGGTCTTATACCCTTCTGACAATATCCTCAAGGCAGAGCTTATCGAGTATTATCTCAAGGTCGCTCCGACCGTCCTTAGCCATGTCAAGGGGCGGCCCCTTTCGCTTGTGCGCTATCCTGAAGGCATCGGGGCTGAGCGCTTCTTTCAGAAGAACAGGCCGGAGTGGGCGCCTCAGTGGATAGAGCATGTCCGGCTTGGCGGTGGCGAGAAGGGAGAAGAGGTCGATTATGTGATAGCGACAGCCGGGTCGTCGCTTGTCTGGCTCGCCAACCTCGCCTGCATAGAGCTTCACCAGATGCACTGCCGCTCCCCGCACTTCGACCGGCCCGATTATTTCGTTTTCGACCTGGACCCTCCTGACGGCTTCAACTTCAGCGACCTTGTTGAGATAGCCCTTGACCTCAAAGAGCATATCGAGGGCTTTGGATACCGGCCGTTCGTAAAGACGACCGGCAGCCGGGGGCTTCACATACTGGTTCCCATCGAACCGAAATGGACCTTTGATAAGGTCTTTGAAGCAACACAGGACGTTGCCAAACAGTTCGTCGGATCGCACAGCCGGTCGACCACCCTGAATATCAGGAAGGAGGCGCGCAAAGGGAGAGTGCTTCTGGACATCTACCGCAACCGGACCTACCAGACCATTGTATCGGCCTACAGCCTGCGAGGGCTTCCTGGGGCCCCGGTGTCGATGCCGCTGAGGTGGGAGCAGCTCAAGGGGCTCGGCAGTGCCGCCGCTTTTACCATACGAGACGTGCCGGGGGAGATACAGCGCAACGGCGACGCCTGGGAAGGTATCGCGGCATATGCTGCCGGACTTCATACGCAGCCTAAAAGGGCAGGGACAGGACCGGCGTCAGCCCGGTCCCTCAGGCAGGAGGTCCCTGAGCAGCTCAGTGAATACACCGGCAAGAGAAGCTTCGGGAAGACCCCGGAGCCTCAACCTGCGGCGGCAGTCGGGGAGGGCAATGCCTTTGTGCTCCACCGGCATCATGCAACGCGTCTGCACTATGATCTGCGGCTTGAGAAAGAGGGAGTGCTGAAATCCTGGGCAGTCCCCAAAGGCCTGCCACCACGGCCCGGCATCATTCGTCTTGCGGTTTCGACCGAAGACCATCCCCTGCAATACGCAAACTTCGAGGGGACCATCCCGAAGGGCGAATATGGCGGAGGCCGGATATGGATCTTCAGCCGCGGGAAATATGAGATCACCTCGGAAAAAAAGGAAGGGTTTCACGTCCTGCTCCAGAGCCGGGAGCTCAGCGCGGAATACCGGATGCATCATACCAGGGAAAGCGAATGGCTGCTTGAACGCGTGGACACGCCTCAGGTCGATTGGCTGCGCGATCCGATCGAGCCTATGCTTGCACAATCACGGCATGGACCGCCTGCCTCGGGAGACTATCTCTATGAAGTGAAATGGGACGGCATCCGGGCGATGATCTCTTTGGACGAAGGAGAGATAAGGATCAGGAGCAGGAACCAGAAGGACATAACCGCCAGGTTCCCGGAACTCCTGCTGCCGGATAAGGCCTTCAGGGCAACCTCGGCATTATTCGATGCGGAGATCGTCTGCCTTGATGACGGTGGGAAGCCCGTTTTCCAAAGTGTGATACAGAGGCTGCAGCAAGGCGGCAAAGCTGCCATTGAACATGCACGTTCACGGCATCCGGCCGTATGCTATGTCTTTGACTGCCTTTACCTCGACGGCCGCCCTCTCGTGAATGAACCGCTTGTCCGCCGCCGTGAATGGATGGAGGACGCGCTCAGGCGTGATGTGCCCTACCGAATCAGCGAGGCGGTCAACGATGGAGCGGGCCTGTTCAGGGCAGCGAAGGAGATGGGGCTTGAAGGGATAATGGCAAAGGAAAGAGACAGCGTGTACCGCCCCGGCAGCCGCAGCAGCCAGTGGCTGAAAATAAAGAAACGCGAGTCGATGGACTGCCTGATCGTCGGGTATACCAAAGGGGGAGGCAGTCGTCAGGCCCTGTTCGGGGCACTGCAGCTGGCAATAAGGGAGGGCGATGCCCTGCGGTATCTGGGCAAGGCAGGGACAGGGTTCGATCAGAGATCGATGAAAGAGACCTTCGCCTATCTCAGGAAGATTAAACAGACGAAGCGGCCGGTCAGGGAGAAACCGCCTGACGACGCGGAGACAGTATGGATCGAGCCCCGGGCAGTCTGCGAGGTGCAGTTTGCTTCTCTTACAAAGGACGGGATGCTGCGCGAGCCGGTCTTCATCCGGCTCCGGCCGGACCTGACTGAGTGACTACCCTATGCCTCGGACGCGGTATAATAGGAAAAGAGGCAGCATCAGGACAAGAAGCTGCCTGGGCAACGTAAACAGCATTAACCTCCGGAGGTGACATATGCGGGCGATCTGGAAAGGCCATATCCGTTTTTCTCTCGTGACAATACCTGTCCTTATTTACAGTGCCGTTGATACGGAGCAGGCGATCAACTTTCATCTTCTGCACAGGAAGGACCACGGCCCGATCGGCTACGATAAGCGCTGCAAAAAGTGCAATACGGCCGTGACCACCGAGGATATCGTCAAGGGCTACAAATATGAGCCCGATCAATACGTGATCGTCGAGAAGGAGGACCTTGAGAAGCTGAACCTCAAAAGCACCCGGGTGATCGAGATAGAGGGCTTTATCGATGCAAAAGAGGTGCACCCCACCCTGTATGAGTCGCCATACTACGCCGGGCCGGACGGACCTGTTGCACAGCAGGCTTACTCCCTGTTGGCCGCCACGCTGAAGGAGACCGGCAAGGTAGGGGTCGGCAAGGTCGTTCTGCATGAGCGTGAGGATGTGGTGATGATCGCACCCCAGGAGCATGCCCTCGTGCTGTATAAACTGCGGGCCCCCTCTGAGCTCAGGGCCATCAGGGATATTCCCCAGCTTGAGGGAAAGTCCATGGACAAAGATAAACTCAGGCTTGCGCGCAGTCTTGTGGATTCGATGAGCACGACCCTGGGCAGCCTGAACCTCGCAGATACGTACCACGATGCGCTGAGGGCGATGATCGAGGCGAAGGTTGCAGGGAAGGAGATCGTTACGGTGGAAGAGGAAGTGAAGCCGGTGGTCGATATCATGACAGCCCTGAAGCAGAGCATCGAGCGGGCAAAACAGCAGACAAAGCCGATGGCAAAAGCAGCGGGAAAGAATAAAGCGGTCATTGCGAAGCCGGCGAGAGCCGGAACAAAGGCGAAGAAATAGCCCTGTTGGCGGAGGGTTCAGAAATATTATGGGCAACATCATACCGTTTCCGGCAAAGACCCCGCCGAAGTTCGGTTTTGAACGGGTCACGAAGCGCAGGGCAGAACATGCCGGTCAGTCGGAACTGTCCCCTCCGGCCCGGATCCTGCGGTTTCCGTCGAACCTCTGCCCCTTTGATGAAGCCCTGCTCCTGGACGAGCGCGGGGACAGCCGGGCCGGGGAGTGTTACCAGAAAGCTATCTCGGAAGGCGATCTTACAGCCGACGCATTCTGCAACCTTGGGATCATAGAGCACAGGGCAGGAAGGGTGGCAAAGGCCTTCGACTGCTTTACGAAGTCACTGGAGCAGGACCCGCGCCATTTTGAAGCGCATTATAATCTGGGGAATCTTTATCTCGAAGGTAACGACCTGCGTCTCGCGAAACTGCATTATGAGCTGGCCGCAGAGATCGATCCCCGGTTCCCTAACCTCTTTTTCAATCTCGGTCTTACCCTTGCCCTGCTTGAAGAAATAAAGCCCGCGATCGACGCACTGGTCACGTATCAGCGGCTTGTCCCTCCTGAAGAGGCGAAGCTCGCCGACGACCTGATCACCTGCCTCAGAAGATTGTCGGCCGGTTCAGACCGGGACGCCTCCTGCTAGGGGATCACAAAAGCTGCATTTCCCAGATAGTATGAATCCAGTCTGCCAGCAGGGGTAACCAGCAGGTATACAGTATATATGCCCGCGGAAAGATCCGTGGCAGGCAGGGTGAACGGGTTGACATCTACAGGGCCGGCCACATTGTTCTGCCATGGCTCGATCCCCGGCGCGGGCTGACCCGAGAGAAGCTGCTGAGCGTCCTGAATTGAGATGGTCTGGATGCTCAGGTCCGGTCTCACCAAAAAGACATTCGTGGGATCGGTCGATACCGAATACGCAATATACAGGTCCACAGGAGCGGTGAATTGCGCCAGCGCCAGCTGAAACTCGAGAATGTCTCCTCCCGAGGCAAGCGGCCCGAATCCGAAGGGGTTCATCAGGGAAGGATCCAGAGCCACTACAGGGGACTCTGCTGCGGGAAAAGTGAAGGACTCCCGGCCGGCCGGAAGAGGGATGCCGGATACCGTATCGATTATCCGGTAAATACTCCCCGATATCTGGTCCGCAAGGTAGAGGCCGCCGGATTCATCATCGCCGAAGGTAGTGATGCTTAAGGTAGAATCAAGCAGTGTGGTATTTTGAAATGAACCGCCATCGGCCAGTAACCCTCTGATCCGGCCGCTGCAGTAATCTCCGTAAAGATAAACGCCCCTGAGCCTCGGGTACTTTTGTCCGCGGTAGATCATGCCGCCCGTGACCGAGCAATCTCCGGAAGCATGATCGTATTGTGCTACAGGAAGGGTCAGGCCGGCCGGGCTGCAGGATGCGCTTTGATAACACTGAGAGGCCTCCATCACGTTCCATCCGTAATTTTCGCCGCCCGTGCTTGAGGCTGGCTGAAAGTCGACCTCTTCGAAGAGATTCTGTCCCACGTCGCCGATATAGAGGTCTCCTGTCTGACGGTCGAACGAAAAACGCCAGGGGTTGCGCAGTCCCAGTGCCCAGATCTCAGGCCGATAACCCGGCGACTGCACGAATGGGTTTGTTGGGGGGATGCCATAAGGTACAGCCCCTGACTCGACGTCGATCCTCAGCATTTTGCCGAGCAGGGACGCATGGTTTTGTGCATTATTAAGGGGGTCACCGCCTGACCCGCCATCGCCCATCCCGATATAAAGAAACCCTTCGGGCCCAAAGGCCATCTGACCTCCATTGTGGTTGGCAAAAGGCTGGTTGATGACCAGGACGACCTCTTCGCTTGATGGATCAGCGATGTCGGGATCAAGCGTAACCCGGTACCGCGCGATCACTGTTGCGCCGTCCGGTCTCCGGGTATAGTTCACATAAAAGCGGCCGGTCGATGCAAAACCGGGCGGAAAGGCAACGCTGAGCAGGCCCTGCTCTCCGCCTGACAGAACCCTGCCGGAGATATCGAGAAACGGCGCGGCAAGAAGCCTGCCGGCCCGTATGATCCGGATCCGGCCATCCTGCTCCACTGCAAATAAACGGCCGCTTTTGTCGCCTGCGTGAGTGATATGGACAGGCTGGGCAAGCCCCCCACCAGCTTTGATCAGGGAGATATCCGGCCAGGTAGTGCCAAGGGCAGCGGCGTCGCACTGCATCAGGAGCAGCGCGGCTGCCAGCAAAAGACCGCGGAGCACGATTGCCGGCACGATAACAGACAGTTTCTTCTTTTCTGCGGACATTTTCTGAGGGGGCAAAAGGCTGGCAAGGAACATTGTCTCTCCTTCCGTGGCTGAACGATCACTTGCTCTATTATGGCACAGAAGAGGAGGAAGAGTTACAGCCGGAGTATGTCCGTCGGCAGATGGCGGCCAGCGACATGGAGCGGCAGATCATTGCCGAGGACCTTCCTGTGGGTCTTTAAAGCAAGCGAAGGGTCATTGTTATCCTGGGAAAGGTGCGCAAGACAGGCCCATTTAAGGCGTTCCCCATAGCTCAGAAGCTCTGCCGCCTCGATATTCGAAAGATGCCCTCCATCGCCGCAGATCCTTTTTTTGAGAAAGGCCGGATATCGGCCGGCCTCAAGCATACCGGGGTCGTAATTGCTTTCCATGAATACCCCGTCGAGAGTCGGGACGACCCGGATGAGTTTCTGAAAAACATGTCCGATGTCAGTGAGAATGCCGAGCCTTTTCGTCCCTGAATCCAGAATGAAGACAGAGCCGTCCTCTCCGTCATGAGGTGTCGGGACAGACTCGATAGTGACCCCTCCGATCTGAATGCTCCCGCCTGAAAAGAAGCAGTGGACATCATGGAGCTTCCCGAGCCGGTGAGAGCTTTCGGCCTTCGCAAGGGTTCTCGGGGTGATATAGACAGGGACCCCGTATTTTCGCTGGAAGACCCCGGCATATTTTACGTGGTCAGCATGGTCGTGGGATATTATCAAGGCGTCAACATCCCGTATGTCCCGGCCTCTTGCCCGAAGCCTGCCCTCGGCCTGGCTTCCGCAAATGCCTGCGTCAAAAAGGAGCCTGACGCCTGATGTCTCGACATAGATGCAGTTTCCGTTGCTGCCTGACTGAAGGGATATGGCTTGCATGGTTTATACTCACACAGGGTGCTGCCGAATTACAAGAACTGGTCGGCAGAGCCGGTCTCCGCCCTGTTATTAATTGACATTTCCTCCGTGGATGATAAAATCTGGTTATGGCATGAGCTGACCCCCCGCCAAAATTGATGTGGGGATAAGCTGTTTGTCTGATCAAAAAATAGATATCAGGAGGTTTGTTATGAGGAAGATCATTATGGTGGCATCGGCCCTGTTCTTCGTATTCGGATTCGCCATAACGGCAGGCGCGATCCATGAGATCATCCCGTCGGAGTCCCAGATGCCGGAGCCGGGGCCCGATGCGGCGAAACTCAACGAATACATAATCAAATACGATCCTTACCGGGCATGGCAGCTATGGCCTGACAAAGGCAGGTTGTACAAGGGCTCACAGCCCCACGGTGCCCTGCTGACGACCTTTATGAACAATGCCGCATATTTCTCCAGGCAGAAGAAACAAGGAATGGCCGATCGCTCTATCATTGTGAAAGAAAACTACACTGCGGACAAGAAGTTCGTTGCCCTTTCCGTCATGTACAAGATCAAGGGCTATAACCCGGCCGCAGGAGACTGGTTCTGGGCCAAATATTCCCCCGACGGAAAAGTTGAGGCCTCAGGCAAGGTTAAGGCATGCATCGACTGCCACACCAGGCAGGCCGATAATGACTTTATTTTTACCGGGACAGTGAAGTAATTCCGATGCATTGACATCGGTCGGGGATACCAGTTAGTATCCGGGAGCGGTGCTTTGCATCCGCGATAACGATATATTTGAGGAGGGAAAATGTTCGGAAAGAAGACAGTGAAACAGAAAGTAGAGAAAGCGGTAAAGAAGGTTGTGAAGAAGGCTGTAAAAAAGGCGGAGAAGGTCGAGAAAAAAGTGGCGAAGAAGGTGGTAAAGCAGGTCACGGCAGCCAAGAAGACCGTAGCCAAGAAGACCTCCGCAGCAGTAAAGGCGGTCAAGAAGAAGATCGCCCGGTAGTCTGCAGGTCCGCATAATGCCCATAATTGAATATGCGGGTCTCACGATCACCCTGGATGATGAGGGCTATCTCGTTCATGACGAGGACTGGAATGAAACCGTCGCCAGGGCTCTTGCTGAAAGAGAAGGCGCCGGGGAACTGACCAGCGACAAGATGGACATCCTGAAGTTCATGCGCAGCTACTATAAGGAATACAATTTTTTCCCCATCCTGCGCTTTGTATGCAAAAATGTCGGTCAGCCGAAGAACTGTGTGACCGAAAAGTTCATAGAGCCGGTCATTGCCTGGAAGATCGCCGGCCTTCCGAATCCGGGAGATGAAGTGAATATGTTCAGAAAATGGGAGCCCCTCGGTTTCTGAAAGGTCCGCTTAACTAGGGCGCAAGCTCCAGGGGCATCCGTTCGATCTCCCATTCGTTGGCAGCCCCTGCTTTTTGTCTGACGGTGACCACGCCGTTTTCGCGCGTTGTCTGTTGTCCTTTTTCTTCCAGCACAAGCCGCTTCACCGTAACGTAAAACGCCCTTTTCTTCCCATATGTTTTCTGCGCAAGAGGTGCACCCTCGATCTCCCCCAGATCGAGAGAAACAACCTTGAATCCCCGTGCCTCAAAATGACCGGCGAGGAGCTTTTGCACCACTTCCGGAGGGGGTGCGTCGCGGTCAGCACAGGACGACAGAAACAGAGGAAGAAATAAGAGTGCCGTCACCAGTATCATCGCCGGTACCTGCATATGACTCTTCATGATGCCCTCCCCAAGGTAGTTCTCAACAGCAGCCGGTGCCTTTTTGATTCCCTCTGCAGATTATACCTTAATCAGGAGATGATGCAACCCCGGCGTTGGTTGCCGAAGAAAAAAAGGAGGTCCCCGGGAGAGTTGTTCCGATCATCTCGTGTAGAGGAACCGGATAAGGGACATTCCGAATGCGAAGATAAAGCCGTAGATGAAAGAATCAATTCTCAAGACAAGCTTCCCCTGCCGCCTTCTGAGATTACCCATTCCTGACATGGCAAGCCCCGTAAATAGAGGAGAAATTATCAGGCTGATTCCATGAAACCTCGCACTGCGGACGAACGGATGAGGGAAGACATAAAGGCTCAACCCTCCGGCAGCCAGCCCTAGCAGGCCGTAGCCGACAAAGGAAATGAACGGCTTACATTTTTCAGGTTCCTCCGAAAGGCGCTGCAGGCCGAATTCAATAACTAATTCCGCGACGACCTGCAGGAGAAAATCACCAAAAAAACTGCATATAAATTCAATAATGATTTCCATGATTCAAGCAGATCTGCTACAGTGCTGCAGCAAAGACTCTGCGTAATCCCCTCCCGCAAATGAATTATCAATGTTAGTACGTTCTGCCGGGTAAAGACAAGAATTATTGTTTGTATTACTTTGACATCTCCTCAATCCCCTTCCCTGTCTTCTTCTTCCCCCTCCCCGCCTTCACCCTCGTCTTCGTCATCCTTATATTCTCTCTTCTTCTTCAGGACCCTGAAAAAGCCGCATATCGTCAGCAGGGCGGCAGCCACGAAAAGCATCTCGTAGAGGTTGTCGCGGAGATAGAAAAGCCAGGCATTGCCGGGGGAAAGGGAGGCCCGCCACTGCTCCTCAAGTTCATCCAGAGGGATCGCGAGGCTGTTGCGGAAAGCGCTTTCAAGATCTCTCCCGCTTCGCATCTGCTCCAGGATCTTCCGGAGACCCTCAACGCCGAACTTCCTCTTTATGAAGTTGATGATGCTCCTGCTTTCCTCATAGGCAAGGAGTAGGCCCTTGCCGTCAGAACGAAATGCGGACGAAAGGCCGTCAATGCTGACAAGCCGTTTCGAAAGGACGGCCTCTCTCAGGCCGGAGCGGCTTCCGTCGCTTATGATCTCGTCAAAACCACCGGTGACCCACTGGCATATGCCTTCATTAAACCATCGCGGGAGCCCCCCGTCAGAAATGCCATGATGCAGCTCAAGATGGCAGAGCTCATGCTTCAGCGTCACCTCCAGGGTGAAGGGGTGACCGCCCATCTTCGAGTAGTCGATCACGATGAGATCTTCACCGGGGATCGCCAGGGCAGTGACCAGATCACTGCCCGAGACCTTTTTGAAAGAGGCGTGGTCTTTCACCAGAACTATTTCAGGCTTAAATGATGTTTCCCATCCCAGGTCTACCAGCAGTTCCGAGCGGACAGCCGGGTATATCCGCAGGACCTCCATTGCCGCAGTCTGAAGAGGGGCATCGAACCGGACCGTTGCCTGTGCATCCCCCACGGTGAGCATCCCGGCATCTGCCGCGGCAGGCAGCGGCAGAGCGCACAGAAAGAGGGCGCTCAGAAGAATACGTCGTAAGGACATGGTCATCCTTTAAGAATAGCATGACCTGACTGTGGTCAGTTGCCGAAGAAGCACAGGTCATCGTATATTTGCCAAGTCCCTCCTCCGGACCGTTGGATATGCCGAGGAAAGGTGCAGCCGGGATAAAAATGTGATGGCATGCTGAGGCTTCTGGCTCTATAATAGAACTACTATGGATGCTGCTTCGGGTTCAGACGGACTGCTCCGGAAAGGGAAGACCCTGCTGAGGGAAAACAATTCCCTTGCGGCTCTCGCGTGCTTTGAAAAGGCATACGCCATAAAAAAGAGCCCTGAGGTGCAGTCATACCTTGGTCTCTGCATTGCGACAGAGAGAGGCAGGATATCAGAAGCTGAAAGTCTTTGCCGTGAAGCTATCGATCAGGATCCCGCCAACCCGCAGCACTATCTGAACCTCGGGAAGATCTACCTGAAGGTCGACCGCAAGACCGATTGCCTTGATGTGCTCAGAAAGGGTCTGTCGGTTGGTGCAGACCCTGAGATCAGTGAACTCCTGCAACGCATTGGCATGAGGAAGCTGCCTGTTTTCTCCTTTATTCCCCGCGGCCATTTTCTGAACAGGTATGCAGGCCTTATGCTGAGCAGGCTCGGACTGAGATAGCCTGTCATTCATGATTCAGCTGAACAATGAGGTAAAATAAAAACATGAGAAGATGAGTTCCGGGCTGTCAATCTCAAAAGAACATAATTCTGAAGGAGGGAGCTGACCATGTCGAGAAAGATAATGAAGGTATGGAAGAGCAAGCCGACGATCGAAGGGGCCGGGGTCCATCTCAAGCGTGGTTTTGGCTACAACCAGGTCCCTCAGCTCGACCCCTTCCTGCTGCTTGACGATTTCCATTCCGATGTCCCGGCGCATTACCTTGCAGGGTTTCCCTGGCACCCGCACCGCGGGATCGAGACGATCACCTATGTGCTGCACGGCACGGTTGAGCACGGCGACAGCATGGGAAATAAGGGGATCATCTCTCCCGGAGATGTGCAGTGGATGACAGCAGGGAGCGGCATTGTCCATCAGGAGATGCCGAAAGGGGGCAGGGACAAGCTCCTCTGGGGATTTCAGCTCTGGGCCAATCTGCCGGCACGGGATAAGATGATGGACCCGCGTTACCGCGGCCTGACGAATAAAGAGATCCCGGAGAAGAGACTTTCGTCCGGGGCAAAGGTCAAGGTCATCTGCGGCACTGTCGAGGGTGTGACCGGACCTGTTCAGGATATCGTCACCGACCCCGAATATATTGACGTCTCATTGCCGGCGGGCGTTACCTTCATCCACCCGGTTGCCGGCGATCATACCGCCTTCGTCTATGTCATAGACGGAAAGGCATTCTTTGATGAAGAACGCAATCCCTATGCCCATGAAGTGATAGGCGATAATTATTTCGACTTCAAGCGAGACTGTCTGTTCGGCCCCGAATCTCTCATCCAGTATGAACGCCGGGGAGATGAGATAAGGATCAAGGCTGAGGATTCGCCCGTGCGATTTCTGCTGGTATCGGGCAGGCCGATAGGGGAACCGGTTGCGTGGTACGGGCCGATTGTCATGAATACCCAGGAGGAACTGCAGAAAGCCTTTGAGGAGTTTGAGAAGGGCACCTTCATCAAACACCGGGGCTGAGACGGGCAGACTGTTTTAAACAGCAGGCTGCGGTCCGCTGCACGCAGCCTGCTTATGGATCAGGGTTTATTTCTTTTTTGCCGCGGGCTTCCTGAGCTTCATCGGCGTTTCACAACAGATGAAGTGAGCTTCTTCCATGCAGCCGCAGGTATTGTCCACCGTAATGGCGAAACCGCAGAGCTGGCAGGCGAGTTTGCTGCCTTTCTTGATAGCCGGCTTCACAACAGCTGTTTTCTTTGCCACCGCCTTCTTTGCCACCGCCTTCTTTGCCACCGCCTTCTTTGCAACAGCTTTCTTCTTTGTCGTTACTTTAGCTGCCGCCTTCTTGGCTGCAGGTTTTTTTGCAGCTGCCTTCTTCGGACTTGCCATTATCTTTATTCCTCCTTTTTATTCCGCCCGATCAGCGGTTAATACATACAGTATATCAAAATCTCTCAAGCAGCACATGGTCAGTATTCCCCCGGCACTATTTTTACTCATCTCTCCTTCTTCATCTTCCTAAGGAATTTCCGTATCCTTTCGGCATTCTTCCCGAGGTCACCCAGACCGACGCGCGATTCGGACCGGATATCGACCCGACTCCCTGTAGTATGCCGGCTGAGCCTTATCACGATATCATCCTTAAAACCAAACCAGAAAGTCGTATCAACCGCTTCAATGCGGCCCGCGACTTTGTCGGTGTCAATGATCTGCCATCCCAGTTGCCGTGCGACGGCCAGGGCCCTGTCGAAGACCTGGTCCGGAGGAAGAGGGAGCATGAGCGGAACGATGTCCGGATATGCCTTCCTCTGCAAAGAGGCCACATCCTTTCCCCCATACACCGCCGAATTTTCATTACCCGTATGCAGCCTCAGGATTGCGACGAACCGCGGCGGGTCTTCAGTGTCGGTCGTGATGTCGTGGATCCTCGGGACGCTTTCCGCAACCTGTTTCCAGTAAAGCATAAGGCCCGCGACAAGACCGCCGATGACAACCCCCATGAGGGCCCAGAGAATGCCCCGGACAATAACAATGCGCAGCGATGAGATGAGCCCGATCAGTGACAGGACCGCGGCGGTGATCCCGCCGTAAGCAGCCCACCGCAGCACCGAGATGCCGGTCCGGTAGTCCCAGAGCCCATGGCTTGTGCAGGGTCCCGACAGGAGTGCAGCAAGCCCCGCAATCAGTGCAATAATAAAACCTCCCCTGCTGATCAGAGATGCCTTATTTTTTGGCTTCGTCGCACCATTCTTCGCTCCGGCGCTGCCGCCCCGGGATCTCATCTGACATTCTCCACCTTCCCATTATACCAATATCCGGGCGCACTCAGCATGAGACCTGCACATAGAAAATATTCCCCGCGTGAGCGGTCTTGTCAGCCCCAAGCCGGTATTGTATACTTCAATCAGGGCAGGTCTGCAGGACAGCCTTGAAAGAGGCAGCGATATGAAGATATTTCCGGTAATGATGGTCCTCATCCTTCTTTATTCCGTGCCTGCGGCATGCACGCAGACCGTGGGGAAGGTCCCTCAGGCTCAGGAGGATATATTTCTCCCTGACGGCGACGGGGTCAGGGTTGAGGTCTGGATTAAAGATCTCGATATCCCCTGGTCGCTGCTCTTTCTGCCCGGGGGCCGGGCGCTGGTGACTGAACGAAAAGGCGTCATCAGGCTGATAAAAGATGGAAAGTTGCAGAGCAGACCGTATGCGGTCCTGGACGCAGCCCATATCGGAGAAGGCGGACTCATGGGACTGACAGCCGGCTCCGGGTCAGGCTCTAAGCCATATCTCTATGCAATGCATACGTATCAGAAAGACGGCATGCTCTACAACAGGGTTATACGGCTGAAAGATAACGGCGACACCGGCAGTTTTGATAAGGTCATCATCGATAGTATCCCCGGGGGGAGCAACCACAACGGCGGAAGGATCTCATTCGGGCGGGACAATATGCTGTATATCACGACCGGAGAGATATTCCGGTCCGGACTTGCTCAGGACCTGTCATCCCTGGGAGGCAAGATCCTGAGGCTCGACCCGGAAGGGGGGATCCCTCCGGATAACCCCTTTAAAGGGTCACCAATATATTCATATGGTCACAGAAACCCTCAGGGGCTGGGCTGGCAGCCCTTGACCGGCAGGCTCTTCGCATCAGAGCACGGCCCGTCAGGGGAGTTCGGCCATTTTGCAAACGACGAGATCAACGGCATAGTCCGGGGAGGCAATTATGGCTGGCCAATGGTCATCGGGGCCCCGGGACTGATGCAGTATATCGATCCCCTGGTCGTCTGGAAGAATACGACACCTCCGTCAGGCATTACTTTTTACAGCGGGGACCTTCTTAAACACCTCAAGGGCGACCTCTTTGTGGCTACACTGAGGAGTCAGGCGCTCATCCGCATAAGGCTGGAGAAGGACCAGGGAAAGGTAACGCGTATAGAACGGTGGTTCTCAACGGACGGCGCGGCAGGGAAATACGGCAGGCTTCGGGATGTGGTCGAAGGTCCGGACGGGGCGCTCTATTTCCTCAGTAATAACCGGGACGGCAGGGGCAGTCCGAAGCCGGGAGACGATAAGATATACCGGATAGTCCCGAAGTGACAGGCCGCATAACGCCACGGGGAAACGCTATGTGGTGAGCCTCCGGTAGATCTCGGTGATCTTCACCGGCAGTTTTCTGACATCGTCGATCATGATAAAATTCGACTCCCCGTACATATGCCCGAGGTATTCCCCTGCGTCCCTGTCTATGGTTATGCAGAAGGGGTGAAGGCCCCGCTCCTTTGCTTCGATCAGGGCCTTCCGCGTGTCCTCGATAGCATACTGCCCTTTATAGTCATCGTAGTCCTCGGGCCTGCCGTCGCTGAGGGTGATAAGGAGTTTCGTCCGGGCCTCGACCTCTCTCAAGATGCCTCCCGCATGACGGATGGCCGGCCCCATCCTCGTATAGTCCTTCGGTTCTATCCCGCTGATCCGCTTTTTGACGGCGTCGCCATACGGTTCATCGAAGCCCTTGATGCGGAAAAATTCACAATTGCTTCTTTTCATGCCGGAGAACCCGAATATGGCGTAGCGGTCCCCGAGGGCCTCAAGCGCCTCTGCCATCATGACAAGCGCCTCCTTTTCTGCCTCGTTGATCCATCCCTTGGTCGATCCGCTCATGTCGAGAAGGAAAAGGACGGCTATATTGCGTTCCTGCCTGTCGTATCGTGTCAGGAGGTTTTCTGAGGGAGGGAGCCCGGCACGGATGTCCGACAGTGCGTCGACCATTGCATCGAGGTCGATATCATCTCCGTCTTTCTGCCTCCTGAGGGTCTTCGGCTCCCGCCGCAGAAGTTCGAATTTCTTCCGCAGCACCCTGATGGAGCCGCTGTATCGCCTGACCGTCGTTTCGACAAACGGTTCATGTCCAGGCCGTCCGTCCTTTTCAT
>SCQH01000070.1 GCA_004321925.1 Nitrospirota bacterium | reverse complement strand
GGCAGTACAGCTTTGGTGGTGGGCTCAGCGGGGCGATCCCTGTGACGGGAGACTGGGACGGGAGCGGGGCAGCAAAGATAGGGGTATATCAGGACGGGATCTGTTATCTGGATTACGACGGCGACGGGGCATGGGGAGGGACACCTCCGGACAGGCTGTACAGCTTTGGAGCCGGCCTTAATAATGCTGTCCCTGTAACCGGCAGGTGGGGTGATTGATCAGGGGACAAACCCGGAACGGGATCAGGCGGCGATGGTATCGAGTCAGGAGCGCCGGGCGAGCCAGATAGTGTGGCGGCCGCCGCCCTGCCGGCCGCGGGCACGCACCGTGACCTCGTCCACCGCAAAGCCCAGACGTTTCAGGCGCTGAGTGAAGGCCCGGTTCGGTGTAGCTGACCATACAGCGAGCAGCCCGGCCGGCCGCAAGGCTGCACTGGCTGCCTTCAATCCCTCCGGAGAATAAAGCCAGTCGTTGCCCTTATGGGTCAGGCCCTCAGGCCCATTGTCCACGTCAAGCAAAATAGCGTCATAGGCGCTCTGCACTGTCCTCAGCATATGGGCGACATCACCTTCACAGACAGTTACATGCCTGTCCTGAAGAGGGCTCCCGGCCAGGCCGGCAAGGGGTCCGCGGTTCCAGGCAATAACAGCCGGCACCAGTTCGGCTACATCAACATGACCCCGGCTGCCCAGCCGGCGCAGGGCCGCAGAGAGGGTGAACCCCATGCCCAGGCCGCCGATCAGGACCCGCGGCCGCGTACGGTCCTTGATCCTGTCACAGGCGAGTTCGGCCAACGCATCCTCAGAGCCATGGGCCGAGCTGTTCATAAGCTCGCGGCCGGCCACCCGTATCGAGAATTCATTGCCTCTCCGGTACAGGCGGAGTTCCCCCCCATTCCCGGGCACGGGCGCAGTATCGAGAAATTCCCAGGGGATCATCGGAGTCAGCCTTTAGTTGTTGCGGTATGTTTTTTCAGCCTGCTGAAGGGCACAGACCGCTTCATTGCATGACCGACAGGCGACCAGTTTACGTATGATCGCGTCAAGGGGATGGTCAACCTTTTTTTCGGGATCTGTTCCCGAAGCTGTCTGGCCCGTGAACATGGCTATCAGTCTGGTATGGGTGTCTTTCCCTCCAGCTTTTGTTGCGTTGAATTCCCAGATCGTCCTGTAAGGGATAATGCCTGCCAGAAGCTTTATGACCTTAATACTATGCTCCGGGACTGTGGCGATCGAGACGAGTATGCGTTCCCTGCTGCTGAACTTTATCTGGCAGAAGCATACCCGGTCTGTGTTCTCGTAGGCAATGACCTTACTCATTCTTTATTTTAGCAAACGAAGCAGCCCTGTTCAATTTTGTCTCTTTGAAGAAAGGGACCGCATACTCTTTTTGCTGCTCTTTTCCCGGGGTTCAACCCCAATTCGGAGGTCGTTCCTCATGACCGCCTCAACAATGGCAGCCCCTGATGCTTCGAAATCATCGGAGGCCTGGGACAGATAGAGCCATTTTTTCAGGACCGGGTGCTGGCCGACGCCGATGAACTCCAGCATGATCGAGTCATGGAACTGTTTTTCGGTCGGGATCAGGAGGCCGTTCCAGGGTTCCTCCTGTGCGGCGAGGACCAGGGCCAGACGTCCGTGAAGATAGCAGGCGTGGCAGCCGAACATAGGTCTTTCGAAAAAATCTGCTTCCTCGGTTAACGGCTCAATGAGCCAGCGGAGAGGGTGAGGCCTGCGGGGTTTTTCCCGTGATGAGGTCATACCTCAAGAGTCCCGGCGACTCCGGCGAACAGGGCCAGGGCTGTTGCTGTCGGGAACGGCTGTATCTGCGTATCGGTCAGACTTCCGATGATGAGCACGACCGTGAAGACAAATACTGAGAATCCCGGAGCGGAATCCATCTGCCGCCAGCCCCGTTTCAGCATGATGAAGAAGAGCCAGCAGAGAGCAACGAGGCCGGTGATGCCGAAGCTGACCATGACGTACAAGAAACTGTTATGCGGGTGATCGTATGTCGGCAGCGCCGGATCACCCTTTCTCTCCTCCCAGGTCCTTTTGAATCCCGCCGTACCGATGCCGGCAAAGGGGTGCTCCTTAATAGCAGACAGGGTGATCTTCCACATATGCAGCCTGAGTCCGATCGAGGTATACACCGTGCCCTGCTGATAGAGGGTCAGGTCCTCCTGCACCTTTGCGAGCCGCGACTGGACAACGGGAGAGACGAGTAGCAGTGAAACGGCGAGAATGCTTCCTCCTGCAATGGCTAAAAAATGCCGCCTGCCGATGAGGTTGCCGATGACCAGGGGAGACAGGAGGGCAAAGGCCAGGTACCCGCTCCTTCCGCCCACAAATCCGATCGGGACCAGGTACAGCAGCATAGCCAGAATATAGAGCGTCCGTTCAGAGGCAGACCCGGCCCTTTTATAGTAGAATGAGGCTATGACTATCCCGAGTGTGAGCAGAAGGGAATAGGTGATCCAGGGTGAGCTTATCCCCATCAGTCCGCTGGGAAGGCCGTGCTTCAGAGGTACGGCCCCGGCATACTGCAGGATGGAAATAAGGGAATTGATCGCAAGGCCCGCCAGAAAGAACTTCAGGAACATTTCACGGTCCTTACGTCCCCGGAGTACGGAGACGACCGCCACCGAGTAGAACCAGAAATAGGTCTTTGATGCAACCCTGAACCCTTCCGGGAGAGAGGGTGAGTAGGTGAGCCCGATCCAGGGGAGCAGGAAGAGGGCGCTTACCGGCAGTGCCATCCCTGAGCGCAGCCAGGAGGGGATGTCGGTAATAATTCTGCCGGAGACGGTCCAGATGCCGAGGATGAAGACCCCGCAGATCTCAACAGGAGAGTTGCCCAGCGTGATAAAGAAGAACATCCCGCAGAGCCCTGCATAGATCAGGTCATCAGGGGCAATGTTTTTCAATCTGGCTGCTGTTGTCTCTCTGGTCGTGCTCATAATGCGAAACTGCCACCTGCTGATTTTTGTTTATTATGCGGTTCCTGCGGCCCTGAGTCAATATAATGCCCCGGCATGTTATGCGGGCCAATGACCGGGAAACCGTCCGAAAGCAGGACATGCCCGTTAAAGCGCAGAAAGATCAAATTGACTCATATATTTAACATTAGTTAATATTTCTGTATGCATGCACATTCGGATTACGTCTCTCTCCACCTTCATACCGAATACAGTCTCCTGGATGGGGCCATACGGATAAAAGAGCTCGTTGCACGGGCAAAAGAATTCAGGATGCCTGCCCTCGCCATGACCGACCACGGCAATCTGTTCGGCGCGGTGGAGTTTTATAAGCAGGTGACCAAGGCCGGGATCAAGCCGATCATTGGCTGCGAGCTGTACATTGCCCCGGCCAGCAGGCTCGACCGCGGAGGCAGTGAAAACGATGAGAACTCGTTCCATCTCATACTGCTGGCCCGCGACAACGACGGGTACCGGAACCTGGTGACCCTGGTCACCAAGGCCTACCTGGAGGGTTTTTACTATAAGCCGCGCATTGATATGGGCCTGCTCGAGCAATACAGCGGCGGCCTTATCGGGCTTTCCGCCTGCCTGAAAGGGGAGATCCCCTATTGCCTGCAGAAGGGGTTTACGGACCGGGCACGGGAGCGGGCGCTCCAGTTCAAGCATATACTCGGGCCGGATAACTTCTATTTTGAGATACAGGAGAACGGCCTCCCCGAGCAAAAAGAGGTCAATAAGAAACTGATTGAGCTTGCGCGTGAGCTCCATATAGGGCTTGTTGCCACCAATGACTGCCATTACCTGAAGAAAGAGGATGCCAAGGCCCATGATGCCCTGCTCTGCATCCAGACTGCCAGGACCCTCAAAGATACAAACAGGATGAAGCTCAGCTCGGATGAGTTTTATTTCAAGTCCCCGGAGGAGATGAAAGAGGCCTTCAGTGAGACCCCGGAGGCCATTGTAAATACCATTGCCATTGCGGAAAGATGCAACGTATCCTTCAAGCTCGGCGAGTCCCTCCTGCCCCGCTATAAAGTTGAAAGCGGGGAGACCCCGGATGAACTGCTCCAGAAGCTTGCAACGTCAGGGCTGGATGCAAAGTTCCTGGGCGGTGAGGTCCCTCAGATCTATCGTGACCGGCTCGAACGCGAGCTTTCTGTCATACACAACATGGGATATGCGTCCTATTTCCTTATCGTTTGGGATTTCATAACGTTTGCCCGCAGCAGGGGGATCCCTGTGGGGCCGGGCCGAGGGTCGGCTGCCGGCAGTCTTGTTTCATACTGCATCGGGATAACCGAGATAGACCCCATCCAGTACAACCTGCTTTTCGAGCGGTTCCTTAATCCTGAAAGGATAAGCATGCCGGATATCGATGTCGACTTCTGCCAGGACAGAAGGGGCGAGGTCATAACCTATGTCTCTGAGAAATACGGCAGGGACCATGTTGCGCAGATAATCACCTTCGGCACCATGGCGGCCAAGGCAGCTATCAGGGATGTGGGCCGTGTGATGGAGATCCCCTATGCCGAGGTGGACCGCATAGCAAAGCTTGTCCCCAATACCCTGAAGATAACGATCGAAGAGGCAATAAAGGGCGAGCCACAGCTCAAAGAGCTCTATGACTCGAACGATGATGTCAGGGAGCTCCTCGACATTGCCATGCGGCTGGAGGGTCTCAACAGGCATGCCTCAACCCATGCCGCCGGTGTTGTGATCTCGCCTGTTCCCCTGACCGAGTATACCCCGCTTTACAAAAGCCCTTCTGACGAGAGTATCGTCACCCAGTTTGACATGGGGTCTGTTGAGGGGATCGGGCTGCTCAAATTCGACTTTCTCGGACTGAAGACCCTGACGGTCATACAAAAGACCCTTGAACTGATCAGGCAGAGCGGCGCTGAGTTCCTGCTCAAGGATATACCGCTTGACGATAAAGAGACCTACGACCTGCTCAGTTCGGGTCAGACAACGGGAGTGTTCCAGCTTGAAAGTCCCGGTATGAAGGACATCCTTGTCAAGATGACCCCCAACAGGTTCGAGGACCTGATCGCCCTGGTTGCCCTGTACCGGCCCGGTCCCATCGGCAGCGGCATGATCGATGATTTCATCAAGAGAAAAAAGGGAAAGGTCGCGGTCAAGTACGACCTGCCCCAGCTCAAGGAGATCCTTGATGAGACCTATGGTGTCATCCTTTATCAGGAGCAGGTCATGCGGATCGCCAACAAGCTCGCAAATTTTTCGCTCGGACAGGCTGATATCCTGAGAAAGGCCATGGGCAAAAAAGACCAGATGGTCATGGCGAAGCAGAAGGAGCATTTTGTCAGCGGAGCGGTAAAGAACGGAATAGCAGAAAAGAAGGCCGAAAAGCTCTTTGACCTGATAGCGATGTTTGCGGAGTATGGGTTCAACAAGTCCCATTCAGCCGCTTATGCGTTTGTCTCCTTCCAGACCGCATACCTGAAGGCCCATTATCCGGTGGAGTTCATGGCCGCAACCCTGAGCACGGACATGAACGATACGGACAAGATCGTCAAATCCATCAACGAATGCCGTAAGATGAAGGTTGCGATATTGCCGCCGGACATAAACCTGTCTGATAAGGAGTTCAAGGTGATCAACAATGCCATACGGTTCGGGCTGGCGGCGGTCAAGGGAGTGGGTGAGGCTGCGATCGAATCGATCATAGAGGTCAGGAGCGGGGGAGAAGCATTTCAGTCCGTTGCAGATTTTGTGTCGCGGGTCGATGCGCGCAAGGTCAACAAGAAGGTCCTCGAAGGGTTGGTCAAGGCCGGCGCCTTTGATTCCCTCGGTGTGACGCGGGCCGCTGCCATGCATACCGTTTCAGAGACCCTCAGCGGGGGCGACCGTCTGAAAAATGCCGGACAGCAGAGCATGTTTGGCGATGAGCCCGGTCCTCAGGCAGCTGCATTTGATGAATGGGATGAGGCTGAGATGCTGAGGAACGAGAAAGAGGCGCTCGGGTTCTATATTACCGGCCACCCGCTGACAAAATACAGCCTGGTGCTTGATAAATTGAAGGCCAAAAGGACGACGGAAATCGAGTCGGCTGCCGATAAGGAGGAGGTTGTTATCGGGGGTGTGCTCAGGGCCATCAAGAAGAAAAATGTGAAATCCTCGGGAGATCTTATGGCATATGTCACCCTGGAGGATGACGAGGGGAGCCTTGAGGTGATAGTCTTCCCTGAACTCTACAAGAGTGTGAACCCTATTTTGAAAAAGGATGCGGTCGTGTTGGTTAAAGGCAGCATTGACCGGGACGAAAAGGGCTCCCGGATCAGGGCCCGGGAGATCGGACCGCTCGAGAACACCGGGCTGAACAGCTTCAGGCGCATGGAGTTGTCTCTCCGCGGGGCTGCCGCGACCGGCGCAGGCCTCAAAGAGCTGCGGGCCCTGGTCGGCCAGCATCCCGGGGAGTGCCAGTTGTTCCTGAAGATACGGTCCAATGCGACCCAGACCCTGATCGCGACCGATGTCGGACTGAAGCCTGACCGGTTGCTCATCTCAGCGATCGAAGGCATGGCCGGCAGCGGCACGGTGACCTTTTCATGATGAAATATTATCTCGAGTTTGAAAAGCCCATTGAGGAACTCGACCTGAAGATCGAGGAACTGAAGCGCCTCTCTGACGGCAAGGACCTTAACCTTTCCGGCGAGGTGAAGAAACTGGAAAAGAAGGAGCGGGACCTGCGGGCAGAGATATTTTCGAACCTGACCCCCTGGCAGAAGACGCTGCTGGCCCGACACCCTGACAGGCCCTATACCTCAGACTATATTGCGCTGATGGTCGAAGACTTTGTGGAGCTCTGCGGAGACCGGCGTTATGCTGACGATAAGGCGATCATCGGGGGCATCGGCAGGATAAAGGAGACCAGCGTTGTGGTCATCGGGCACCAGAAAGGCAGGGGGACGAAAGAGCGGATACGGCGTAATTTCGGACAACCTCATCCGGAAGGGTACCGCAAGGCGCTCAGGCTCATGGAACTTGCGGAGAAGTTCAAAAAGCCCGTGATAACGTTCGTGGACACCCCCGGTGCCTATCCGGGACTGGGGGCGGAAGAAAGGGGCCAGGCAGAGGCCATAGCAAAGAACCTTCAGGAGATGTCGAGGCTGCGGACCCCTATCGTCTCGATAGTCATTGGTGAGGGGGGAAGCGGCGGCGCGCTCGCGCTCAGCGTTTCCGACAGGCTGTATATGCTGGAGCATTCCGTTTATTCGGTGATCTCTCCTGAGGGGTGTGCAGCCATTCTGTTCAGAAAGAACGGGGAGCTGTCATCCGGGGATTACTCAAAGGCGGCTGAGGCCCTGAAACTGACGGCGCAGGACCTTTTGGCGTATAAGATCATCGATGCCATAATCCCCGAGCCTTCAGGAGGGGCCCACCGGGACATACAGCAGACGGCCCAGAACGTGACCGATACGATCCTAGAGGCCCTTGCTGAACTCACGGCGAAGACCCCGGGGAAGCTCGTTGAGGACAGGTATAAGAGACTGAAAAAGATCGGCAGCTTTACATCATAAATAAATCACCATTACCGGAGGAACAATGAAAAGAATTCTGCTCGTAACCATGATCCTGATGGCTGCATACGCATGTCAGAAAAAAGAGGACAAACCGCAGTATCAGTTCCCTGTTGGTGGCGGACCTGTGCAGGGGGTCCCTATCCAGGGGCAGGACGATACGAAGATGCTGAAAGACGCCCTGGCCAAGGACCCGAAGAATCTGGAGGCCTGGATAAAACTGGGGAATACCACTATGGACAGCAGCCGCTTCAGCGAGGCGGTCGAGGCCTACCAGAAGGCCCTGGAGCTGGACCCGAAGAATGTGGATGTGCGGGTTGACATGGGGACCTGTTACCGGAACATCGGCAAGCCTGACATAGCGGTCAAGGAGTACAAAAAAGCCCTGGAGATCAATCCCAACCACTTGAATGGCCATAAGAACCTGGCAATAGTCCTGGCATATGATCTCAAGGACACTGCCCAGGCAATCAGGGAGTTTGAGAAGGTCCTGCAGATAGCTCCCGGCTCACCGGATGCAGGCCAGATCCAGCAGGAGCTCCAGAAGCTGAAAGCGTTAAAGAAATAACGTTCCTGCGGGATGCTCGAAAAACTTGCTGACATCCCTGAGAGACCCGGTATTTACCTGTTCAGGGATGCTGGCGGAAGGGTCCTGTATGTCGGCAAGGCCAAGGGCCTGAAATCCCGCGTCAGGAGCTATTTCCAGAGATCATCGTCTCTTGATGCCAGGAAATCGGCCATGGTAGCCCTGGTCAGGGACCTTGAGTATACCGTCACCAGCAATGAGCTTGAGGCCTTTATCCTTGAGGCGACCCTGATCAAGCAGTACAGGCCGAGATATAATATTCTGCTCAGGGACGATAAAAGCTATCCGTACCTGAGGCTCACCCTGAGCGAGAAATGGCCGCGCCTTGATGTGGTCCGCAGGATTCGGAGGGACGGCTCAAAGTATTTCGGTCCGTATGTGCCCTCGGGCGGCATGTGGGAGCTCCTCTCTTTCATCAGAAACACCTTCAGGATACCGACCTGCAGTTACTCGCTGGATAAGCGGATGCGGCCCTGTATTCAGCACCAGATCAATAAATGCATTGCCCCCTGTGGCGGAGCGGTCGATCATGATATGTATATGCGTACCATCCACGAGATCAGGCTTGTCCTGGAGGGCAGGAACAAAAAACTGCTCGAGCAGCTTGAAAAGCAGATGGCCGACCATTCGCGGGAGATGAGATACGAAGAGGCGGCAGTGGTGCGGGACAGGATCAGGGCCGTGCGCACGGTCTGCGAAACGCAGAATATGGTGGCGCCGGAACTGGGAGATATGGACGTGATCGGACTGGCCAGGGATGAATCCAGGGCCGCATTCAAGCTGCTCTTCATCCGCAGCGGGATCATGACCGGCTACCGCCAGTTCCTGTTCAGCAATGTGGACGGCGAACCTGACCCCGGCATGATGAAGAGCCTGATAGAACAGTTTTACCTGAAGGAGATCATTGCGCCGCCGTTGATCGCCGTCTCGGTTTTGCCGGAGGATCAGGATATTCTCGCGCGGTGGCTTGAGGAGAAAAAAGGAGCGCGGGTCAGGATCGTTGTCCCTTCGCGGGGGGCCAGGCGTCAGCTGTTATCTATGGCAAT
The DNA here is from genome assembly GCA_004321925.1 of Nitrospirota bacterium. Taxonomy (GTDB): domain Bacteria; phylum Nitrospirota; class Thermodesulfovibrionia; order Thermodesulfovibrionales; family UBA6898; genus PALSA-1316. The sequence goes on along the minus strand of SCQH01000070.1, from coordinate 9,935 downwards.
CGAAAATGCTGAGGTCTTCCTCAAGGCAGAAAAGCATATGCAGGACAGGGGAAACACTGAAGAGATCGCAGGGCTCCTCGGGATTCAGCCGGCTCCGTCTGATATAGGGGCCTTTGATATTTCGAATATTTCGGGCAAGGACCCGGTCGGTGGGTATGTATACTGGGCAGACGGCGGCTTCAGAAAAGAGCATTACCGGCATATTAAGATGGACGCGATCACCGGGCCTGATGATTATGCTATGATGCGTGAGATGGTCAGGAGGACATTCGGAAGGCCGGGAGCACACGTCCCCGACCTGGTGATCATTGATGGCGGGCCCGGGCAGCTTCAGGCCTCCCAACAGGCCCTTCAGGAACTCAAGGTGCGGACTGCCGTGGTTAGTATCGCCAAGGACCCTGACAGGGCGTTTATCCCGGGTCGCGCAGAGCCGGTCAGCCTGGAAGACGGCGGGCGCTCCGGCCTGCTGCTGAGGAGGATCAGGGATGAGGTCCACCGCTTTGCCATCGGCTATCACAAGAAATTGAGGGCCCGGCGGATACTGGAATCCCCGCTTGAGTCGATACCGGGAATCGGCAAGAAACGCAGGCTTGAGCTGCTCAGGCATTTTGGGAGCCTTGAAGGGATACGCAGGGCATCACTTGAGGAGTTGATCTCGGTCAGGGGCGTTCATCGCAGTATAGCTGAGGAGATATTAAAAACAGTCAACACGACAACGAAGGGCGGGGTGACAGGATGAAGAATATTTTTGTTTCAGGCTCACTGGCATATGACAGGATCATGGACTTTCCGGGAAAGTTCTCGGATTATATCCTCCCGGAAAAGCTCCATATTCTGAACGTCTGCTTTACGGTCAGCGGTATGGTCGAAAAATACGGCGGCACAGCAGGGAATGTTGCCTATTCGCTGGCCCTCCTTGACGAAAAACCGGTCATACTCGCTTCGATCGGAAAGGATTATGACCGGTACTTCGACTGGCTGAAGGAGCACCATATCTCCTTCGAGCATGTGCAGATCGTGCAGTCGGAGTTCACTGCCGGGGCCTATATCACGACGGACAAGTCGGACAACCAGATAACCGGGTTCAATCCCGGCGCCATGAAGTTCCCGACTGCCTACGATTTTGATGGCAGCAGCCCCGGGGATACGCTTGTCCTGATAGCCCCGGGCAATCTGCAGGACATGGTCGGCTATGCGCGGAAATGCCGCGAAAAGAAGATCCGGTATATCTGCGATCCAGGTCAATCGCTGACACAGTGGACAGGGGAGGACCTGCGGGAATGGATCAGCGGTTCGCATATGCTGATCTCCAACGACTATGAGCTTGAGATGATCATGAAGATCACCGGCCTCTCAAAGGATGACCTCCTCCGGATGACCGGTTCCCTGATAACAACGCTGGGGGAAAAGGGTTCGCTCATCAGCACAAGGGATGCAGAGACCGTTGTTCCAGCCGCACAACCGGGTGAGGTGGTCGATCCTACCGGAGCAGGGGATGCCTATCGCTCCGGGCTCATCAAGGGGCTGGTCAGCGGCAGGAACATGCTGACCGCTGCAAAGATGGGTGCCGTTGCTGCTGCCTATGCCATTGAACATTACGGGACACAGGAACACTGCTATACCTATGACGCCTTTCTCCGGCGATATCAGGAGAATTTCGGAGAGATCATCTAGCCCTTCTTTTGGGCAAGCCTCGGGTATGATGCAACGGATTAATTACCGGCATATCATGTCGTATCTTGTCGTGGGCGCACTCCTGTTCGGTGCCGGGTGGGGTGCCCACGGGTGGTACCAACGCCATGATCATCGCCATAAAGGCCGGCGCGTGGCTTTGCAGGGATTCAGGTTCACCAGTCCCCTTCTGGACGTGGAACTCCCTGAGGGTGTCAATATCACCCGTGAGCCAATCCCGTTCAAATATAAAGTCGAGGCGTATGTGCAAAGGCAGGTGAAGACCGGGCGGGTGCGGAAGATGGCAGTCTATTATCGAGATCTGCTTGACGGCCCCTGGTTCGGGATCAATGAGGACGAGGAGTTCAACCCGGCAAGCATGATGAAGGTGCCGGTGATGATCGCCTGGCTGAAGCGCGCCGAAGCCGACCCGCAGGTACTCGAACGCACCTTCGTATTTGACAAAACAAAAAAAGATGAGGTTGCCGCGGACGCTGCGCCGGGTCATTCGATTACACCCGGTCAGAGCTACCGTGTTAAGGAACTGCTGCGTTACATGATGAATTATTCTGACAACAGGGCGATGATCCTGCTCTTTGAGAGATTGAACACGCAAGAGCTGAACGCTGTGCTGGATGGGATGGATATTGACAACAGGCCGAAGGATAGTAATAACTCCATATCTGTTCATGGTTATTCGGGCTTTTTCCGTATCCTTTACAATGGAGCCTTTCTGAACCGGGATATGTCTGAAAAGGCACTCGAACTTCTGAGTCTGCAGGATTTTCCGCAGGGCATTGCTGCAGGTGTGCCCAAGGGAATTCCGGTCGCTGCGAAATACGGGGTGGATGAGGGGGGAGCGGGTAAGGATGCCCAGCTCCACGAATTCGGAATCGTATACCACCGGAGTCAACCCTATATCCTGGGGATCATGACCCAAGGGCATGATCTCGACCGGCAGGCTGAGATCCTCAGGGAGATTTCCCGAATGGTCTATGTTGAGGTCGATTCAGCGGTTTTGAAGAGTGAAAGACGATAAACAGTTGTGTGGGGTATCTACCGGTATCCGCCGGTCTTGATGTATTTCTCCCAGACCGAATACAGTTGAGCAGTTGCCCTGATGTCCCCGGCGCAGTATCTGGCGATGTCAAGATAGCGTCCCGTCTTATAGAGGTCCCGGACTTCATACCCGGTGATGCCGTCTTCCTTCGGACTGCGTATGTCAAAGGTCCGGCACCACATGTCCAGGCTGAACTTTCTCCGGGAGGCGCCGAAAAAGGAGAGCTGGTCGAAGAGATCAATGTGCGCATCGCCGTACCGGTTCGGCATCAGGTCCCGCAGGGGCCTGATCTTATGCACTGCTGAACGGACCATGATGAAGGGGCAGTCAAAGCCCCTGCCGTTAAAGGTAACGAACTGGTCATAGCTTTTTATCGTTTCCCAGAACTTTCCCAGTATTTCAGCCTCGGTCCCTGTTTCGTATCTGATGCCTTCATCTTCAAAGGGCAGCTGGGGGTCGCTGTTGTTCTGGAACAGGACCATGCCGTTCCCGGTGTCGGGATTGAGCATGCCGATCGCGATGATCTCCCCGGTAAGGGGATAGAACGAAAGGCTCTCCCGTACCTCCTGGCGGTCTTCCTCAGAGTCCGCCCACTTGAGCAGGTAGTCCTGTACCGGTTTTTCGAGGGCCTCAAAATCCCTGCCCGCGGTCTCTATATCGAATATGATGCGTGACAAGGCAGCTATGAAGCCTTGGGCAGGCCTTTAAAGATATTCCAGGTCTTCAGGATGTCGATGGCGCGCTGCAGCTGTAGGTCGTCCTTTTCATCGACCTCCAGGGGGACGGTCTCCGCCTCCTCCGGTTTTGTATCAGACTGTTCGTTCTTGAGGTGGCGTGCAAGGTCCTTTTCCCTGAGCACCGGATGCTCCTTTGCGCCATTTTTTGACTCAAGCTTCAGGACGATATCAGGGAGGATGCCGGTGTTCTGTATCGAGGTGCCCTTCGGCGTGTAATATTTGGCGGTTGTCAGCCTGAGTCCTGCGCCGTCGCTGAGGGGGATAACCGTTTGAACGGACCCCTTGCCGAATGTCTGGGTCCCGAGAATGACGGCCCTGTTCCAGTCCTTCAGCGCACCGGCAACGATCTCGGATGCGCTTGCGCTGCCCTGGTTGACCAGGACGATCATCGGCTGCTGATAGTTCCTCTCCCCGTCGGTGAGGAATTCGGATTTTTCCCCGCTCCTGGTCTTGGTGTAGACGACCAGTTTGCCTTTAGGCAGGAACTGGCCTGAGACCTCGATCGAGCTGTTCAGGAGACCACCCGGATTGTTGCGCAGGTCAAGGATTATAGCGCTGAGCTTTTCATCCTGTAATTTTCTGAGGGCAGCTGCAAGGTCTGCAGAGGTCTGCTCCTGGAACTGGCTGATCTTGATGTATCCGATGGTCCCCTCGATCATCTTTGCCTTGACGCTTTTCACTTTTATAATGTCCCTGACGAGCGTGAAGTCCTTAGCGGCTTCCCATCCCTCCCGCATGATCCCGATGGTGACCGATGTCTTGGGGGCACCCCTCATTTTTGAGACCGCATCCTGGAGGGTCATGTCTTTTGTGGACTCCTTGCCGATGCTGACGATCTTATCCCCGGCCTTGATGCCCGCCCTGAAGGCAGGGGTATCTTCAATAGGCGCTATGACTACAATGACCTTGTCCTTGATCCCGACCTGAATGCCGAGTCCCCCGAACTCTCCCTTGGTCTCGACCTGCATGTCCTTATAGGCATCGGGAGGCATGAAACTTGAGTGCGGATCGAGCGAATTAAGCATGCCTTTAATGGCGCCATAAATGAGGTCTTTCGACTTGACGTCTTCAACATAGTGCTTTTTTACCATGGACATGACCTCAGTGAAGGCCCTGAGCTCCTCATAGCCTTCTCCTGCCGCACTGACGCTGGACACGGACAATCTCCCGATCGAGATGCCGGTGGCAGCAATGACGAATATCAGCATCCAGATTACTGCAACTCTTCTGCCCGCCATCTATGTATATCCTCCTGGTTTATTTATGCCTGGTTTTCAGCCATTGCCCCGGGTCAAGCGGCTTGCCTTTGTAGCGTATCTCAAAATAAAGCCCCGGGGCGTTCAGAATGCCTGATGTCCCGACCTTTCCAATGATCTGGTTATCTTTTATTATATCCCCAACCTTCGAAAAAATCTCTGAAAGATTTCCGTAGAGCGTATGGTAGCCGCTCCCGTGGTTGATGATGATCAGCTGGCCAAAGCCTTTGAACCACTCGGCGAAAATGACCTTTCCTCCGTAAACCGTCCGCGTTTCTGCGGCTGCCTCGGACCTGATGTGAATGCCGTTACGGAAAACCGGGGTGTCAAACTGCGGGTCGCGCTGTGAACCATAGGGGATCGCCACTCTGCCTTCAGCAGGCCATGGCAGTTTGCCTTTGAGCTTTCCGAAGCCTGTGGCAGCGTAGGTATCGACCTTTGAAGACTCCCGGATGATATTCATCATCTTTTTTGACGCTTCTTTGAGCTCGGCGAGTACTTTCTGGCGCGTTGCCTTCTCATGTCTGACAGAGTTCAGGATCGCTTCCTTTGATCTCCTCTGGGTCGCCAGTTCGCTCTCCTTTGATCTGACCTTTTCGGTGGCTGTGGCCTGCTCTGCCCGGAGCGCCTGCAGAGCGGCGTACCGGGTATTGAGTTTTTCGAGGTTGCTTTTGTAGTCGGTGAGAAGTCCGTGCTCATACCGGGTTATGCTTTCCATGTATTTCACTGTCCGCAGGGTCTGCGATATATCCGTTGAACCCATAAGGAGCGTTACCGTATCGCCTGAGTAGCCGAACCGGTGTATCGTCTTGAGCTTTCTCTTGAGCCAGGCTTTTTGTCGTCCGAGGCTGATCTTTGTCTTATCTGCTTCTGCGGTGGTCCGGGCAATTTCATTCTCGGTCCTGCGGAGGTCTTTGCGGTATCTGGTGAGTTCTGCTTCGATCGTTCCGAGCCTCATGCTGACGTCCTGTATCTCGGTCAGGATCGAGTGTTCCCGCTCCTGCACTTCAGAGAGTTTTTTTTTCTGTTCGTCCATCCGCTCCTGGATCTTCTTATACTCTTCCTCGGGAGCTGCACCTGAGGAGTAAATGGGCAGGAGCAGGAGAACGAGAAGGGGCAGAACAGCACCCATCAGTATCTGAGCCTTCCTATCGCTATAGCAGCGCCGGTGATGCCGAGGAACAGGCCGATCAGCGGCAGGGAAAGAAAGACCGTTCGGGGGAAGAGGAGGGTTGACAAAAGAGGGATCGCTGCGCTTAACCGGGCAATGACAATATAATAAAACATCATGACTCCCAAAAGGGTTGCCAGGCCTCCGCTTGCCCCGATGATCCCTCCCTCAATGAGGAAGGGCAGGCGTATGAATGTTTTTGTCGCCCCAAGCAGCTTGAAGGTCTCTATCTCGTCGCTCCTGCGGTAAAAGAGGATCTTGACGGTGCTGTAGCAGACGAAGATGATCCCCGCGGAGATGATCGCGATCAGCACGATGCCGATCGTCGTTACCCCTGACCGCACGGAATGGATCGCCGCAAGAAACTTTTCCCCGTAGTCAACCTCCTTGATACCCTTTATCGTCTGCGCCTCTTCAGAGATCTTTTTGACCGCCTCGGCAGTGACCGCCTCTTTTTTGAGCTTGACCTCGATCGAGTCGGGAAGCGGGTTCTCGTCCAGCCCTTCAAAGACATAGTTTGAGTTCTTCAGCAGGCCCCTGAGCTCCTTTATCGCCTCGTCCTTTGATATGAACCTGACGGAGGAGACGGCACGTTTCTTCCTCAGGGCCGTCATGATGCTCTCAAGCCTGTCTTGCGGCGTGTTGTCCTCAAGGTAGAGGATCATGGAGAACTTTTCGGGCAGTCTTCTGGTTGCCGCGTCGATATTGTACGCGGCAAAAAGCGTTACGCTGATGACAAGCAGCCCCGAGGCGATCGTGAGTATGGAGAGCAGGTTGATCCACTTTTCCCTGATGAGGCTCTGCAGTGCCAGCCTGAACGCGTACGGGGCCATCCTTATCCTTTCCCCACGTCCACCAGGTTCCCGGAGTCAAGCCGGATGACCTTTTTGCCGGTGTTCCGGTAGAGCTCCTTGTTGTGCGTCGCGATCATGATGGTGGTTCCCTTTGCGTTGATGTTCTTGAATATCCTCATGACGCCTTCGGCCGTATCAGCGTCAAGGTTGCCGGTAGGTTCATCAGCAAGGAGCAGGTTCGGCTCGGCAACGGTTGCCCGTGCGATCACCACCCGCTGCTGCTCCCCCCCGGAGAGGTTCCGGGGATAACTGTCGGACTTGTGCCGGAGGCCCACGGATTTTAGTGATTCGTAAACCTTTGTCTTGATCTCCCGCTCCGCAGCGCCCCGGATCCGCAGTGCCATGGCAACGTTGTCGAAAATATTACGGTTGGCGAGGAGCCTGAAATCCTGGAATACGACCCCGATATGCCGCCTGAGCAGCGGGATGGTCGATTCCTTCAGGTTGTTGATATCCCAGCCTGCAACCGAAATATGCCCGCTGTCCGGCCGCTCCGCCGAATAGATCAGCTTGAGGAGCGTTGTCTTGCCGGAACCGCTTGGACCCGTAATGAAGACCATCTCGCCTTTTTCAACCATGAAAGTAATATCCCTGAGTGCCGTCTGATTGTCATACTCTTTCGATGCCGTGCTGAAGCTTATCATGATAGAAGAGTCCACGGTCATTCCCCTTTGCTGATAATGAAATCAAGGAGGATATCGTCAAGGCTTTTGGGTGGCTGCGGGGTCGTCTCAGGGGCTGCTTCCGGTGCTGGTTTTTCCTTTTTTGTCTCTGCCTTCTGCTCTGCGGGAGGCTCTTCGAGCGGCTTTTCTGCAGCCCCGCCTGTATGTTTTCCGCTGATAAGCTCTTTCATCATGCTCTTGTGCTGCTCTTTCATGAGCTCCCGCACCTTTTCCTTGTAGTCAGGGCTGTTGGCAATATGAGCATAGCTGACCTTTTTAGATGAGAGTATGGTGCCCTTGTCATACAGGAGGGTCGTAATGACAGGATTCTTCAGTCCGCTGTCCTCTGTCTGTACGTGGTACAGGGTGCCCTTGAACGGGACGTTGGTGTTATACCCAACGAGCATTGACCTTACTCAGGTGCATCATATGATGTGTGTGCATGGTTTTATATACTCTCACAGATAGTATATAAAGTGGCGGGGGAAAAGTGAAGCCTCTCGGGATGACAGGGACCATTTCAGAGTTATTCAGCGGGCAGGGCCGCGGGGCAGCACTTCGATGATACGGGGTATGAAGCGGCCTGCTTTCAAGGGAGAGGCGCCCGGCTAATCTCTGGTAGCAATATCAATGAGCCTTGATTTTTCATGCATCTGTTCGGTGAGCACCTCGCGCATCAGTCCGCAGGCCTGGACGACCTTCTGGTTGGCGATGCGATAATAGATATTGACCCCATCCCTGCGCGAATTCAGGATCCCCTTGTGACGCATGACCGCAAGGTGCTGTGAAACATTGGCCTTGGGGACGCCCAGAATGTCAACCAGTTCTCCGACGGTCTTTTCACCGTCCTTCAGGGCATTGATGATCTCGAGCCTTTTGGGACTTGAGAGGGTCTTGCAAACTTCGGACTGCAGCTCGAAAAGTGTCTTGTTCTGCTTCATTGCGTATATTCTATTGTTAATAGTTATGAAACGTCAAGATAATTCAGAGGGATTTTGCCGGGCAGCTCCCGGTTTCTTTACTCCCCGGGGCCGGTTATGATACATTATACATTCTAATTTATCCTCGAGGGAGTATCTCAAAACGTGAATACAATGAACAAAAAATTGAGCATAGGCGTTGATCTCGGAGGGACCAACCTGCGGGTTGCCCTTGTTTCTGAAGAAGGTGAGATCGTCAGGAAGATAAAAAAAACGTCAGCGGATAATGTCTTTGAAACGCTGACCGCGTCTATTGCTGAACTGGCCCAGGGCGAGATCGCCGGCATAGGTCTTGGCGTTGCAGGCCTTATCGACAGGGCAAGAGGCAGGGTCTTTGCATCACCGAACCTGAGGGCCATTGAAGGCATCGACCTGGTGAGCGATCTGAACAAGAGATTCCAGGTGCCGGTCTTCATCGAGAACGATGCAAACGTTGCAGCGCTCGGCGAGAAGAAGAGCGGGGCAGGCAGGGGCTTTGAAAACTTTGTGCTGCTGACCCTCGGTACCGGGATCGGCGGCGGTATCATCCACAAGGGGGAACTTCTGGACGTATCTGCAGAAGTGGGGCATATGAGCATTGCCTTTGATGCGGAAAAATGTCAGTGCGGCAATATCGGCTGCCTTGAGAACTATGCCTCTGCGCGCGCCATGATCTCCCGGGCCGTGTCGATGCTGGAGAAGGGGCAGGAGAGCCTTTTGAAGGAATGCTGCAAGGGGAGCATCTACAAGCTGACCCCCGAGGATATTTACAAGGCCGCCCTTGACGGGGACACCCTTTCACGGGAGATCCTGCGTGATGCGGGCAAGGCCCTTGGCGTCGGGCTTGCAAATCTTATCAATATCCTGAGTCCTGAGGCGATCATCCTGACAGGCGGGCTCATCGGGGCCTGGAACATCTATGTCCAGGAGGCCATCAAGGAGGCCTCACGGAGGGCCTTCAAGGACCTGGCAGACTCAGTGAAGATCATTCCTTCCTCTCTGGGTGACGAAGCAGGTATAGTCGGGGCTGCATGTCTTGTTTTTATGAACAATGCAAAGGCTGACCCCAAACGATAGACAATGTCCAAGAATATCCGCAATTTTTCTATCATCGCCCATATAGACCACGGCAAATCAACCCTTGCTGACAGGCTCCTGGAATATACCGGGGCTCTGAGCGCCCGCGAGATGACGGCCCAGGTGCTGGATTCCATGGACCTCGAAAAAGAGCGGGGCATCACGATCAAGGCCCATGCCGTCAGGCTGCTGTATAAGGCGGATGACGGTCTGGACTATATTCTTAATCTTATCGACACCCCGGGGCATGTCGATTTTTCCTATGAGGTCTCCCGGAGCCTTGCCTCGTGCGAGGGCGCGCTCCTCGTGGTCGATGCCACGCAGGGGGTCGAGGCACAGACCCTCGCCAATGCCTATCTTGCTGTTGATAATGACCTTGAGATAATCCCGGTGATCAACAAGATAGATCTGCCGAGCGCAGAACCGGCCAAGGCTAAGGAGCAAATTGAGGATGCCATCGGCATTGACTGCTCAGAGGCCATCCTGGC
>SCQH01000011.1 GCA_004321925.1 Nitrospirota bacterium | reverse complement strand
CTTTGCAGCGGCGCCGGGCAACGTATACATATCAGGCATGTCCGAGATGCTGACCCTTCCCGATTTTTGCGATATCTCAAGGATCAAGGAGCTCATGGCAACCATAGAGGATAAGCATATCATGGTGAAGCTCCTGGACAAGATCTCTGATACCGAGGGGACCCAGATATTCATCGGTTCTGAAAACCCGCTCGATGAGATGAAAAAGTTCAGCCTGGTTGCGGCTACCTACAAAGAAGGGAACAGGCCGATCGGGGCTGTCGGCATCATCGGCCCGACAAGGATGAACTATGCGAATGCTATATCCATTGTTGATGTGACCGCTAAGTTTATTACGGCCATGCTGTCGTATAAATAGGAGGAATGGTAATAAATGGCTGACGATACAACGAACGGATACGAACTCAATGAAGATGAGAACCTGGACGAGGCAGTTCAGGAAGTGACGGCACGGGTCAACGATGCGGACGCCCCTGCCTCTTCCGACGTCCAGGAGCTGAACAATAAATACCTGAGGCTGTACGCTGATTTTGAAAATTATCGTAAGAGGGTCAACAAGGACAAGGAGGATCTGGTGAGGTACGGCAACGAGACCCTGCTCTACGAACTGCTCCCTGTCCTTGACAATCTTGAGCTTGCACTGAGGCATTCGGCCGACGCTACCAATGAAGGGCTTGCGCAGGGGGTCGAGATGACGCTGAAAGAGCTTCTCCGGACGCTCGAGAAGTTTGGTGTCACCAAGATCGATGCCGTCAAAAAGGCATTTGATCCCTCTGTCCATCATGCCATGGCCCAGGTTGAGCGCGATGACCTTGACGAGCAGATGGTCGCGGACGAACTGCGCTCGGGGTATCTTTACCGTGACAAGGTGCTGAGGCCTTCGCTGGTCACGGTCTCCGTAAGACAGCAGAAAAGTACCGGTGTTTCCGGGGCAGAGGCTCCCGATACGCAGGATGACGTTGAAATAAAAATTAACAGACCGATAGAGGAGGATTAATCATGGGAAAAGCAATTGGTATTGACCTGGGGACCACAAATTCATGTGTTGCCGTTGTTCAGGGCGGCGAGGCTGTGGTCATCCCTAACCAGGAAGGCAGCAGGACCACCCCGTCTGTGGTTGCGGTGACCGAAAAGGGTGAAAGGCTCGTCGGACAGATCGCCAAGAGGCAGGCGATCACGAATCCCGAAAATACGATATTTTCGATAAAAAGGCTGATGGGCAGAAAGTTCGAATCAGCAGAGGTCGAGCATGCAAAAAAGAGGCTGCCGTACAAGATCGTCAGCGCGTCCAACGGCGATGCCCACGTGGAGATTTCGGGGAAAAAATATTCGCCTCCCGAAGTCTCGGCGATGATACTCCAGAAGCTCAAGCAGTCAGCTGAAGATTACCTGGGCGAGAAGGTGACCGAAGCGGTCATCACCGTCCCTGCCTATTTTGATGACAGCCAGCGGCAGGCCACGAAGGACGCCGGCAGGATCGCCGGACTGAATGTCCTGCGGATCATCAATGAGCCGACTGCTGCGGCCCTTGCATATGGTATGGACAAGAAGAAAGAGGAGAAGGTTGCCGTGTATGACCTTGGCGGCGGGACCTTCGACATATCGATCCTCGAGATCGGTGAGGGTGTCATCGAGGTCAAATCGACCAACGGGGACACGTTCCTCGGAGGCGATGACTTTGACCTGAAGATCATCGACTGGATGGTTGATGAGTTCATGAAGGACCAGGGGATCGACCTCAAGAAGGACAAGATGGCCCTGCAGCGCCTCAAGGAGGCGGCTGAGAGGGCGAAGATAGAGCTGTCAACGGCAACAGAGACTGAGATCAACCTGCCGTTCGTCACTGCTGACGCTACCGGGCCGAAGCATCTGCTGATGAAGATCAGCCGGTCAAAGTTCGAGCAGCTTGTCAACGACCTTGTCGAAAACACCATCGGGCCGTGCAAGAATGCCCTCAAGGATGCGAACCTTGCACCGTCGAACATCGATGAGGTCCTGCTCGTCGGCGGCCAGACAAGGATGCCGAAGGTCCAGCAGACCGTCCAGGGTTATTTCGGCAAGGAGCCCAACCGGACCGTCAATCCGGATGAGGTCGTTGCGGTGGGTGCAGCCATACAGGCAGCGGTACTGAAGGGCGATGTAAAAGAGGTGCTGCTCCTCGATGTCACCCCGCTGTCTCTGGGCATCGAGACCCTCGGCGGCATTTTTACGAAAATAATCGAGAGAAATACGACCATACCGACAAAAAAGAGCCAGACCTTTTCAACGGCCACTGACAATCAGCCTGCCGTAACGATCAAGATCTGTCAGGGTGAGCGAGAGATGGCTTCGGACAACAAGCTGCTCGGTAATTTTGAGCTGATAGGGATTCCCCCGGCACCCAGAGGGATCCCTCAGATCGAGGTCAGCTTCGACATTGATGCTAATGGCATATTGCATGTCTCTGCCAAGGACCTCGGCACGAACAAGGAGCAGTCCATCCGCATCACCGCATCAAGCGGTCTCAGTGAAGAAGAGATCAAGAAGATGGTGCGCGATGCCGATGCCCACGGGGAAGAAGACCACAAGAAAAAACAGCTTGCAGAGGCCAGGAATACTGCTGATACCCTGGTGTACAGTGTTGAAAAATCGATGGCTGATTACGCTGATAAGCTCTCCCCTGAAGAAAAGAGGGACATCGAAGAGGCCCTGGAGCATTGTAAGAAGATCAAGGACTCAAGCTCTGATGCCCAGGAGATAAAGATGGCTACGGACAAACTCACCAGCGTTTCGCACAAACTGGCAGAGCATCTCTATAAGTCAGCCGGTGCGCAGCCGCAGGATGGAGGTGCCCAGCCAGGCGCAGGGGCATCCTCGGCAAAAGGCGGGGATGAAGAAGTCGTTGAAGCAGAGTTTGAGGATGTTGATAAGGACAAGAAATAACCGGCGTGAAAGACTATTACGAGACTCTCGGCGTTTCAAGGGATGCAACTGATGTCGATCTCAAGAAGGCCTTCAGGCAGCTGGCCTTAAAATATCATCCTGACAGGAACGCCGGGGAAAAGGCCTCGGAGGAAAAGTTCAAGGAGATCAACGAGGCCTACTCCTGTCTGAGCGATCCCGCAAAAAGGGCCCATTATGACCGGTATGGCACTGCGGAGGGCGCTGGCGGAGGTGGGTATGGGCCTTTCGGTTCAGCCGCCGGTTTTGGAGATGTCTTTGAAGATATCTTCGGTGATTTTTTTGGGGCCTTTGGCGGTCAGCGCAGGGCGCGTCCCACGAAAGGCAACGACCTCCGCTACGATATGTCCGTCAACATCGTGGAGGCTGTCTTTGGCACCGAGAAGACGGTCGACTTTCCACGCTGGGACACCTGCACGGAATGCCGCGGCACCGGGTCTGAGCCTGGTTCAGACCCGGTGACCTGCAATGCCTGCAACGGTACGGGCCAGACAAGATTTCAACAGGGCTTTCTCAGTGTTTCAAAGACCTGCGGCAAGTGTAACGGCAACGGCAGGATCATTACAAATCCCTGTAAAACGTGCAGCGGCAGGGGGAGCACGAAGAAGCAGAAAAGCATAACGGTCAAATTCCCTCCGGGTGTCGATACTGGATCACGCCTTAAGGTCAATGGGGAGGGCGACCCCGGTATCTACGGCGGACCGCGCGGTGACCTCTATATCGTCCTTCATGTTGAGGAGCACCCGTTTTTCAAGAGGGAAGGAACGGAAATATACTGCGAAGTGCCGATAACGTTCGCACAGGCTGCCCTGGGCTCAGAGATAGAGGTGCCGACGCTCGACGGGACAGCCAGGCTGAAGATACCTCCGGCAACTCCTTCGGGCAAGGTTTTTTACCTTAAGGGCAAGGGGGTCCCGCGCATCGGCAGTTCGACCCGGGGAAATCAGCATGTCCAGATCTATATCGATGTCCCCAAAAAGCTCACCCCCCGCCAGAAGGAACTTCTTGAGGAATTTGCCTCGATCAGCGGGGAAGAGGTTGCAAAGGGATTCAAAGAGAAATTGAAGGTCCTCTTTACCGGCGCAGAGCACTGATCCTTCATGCCCCGCATCTTTTTAGCCACCCCCTTCATACAGGACGACGTTATTTCGATCAGCAGCGAAAAAGCCGCCTATATCTCTGTTGTCATGAGGTGTGTTCCCGGAGATCTTCTTGATATCCAGGACGGAACAGGCAGGTCATACCGGGCCAGGATACTGAGCGCTGATAAAAGAGAGGTCAGGGCGGTGATCATCGACGAGACTGCCTGTCATACCGAATCCTTCCTGAATATCAGGCTGTTTCAGGGCCTGCTCAAAGGCGATAAAATGGATCTGGTCATACAAAAAACGGTTGAACTGGGCGTCCGTGAGATCGTCCCGGTCATTACCGAAAGGAGCCAGGTCAGGGAGACACGAAAGCTCCAGCGCTGGATGAAGATAGCAGAGGAGGCCTCCAGGCAGTCCGGAAGGTCAGAGATCCCGGTCATCCATGATGCCATTCCCCTCGACAAAATGTATTCTGATGAGAAGAACGTTCAACGCAAGGGAGTGGTCTTTTGGGAACAGGGGGGTGATTACCTTCCGTCACTCTTCGATACCTTCCGGGGCGTCAGGGACATAGACATCCTGACCGGCCCTGAGGGCGGTCTGAGTGACCGCGAGGTCGGCCAGACCGTTGACAACGGGTTTCGTGTTGCAACGCTCGGGAGACGTATCTTGCGCGCGGAGACCGCTGCCATAGCTGCTGTTTCGCTGACCCAGTATGCCCTTGGGGACCTGGGGGGCGTCCCGGCATAATTGATTGCTCATTATCGTGTATAATTGAAATTGTATAAATGATACTCGAAATCACTTTTATATTTTTTCTGCTGCTCCTGAGCGGTTTTTTTGCGGCATCCGAGATTGCTGTCGTTACATCGAGGAAATCGCTCATTAAACAGTATGCGGAAAAGGGAAGCCTCAGTGCGGTCAAGCTCCTCAACCTGCAGTCCGAGCCTGACAGATTTCTGGCAACCGTCCAGGTCGGGGTCACCTTTTTAAGTGCGCTTACCTCTGCGATCGGCGGTGCTGCTTCTGTCAAGACCCTGGAGCCACTCATCGCCGGGATCCCCATTCCCTTTTTGTCGAAATGGTCATCTCCGATCTCATTGGGAATAGTGGTTGTCGTCATCTCCTATTTTTCACTCATTCTCGGTGAACTCGTGCCGAAATCCATAGCGCTCAGGAACCCTGAAAAGGTCGGAATGTTCATAGCGGGACCTATCACCTTTTTATCGTACATATCCTCTATTTTTGTGACTGTCCTGACCGCAAGTACCAACTTTGCGCTCAGACCTTTTGGCGCAAAGGCGTACTCGGAGCGGTCGTTCATCAGCGAGGAGGAGATCAAACTGCTGATGGAGGAGGGCAGGGAAAAGGGGATCTTTGAATCGACCGAGCATGAGCTGATCCATAGTGTGTTTAAATTTACGGACATCTCGGTCCAGGGCGTTATGGTGCCGGCAACGTCCATGGTCACCTTTAGCATCAAAGAGGATCCCGGGGCCGTTGTCCGGACGATATCCGAGGAAAATTTCTCCCGGTATCCGGTCTTTGACCGGGACCGGTCAGACATCAAGGGGATCCTCTACAATAAGGATGTTTTCAATGAACTTGCCCATGCACGCCAGATCATACTCCCGCGCCTTCTGCATCCGGCCATATTCGTCCCTGAGACCATGAAGATAAGCGCCCTCCTCAGAGAGATGCAGAAGACGAGGCAGCACATGGCGATCGTTATCGACGAGTACGGCGCAGTGGCAGGCCTTGTCACCATAGAGGACCTTATCGAGGAGATCGTCGGGGAGATACGGGACGAGTATGATACGGAGACCCCGGTGCAGGCTCTCCGTGACGGGGCCATGCTGGTGGATGCTTCTCTGGCTATCAGGGACCTCAATGAGGACTATAATTTCGAGATACCGGAATCGAATGAATATGATACGCTGGGCGGGTTCCTCATATCCCGCCTTCAGCGCCTGCCTTCAGTCGGCGATATTATCAGCACTGAATCCCATACCTTTACCATAGTGCTTATGAAGGGGCGCCGCGTATTGAAGATAAAGGTCGAGTTGGCCAGGACCTCCACGGACACTGAACGGGCTGGTTCGGAAGACTGAGGCGTCATTAGCCGGTTCTCCCCATTTTCTCTCTCTACTACCCCTCATAATACCTGCCTGATTTCGCTCTCACGACCTTTCCATTTGTGGTATATTTAATTGATTCATTAACGAGGGAGGTGTCTGTTATGCCGAGTGCAAAGATAAAATATACAGACGGGATGCAGTTTGTGGGTGAGACAGGTTCTGGTCATGCCATTGTCATGGATAGCGATACTGAATTCGGAGGCTCTGATACCGGAGTGCGGCCTACGGAACTTCTGCTGGTCGGCGTCGGAGGCTGCTCGGGCATGGACATTGTTTCAGTCCTGAAGAAGAAACACCAGAAGCTCACCGGTCTCGAGGTGAACGTAGAGGGGAAGAAGGCCGAGGACTATCCCCAGAAATTTACCGATATCCATATCGAATTTATCGTCAAGGGGAAAGGGTTGTCTGAAGAGGCGGTCAAACGGGCGGTTGACCTGTCGATGGATAAGTACTGCTCGGTAAAGGCGACCCTTGAAGGCACGGCTAAAATAACCTTCAGCTATACACTTGTCGAAGACTGACCGCATCCTCAAGCATGCAGCGACCCTCGGCCCCCTCGGGTATTTCCCTGCTGCTCCCGGCACCTGGGGCAGTGCGGCCGGAGTTCTCCTTGTCCTGCTCCTGCCGCAAGATACAGTACTGCTTCTCTTGGTGGTCCTCGCGCTCATGGTCTTCGGCGCAGTTGCCTCTGCTGCTGCTGAAAGGGTGACCGGAGAGACGGACAGCGGACATATCATCATCGATGAGGTCGCCGGCATGATGGTGTCGACGTTATTTCTCCCCCACACCACTGCCTATCTGGCTTCCGCCTTCATTCTGTTCAGGTTTTTCGATATCCTGAAACCGTTTCCCATACGTTCCCTTGAATCATCCCTGAAGGGTGGGGTCGGGGTCATGGCTGACGACATCGCTGCCGGCGTCATGGCAAACGGGGTCCTGCAGATATGGAAGACGATCTCCTGAGGGTGGTCAAAGACGTATCCGGCACCCTCTCTTCACGGGGTCTCACGCTCGCTGTTGCTGAATCATGCACCGGAGGGTTGACCTGCAGCGCGCTGACCTCCCTGCCGGGCGCCTCACGGTTCTTCCACGCAGGAGTTGTGGCCTATTCGCCTGAGGCAAAAGAAAGATTGCTCGGGATCAGCAGGAAAGCGCTGGAAGAGTTCGGGACCGTAAGCAGCGAGACGGCCCTCGCCATGGCCCGGGGGGTCAGGAAGATGAGCGGCGCTGATGTGGCGCTCTCGATCACGGGTGTTGCCGGCCCTGATACGGTTGACGACAAGCCAGCGGGGCTGGTCTATATTGCTGCAGAAAAAGAAGGCTCTGCCGAGACCCTTGTTCTGCACCTGCAGGGCGGCAGGGAGGAGGTCAGGCGGCTGGCCTGTCTCGAGGCCCTCAACTTCCTGAGCAGCATGCTGATAAAATGGACCTGAGGTGTTTTATTGCTGTGGAGCTCCCCGGAGACCTCACCTCCCGTATCGGGGCGGTCATCGATCTGCTCAGTCAGACCGGTGCTGACATGAAATGGGTGAAGAAGGAGAACCTCCATATCACCCTGAAGTTCCTCGGCAGCACTCCCGAAGCGTCGATCAATGAGATCATCGGTGCACTGCAGAAAAAATTGTCACATTATGCCCCTTTTTATATTAGAATATCAGGGGTTGGATCGTTTCCTCCCGGCAGGCATCCGAGGGTGGTCTGGATCGGGATGGATGCGTCAGGACAGCTTGCAGCTGTCCACAAAGAGATCGATGAAGTGATGTCCCGATACGGCTTCAAGGCCGAGGAGAGACGGTTCTCACCGCACCTGACCATTGGCAGGGTGCGGTCGAGCCGGGGGCTGACAGGGCTTATTACGGCATTGCATGAAATGGAACCGAAGGCCTTTGGCGACGTTGAGGTCAGGGGTGTCGCGTTAATGAAGAGTGAACTGAAACCGGCAGGTCCGGAATATGAACGGCTTGCCGAAATCCAATTTCTCAGGAGGGATGATGTCGGGTAAAGAGGTGAACAAGGAGAAGATCAAGGCCCTGGAGATGGCGATCTCCCAGATAGAGAAGAACTTCGGCAAGGGAGCGATCATGCGGCTCGGTGAGGGCAGCATCCTTGAGGGTGTTCAGTCTATCCCGACGGGGTCGCTGACGCTCGACATTGCGACCGGCATAGGCGGCCTGCCGAAGGGCAGGGTCGTGGAGGTCTACGGACCGGAATCATCAGGCAAGACCACGCTTGCCCTCAATGCCGTTGCCCAGGCCCAGGCCGCCGGCGGCGCAGCAGCTTTTATCGACGCCGAGCATGCCCTTGATATCGCTTATGCCAAGAGGCTCGGGGTCAATATTGACGATCTGCTCGTGGCCCAGCCAGATACCGGAGAGCAGGCCCTTGAGGTGACCGAATATCTGGTCCGCAGCGGCGCCCTTGATATCGTCGTCATCGATTCAGTGGCTGCCCTCGTACCCAAGGCTGAGATAGAGGGGGATATGGGTGACTCGCTTCCCGGCCTCCAGGCGCGGCTGATGAGCCAGGCCCTCAGAAAGCTCACGTCGGCCATTTCGAAGTCAAACACGACGGTCCTTTTCATCAACCAGATCAGGATGAAGATCGGGGTGATGTTCGGAAGCCCCGAGACAACGACCGGCGGCAACGCCCTGAAATTCTATTCCTCGATGCGGCTGGACATCCGCAGGATAGAGAACATCAAGGACAACCAGGAGATCATCGGCGGCAGGGTGCGGGTCAAGGTGGTGAAGAACAAAATGGCCCCGCCGTTCAAACAGGCTGAGTTTGATATCTACTTTAATGAGGGCATATCAAAGACCGGGGAGATCGTTGACCTTGGGGTTGAAAAGAACATCATCGAGAAATCGGGCTCATGGTACAGCTACGCCGGGAACAGGATCGGCCAGGGCAGGGACAATTCGCGGGAGTTCCTTAAGGCGAACCCTGAGACAGCACGGGAGATCGAGGCGAAGATCATCGAAGCCGTCGCGGTGAAAAAACAGTAACGGGAGAGGGTATGGACATCAATGAACTTCTGAAGACAGCGCATTCGATGGGGGCGTCCGACGTCCATGTAAAGGTCGGGTCATATCCCATCCTCAGGATCGACGGAGAGCTTACCGCACTTTCGACCGCCAAAAGGCTGAGTCAGGAAGACACGCTGAAGATTGCTTTTTCCGTCATGAGTCCGGCCCAGAGAGAGACCTTCAAAAAGAGAAACGATATCGACCTGGCCTACAGCGTTCCGGGACTTGGCCGTTTCAGGTGCAACATCTTCATACAGCGGGGCACGATAGGCCTTGTCTTCAGGGTCATCTCCATGCGTATCCCCACCATCGAGGAGCTGTTCCTTCCCGAGATCATCAAGAAGATATCCCTTGAGGCCCGGGGCCTTATCCTCGTGACCGGCACTACCGGCAGCGGTAAGTCGACGACCCTTGCGGCGATGATAGACAATATCAATACAAGCAAGACCGAACATATCATGACCATCGAAGACCCTATCGAATATCTTCACCGGGACAAAAGCTCGATCGTCAACCAGCGGGAGATAGGAAATGACACGGAGTCCTTCAGCAAGGCCCTGAGGGCCGCGCTGAGGCAGGACCCCGACGTCATACTCGTCGGCGAGATGAGAGATTTCGAGACCATACAGACCGGCCTGACGGCGGCAGAAACGGGGCATCTCGTCCTCAGCACGCTCCATACCATCGATGCATCAGAGACGATCAACCGGATCATCTCCGTCTTTCCGCCCTATCAGCACAAGCAGGTGCGGATGCAGCTCGCCTCGGTCATACGGAGCATCATATCCATGCGGCTGGTGCCGAGGGCTGACGGCAAGGGAAGGGTGCCGGCGGTCGAGATCATGATCGCGACGGCTACCATAAAGGACTGCATCGTCGACCCTGATAAAACAAAGATGATCAACGATGTCATAGCCCAGGGTGCCATCCATTACGGGATGCAGACCTTTGACCAGTCGCTCTTCAACCTTTTCAAATCAGGTTTTATCACCTATGAAGAGGCGCTCAGGCGGGCGACCAATCCGGATGACTTTGCGCTCAAGGTAAAGGGCATTCAGTCGACCAGCGACCTTACCTACGAGGAGCCCCAGCAGAAGGATAACCTGAAGATTGACCGTTTCGGAAGCTGATGCCAAAAAGTATGCCCTGAGACTTCTGTCATACCGCGGCAGGAGTGAACGGGAACTGACTGAGAAACTGCGAACCAGGGGCTTTGGCCCGGACGTCATCGTATCTACACTGGAGTATCTCAAGAGGGCAGGGTTCGTCGATGATGCCCTGCTCGCCGAGAGCCTTAAAAGACAGGCCTATGAGAATAAACTCTACGGGTACGGCGGCGCAAAGCTTTTTCTGGCCCAACGGGGACTGAGCAAAGAGGTGATAGAAGCAGCTCTGGACTATGACGAGACCGTTGAGCTTGAGAAGGTGTATAAATTAGTGGCCAGGAAAAAAGGCACTGCCGGAAAATCTCAGACAGTGCAGGACAGGAGAAGGCTCTGGAATTTTCTGGCGCGCAGGGGATATTCTCCCGAGACAATAAAAAAGGCGATGAGGTCCCAGGATATCGATGAGGAGGCATTATGAGGTTCATGACATATTATCTGCATACTAATGAGGATATGAGGCGATGACCAGTAAAGAGATCAGGCGCACCTTTCTGGATTATTTCAGGTCAAAGGGGCATGAGGTCGTGGCAAGCTCATCCCTTATCCCCGGCAACGACCCGTCGCTTCTTTTCACGAACGCAGGGATGGTCCAGTTCAAGTCCGTATTTCTGGGCCAGGAAGCAAGACCATACAACCGCGCGGTCTCCAGCCAGAAATGCATGCGGGCGGGCGGCAAGCATAACGACCTTGAAAACGTCGGTCATACGGCCCGGCATCATACGTTCTTCGAGATGCTCGGTAATTTTTCGTTCGGTGACTATTTTAAGAGCGAGGCGATCGTCTATGCCTGGGAACTGCTGACAGAGGTCTATAAGCTGCCCAAAGAGCGTCTCTGGGCAACGGTGTATGAAGAGGACGACGAGGCGGCGGAGCTATGGGCAAAACTGACCGGTATTCCGGCCGGCCGAATCGTGCGGCTGGGGGCAAAGGACAACTTCTGGCAGATGGGAGATACCGGACCCTGCGGGCCCTGCTCGGAGATCCTTATCGACCAGGGTGCGGAGATCGGCTGCGGCAGGCCTGATTGTGCTGTCGGCTGTGACTGCGACCGTTTTCTGGAGATATGGAACCTGGTCTTCATGCAGTATGACCGTGACAAATCAGGAACGCTCACCCCGCTGCCGAAGCCAAGCATCGACACCGGTATGGGCCTTGAGCGGCTGGCCTCGGTGCTCCAGGGCCTGCACAATAATTTCGATACGGACATCTTCTCGCCCATTATCGCAGCCATTTGCCATTACTCGAAAAAGGCCTACCATGCTGACAGGCAGACCGACACGGCGATACGGGTCATTGCGGACCATATTCGGTCGATAACCTTTCTGCTTTCTGAAGGTCTAACCCCGTCCAACGAGGGACGGGGATATGTTCTGAGAAGGATCATCAGGCGTGCGGCGCGCTATGCCAAATCCCTTGATATCGATGAACCGGTACTCTACCGGCTCTGCGGGTCAGTGGCTGACGCCATGGGAGGCGCTTACCCGGAACTTGCCGATGAGCGGGCACGGGTCGAAAAAATGCTCAGAATGGAGGAAGAGCGCTTCAACCGGACGCTCGAGCAGGGTCTCGTCCTGCTCAACGGCGTTATCAGGACGATCAGGTCCTCCGGGGACACTGTCCTTCCCGGAGTGGAGCTCTTCAAGCTGTATGATACCTATGGGTTCCCTCTTGACATCGCGCGTGATGTTGCCCATGAAAACGGCATGAGCATTGACGAGCCGGGCTTCCACCGCGAGATGGAGGCGCAAAAGATAAAGGCCAGGGCCTCCTGGACCACTGAGGATACTGCGGTCGCTTCGGTCTACCGCGAACTGATGCAAAAATTCCCTGCTACGAAGTTTTCCGGATACGACACGATGCGTTCTGAGGCTGTTGTCCTTGCGCTGGTCAGCAAGGGGCAGCTCGTCAACGCATTGAATGCCGGCGAACAGGGTGAGGCGCTGCTTGATATGACGCCCTTTTATGCGGAATCAGGCGGACAGTCCGGAGACTCAGGCGAACTCAGCTCTGATCTGGCCAGGGCCGACGTTACCGACACCAGAAAACCTGTTGAGGGATATCATGTTCATCAGGTGATGGTCAGAAAAGGAACCCTCAGAACCGGCGATCCTCTGATCGCAGAGGTAGACCTCCAGTCACGCCTTGCCATCATGCGGAACCATACGGCAACCCATCTGCTTCACGTGACGCTCAGGAACTTCCTCGGTGATCACGTAAAACAGGCGGGGTCGATGGTAGACCCCGGGAGGCTCCGTTTTGACTTTACCCACTTTGATTCCCTTGGCCGCGATACGATTGAGGCGATAGAGGACGAGGTAAATGCCCGCATACTCAGGAACCTTGAACTGAACACGACGGTCATGGCTACAACAAAAGCCATAGAAGCCGGGGTGACCGCGCTTTTTGGAGAAAAGTACGGCGATGAGGTCAGGGTGGTCTCTATCCCTGATACCAGCTCAGAGCTCTGCGGCGGCACCCACGTGCATGCCACGGGAGATATCGGCCTGTTCCGTATCCTTGCCGAGGGGAGTGTTGCCTCAGGCATAAGGAGAATTGAGGCTGTCACCGGCAGGGCTGCCTTCCTGAGCTTCAGGGATGAGGACAGTGAGCTGAGAAAGATCTCTGAACTGCTGAAGACATCAGATAACCCATCTGAAAAGCTCCAGAAGGTACTCCTTGACATGAAGTCACTCGAAAAATCCCTGGAGGCCTTTAAGGACCGCTCGGCATCAGAGCTGTCCGGCAGGATCCTCGGGAAGGCCCGGGATATTAACGGCGTCAGGGTGATTGCATACAAGATCGAAGGCCTTGACCCGAAAGACC
>SCQH01000069.1 GCA_004321925.1 Nitrospirota bacterium | reverse complement strand
AGTAGAACATCGGCTCCTTGCGCTGTGTCTCTCCTAACAATGTGTCCTCCTTAATAATCTGGCTGACATTTGCATTGCAATTCCTGCGCCTAAGTTTAAGGAGAGTTTTTCAACAGCCTGACAAGACCTGACCCCGTTAGACTTCTTTACGTTTTGTTTTTTACAGATTATCTATTCAGCCACCACTCCATTGTCGCACGCATTTCCTTCTGAACTTCAAGATATCTTATCGGATTAGAGTGCTTCCATGTAATTTTGAATCCTGGGTGGTTTATCGGGAGAAATTTAACCCCACGCTGGCGCCCAGTGTACTGCATAACCTGGAAAAGATTTTCAGATCCATTGCTTTTAACCGAGAAATAGGAGAAATCGAGTGGGAGGCAAAGGTCATTGCGGACAAAGGCCCAAGCCTCAGCCCCGTAGCGGTTGAAAGCATCAGTATCAGCACCCTCAGCAAATAGGAACCAGAGGGCTGCATGATCAAAACCATATCTATGAAGCGCTAGAGCCTGTCCGATACCTTCATAAAATGGTGTGCGATATGTTAAAGCGTTTCCCTTGAATAATTTTGCTTCAACCGCGACTAACCGACCATCATTTAAAAGCATGCACAAATCTATCTCAGGCTGGAGAATCGGGACGTAACCAAGGCGTCTTTCTATTTCCTTCTTGAAGCTGGATGAAGTTGAGGGTTTTTTGTGTGTCCAAAAACGAGAAATTTGAGACCCAAGTTGCGAGGCCAATTCTTTGACCAGTATGTCCTCATTCTTTCTCCCCATGATTATTTTTCCTATCTGAAGAGATAACGCGCAGGTAAGCGGGTCACTCAGCTTGACCTGCTGGTTGGAAATCAAACAAGTCAACTAATTCATCATCGGCCCTCATAGCCTTCCTCATAGCCTTCTAAAATAGGCTCTTTCGTGTTTAGTCAATTGATAACCAAGCCGTTCAAAAACTCAGTCAGGTCGCTTTCATATTCGGGGAAAAGATTATTCGAAGTATAGGCCAGCAGTTGAACTGTACCTTCCTTGCCAGAATAGTAATAGCCATAGTAGATGAAGTGAATGGTTTGAATAGTCCCTTCCATTTTCATGCAAAGAATGTTTTTCCCATTAACCAGACGTTTCTCCTCGTAAGTCACTTTGGTGTCCGGTGCAGCGGCCTGCGCATTAGTGATAGCCATTTCTTTCAACGCATCTATATCCATCGCAAATCTTTCCGCAAGAAACATTACATCAACGTCACCATCTTTGTGTTCAAAAAGCGGTTTGGAAGAATTGTCGGATTTTTTCTGGTGCCATTTTGATGGATCATACCAAATCGCGATTTTATCGTTTTTTGCTTTATAAACTGCTGTGGCGCTATCTGATTTCTGATAAGCGCCTCTTGTATTTGGCACCGATGAGCTAGATTTTTTTAAAAATTGCCAGGTACCGTCTTTTTTTAATGTAACCACCCGGCCGTCTTCAGTCGTAGCGCGAATATTCTGAGAAAAGCACAAGCCCGCAAATGGAATCAAAACAAATATGAGAACACACAGTAATCTCGTCATACATTTCTCCTTTTTAGGTTTGAAATATTTGATTAATTATTACCCGAACCAGTTATTATGTGGACGGAAATCGTCCCTGTAAGCCCGCAAAAAGCGTTCTTAGTAAGTTTAGCAATAAAAGTGCCATGGTTGTTTATCATGTTAAATTTTCCTTAGTGTATCAGGACTCTATAGTGTGGTCAATAGCAAAAATGATAGACCAACGATCAGGTCGGCAGGCGGCAGTTTCTGATGTTTGTATTGAATTTGGGTATAATGCAGTATGGAAAAGATAAGGCTCGGGATCAGCTCGTGTCTTCTGGGAGAAAAGGTCCGCTATGACGGCGGGCATAAACTCGACCACTATCTGAAGGATACCTTCGGTCAGTTTGTTGCCTGGGTGCCTGTCTGTCCGGAGGTTGAATCCGGTCTGCCGGTTCCCCGGGAGGCAATGAGACTTACCGGCTCTCCTGACCAGCCGCGGCTGGTAACCAGAAAGACCGGGATCGATCACACCGACCGCCTGAAGGCATGGTCCCGGGAGCGGCTCAAAGGCCTCGACCGGGAAGACCTCTGCGGTTTTATCTTCAAGAGCAGGTCACCAAGTTCGGGCATGAGGAGTGTGAAGGTCTATGATGCAGATGGGATCCCGCATTCTTCAGGGGTTGGTATCTTCGCCCGGGCCTTTATGGCGCGTTTCCCGTTCATCCCGGTGGAGGATGAGGGCAGGCTGAATGATCCTGCCCTGCGGGACAATTTTATCGAACGGGTCTTCGTGTTCAGGAGATGGAGGAATTTCCAAAAAGGAAAAACCGGCATACAGGAACTGGTGGAATTCCATGCTGCCCATAAGCTGCTCCTGCTGGCCCATAGCCCGCGGCATTATACGGAGATGGGCCGGCTGGTGGCAAACTCAAAAAAACTTCGGTCTGAGACCCTTCATGCTGAATACTTCAGGATGCTGATGGAGGGGATGGCTCTTCTGGCAACGGTCAGGAAAAATACGAATGTCCTGCAGCATATTGCGGGCTATTTTAAAAAACAGCTCTCGGCCGATGAACGGCAGGAGCTTGTTGAGGTGATAGGCGAATACCACAAGGGGCTCATCCCCCTGATCGTGCCGGTGGTGCTGCTCAGGCATTATGTCAGGAAATATGACGACCCGTATCTGAAGCAACAGCATTACCTGGCCCCGCATCCAGCAGAGCTCATGCTCAGGAACCATGTCTGACCCTCAGATCCAACCTTTTTCATTGTATACTATACATGTGGCAGACGATCCGATCATGTATGCCGCGGGGAATCAGAGCGTTACCTATGAAGAAAGGATGTGACGATGAAAAAGATATTACTGAGCGCAGCTGTGGTGATGGTATGCGGGAGTCTTGCGGCCGGAGGGTTTGCCGAAACAAGAACAGGGCGGTCCGGTGAGGAGCTTTTCAAGGAACACTGCAGCGCCTGTCATCCTGAGGGGGGCAATATCATCAGCACGTCAAAGACCCTCCGCAAAGCTGACCGGGAGGCCCACGGCATCATGAACCAGACAGACATTGTTGAGAAGATGAGGCATCCGGGAAAGGGCATGACCTCCTGGAGCGCGTCAACCCTGCCGGATGCTGATGCCCTTGAGATCGCCGACTATATTCTGAAGACCTTTAAATAAGGGCGACGACTCTAATTTAAAACACCCTTATTCGTACCGTGTGGTATGAATAAGGGTGTTTATTATTAATGACGCTGCTGCTGTCCTGATCAGCGGGCTGTGCCTGACCTCTGCATGCTTTTCCCGCGTGGTCCTGCTCCGGAAGGCCTGGCAGCCGAACCGTGACGGCCGGTACTCTGCACAACCCGGCCATCCCTGCGTGCAGGCTGAGCAGCCTTCTGCTTGTGGTCAGCTGCAGCATGCGCACCAGCCTGTTCGGGCCGTTTATGCTCCCGACGGCGCTGAGGCTCACGCGGCGGTCGGGCAAACTCCTGATCGCGGGGCGGCGCTACCTGTTTATAATTAAAGTCCGGCATGAAGCGGCGCTCGATCTTTTCCCCGAGGACCCGCTCGATGCTGCGGACCGTATCCTCGTCCTCACTGGTGATGAAGGTGAAGGCATCGCCGGTCTTTGTCGCCCGGCCGGTGCGGCCGATGCGGTGCGTATAGGCATCCACCGTGTTGGGAATGTCGTAGTTAATGACGTGCGAGATGTTGGAGACGTCGATGCCGCGGGCCGCTATATCGGTTGCCACGAGGATCTGATATGAGCCGTCGCGAAACCCGTCGAGCGCCTCCTGACGCCTGTTCTGTGAAAGGTTCCCCTGGAGAGATGCGGCCTTGTATCCGGCCTTCTCCAGTTGCTGGCCAAGACGCTTTGCGCGGTGCTTGGTGCGCGTAAATATCAGGACCGACCCGGTGTCGGTATGCTTCAGCAGTTCCAGAAGCAGCGGGGTCTTCAGATGCTGTGTGACCGGATAGAGGGCATGAGACACCGTGTCCGCCGGGGCACTCTGGTCCACCTGTACCGTAACGGGGTTGCGGAGGACCTCCCGCGCAAGTTTTTTGATATCGTCAGGCATGGTCGCAGAGAACAACAGTGTCTGGCGCTTTGCCGGAAGCTGTCTGATGATCTTCTTTATGTCAGGCAGAAAGCCCATGTCGAACATATGGTCGGCCTCGTCAAGGACCAGCACCTCGAGCCGTGAGAGATCGACCGTCTTTTGGTTCAGGTGGTCGAGCAGTCTGCCCGGGCACGCAACGACGATCTCAACGCCCCGCCGTATCTTGTCGATCTGCGGCCTTATGCTGACGCCGCCGTAAACCGTAACGCTCCGGAGGCCGGTCTTCTGGCCGAGGCTGGTAATCGACTCATGGATCTGCTCGGCCAGTTCTCTGGTCGGTGCGATGATGAGGACGCGGACATGCCGGCGACCTCCCTCCATAAGCCGGTGCAGGATCGGCAGTGCAAAGGCAGCGGTCTTGCCGGTGCCGGTTTGGGCCAGGCCCATGACATCACTGCCCTGAAGGACAGAGGGGATGGCCTGGACCTGGATCGGTGTAGGTTCTGTGTAGCCTGCGGCCTCAACTCCTGCCGCGACTAACGGGTGCAACTGAAAATTCTTAAATTCCATGAAACTCCTTTTTTTCTGTTCGGGGGGAAAAGCATGCTGCAGTGTGAGGGCTACAAAGACGCGGTTTTCATCCGAATACAGTTCTTATTGATAGTTAAGCGTAACAGCTTAGGGTAAGCTCTGTCAAGGGAATACGGCGGCCTGATACAATCCCGCTTTTTTCTGGACGGCGCGACAACGGCATGTCGCTCATTCTCGGTCCCGGTGAAAGGCCGCGACCTCCGAGGCTTTTACCTCATGATCCTGAAATTTGCTGTCGGAATATCGGTAAAAGAATCCGCTCACATGCCATTGTCACACCGTTCACTGTAGCTGGCTTCTAAACGATCTTCAAGAGATGTATCGAGTATTTTCTTTATAAACAAGAAAGACCTGCCTTGAAGGGGGCAGGTCTTTCTTGTTTATCTCTATGGTTTGTTGCAGTAATTTATTCTTTTGTTTCGGTCTGTGCTTCAGCGGGTACGTCTGCTGACTCAGAAGCGGGTTCCTGCCCGGCCTCCAAGGAGCCTTCTGCAGGCATGCCCTCGTCAGCCTCGCTGCCTGTTCCGGTGGCCCGACGATGCCGTTTGGCCTCCTGCTTCTTCTGGCGCATCACTTCTTTCTTCCTTTTTTCGCTTTTGTATGCTCCTGCACGTTTAGCCACAGTTATCCCCTCTCAATTAAAGATCCTCAGGCCTGTCTGCCTTCCTGCTTCCATCGCGCGCTTTTTCCTCTGCGCTTTGCGGCCAGCCTCTGTTTGGTCTTCATCTTGACCGAGGGCTTTTCGTAATAGCGCCTTTTCTTAAGGTCCCCCATGAGGCCGTCCCTCTGGAGTTTCTTCTTGAGAACTTTTAAGGCCTTCTCAATGTCATTGCCGTCTACTCTTATCTCCACCGTTCATTCCCTTTGCCCTTGCCACCGCCAAAAGATGATGGCCTTCCTTTACTGCCGCCGCCGCCCGGTCTGCCACCGCCGCCCATTTTGCCTTTGTTGGTCTGCGGCCGTGCCTCACTGACGGTTATGCTGCGCTCCCCCAGTGACGTTCCGTTGAGGGCCGCTATTGCCTTGTCGGCGTCTTCGTCCGAGGCCATTTCGACAAAACCGAAACCTTTTGAACGGCCGGTTGCAGGGTCGGTAATGATCTTGACGGAGGAGACTTCACCCAGCTTCTCAAAGGCCTCGCGCAGTTCATCTTCGCCGACAGTGTAGGGGAGGTTCCCTGCATAAATTTTCTTTGCCATGTGTTCTCCTTTTTGGTGAGCGTTGATTGCAACGCTCAGGTTTCTTTGCAAGCCCTCGTGGTGTCCGGGCCCTTCCCATCACTGCGTGAAAATGTCTTTATAATGATCCTTATATATCAGAAGCCGTTACGGCCAGCATCCGGAATCGGAGGTATGAATGGAGAAGCAGGCCCCTGAGGGTGTCTGCTCGTCAGGATAGAGTTTGTTACTGGTGATGCCGTTGGACCCTTAATCCCTCAAATAACTTCAAAACATACCGCATCGGTTGTTAAGTATGACATACTTGAAAAATAATAGTCAAATATCGCAACGACCTGATTTTTTAGCTGGGTGCCTGTCAGAAATCCGTCCATATACAAATCTTATGTCCGGGATTGTGTTAAAATTATAATTCGTTATGGAAAAGAAAGATAAAGGTATCGTATATCTCGTCGGGGCCGGGCCGGGAGACATAGGTCTCCTTACGGTCAAGGGCCTGAAATGCCTCCGTAAGGCGGATGTGGTCATCTACGACTTCCACCTCAACGCGCAGATACTCAATTACATACGGCATGATGCCGAGTTTATCTATGCCGGCAAACGCGGCGGTCATCATACCATGACCCAGGATGAGATCAATGCCGCTATCCTTCAGAAGGCCCGGGAAGGGAAGATCGTCTGCCGGCTTAAGGGGGGGGACCCCTTTATCTTTGGCAGGGGCGGCGAAGAGGCGCAGGTGCTTGCGCAGGCGGATATCCTGTTTGAGGTCGTTCCCGGGGTCAGCTCATCGGTTGCAGCACCGGCGTATGCCGGGATCCCGCTTACCCACCGGCTCTACTCCTCGTCCTTTGCGGTGATCCCCGGCTATGAGGATACGACGAAGGAGGAGTCTGCCATCGACTGGGCCAAGCTCGCGACCGGGGTCGGCACGCTTGTTTTCCTGATGGCCGTCAAAAATATTGATACGCTTACGGCGAAACTGATCGAGCATGGCAGAAGGCCGGACACGCCTGTTGCGGTCATACGCTGGGGCACGCGGTCCGACCAGCAGACCCTGGTGAGCAGCCTTGAAAAGATCGCTGCCGAGGTCAGGGAGAACGAGATAAAGCCGCCGGCGGTCATGGTCATCGGCGATGTGGTGAACCTCAGGAGCGAACTGGCCTGGTATGAGAAGAAGCCGATGTTCGGACAGCGGGTCCTGGTCACCCGGGAGCACTCCGAGGGATTCGATATACTGGAGGACCTTGGCGCAGAGGTGCTCCTTTTTCCGACCGTCGAGATCGCACCGCCCCAGACGTGGGATGACCTCGACCGGTCCATCGATGCCATACAGACCTATGACTGGCTGATCTTTACAAGCGCAAACAGCGTCAGATATTTTTTCAGAAGGCTTATCGAAAAAGAACGCGATATCCGCGACCTCGGGGGCATAAAGATATGCGCGATAGGATCAAAGACCGCCGGCGAGATACAGCAGCGGGGGATCAGAGTGGACCTTGTGCCCGAGGAATTCAACGCTGAAGGGCTGATCGACCTCTTTATCCGGGAGGTCGGACAGCAGAAGAATGGCGCTCCGGCCGGGCAGCTCTTCCAGGGGATGCGGTTCCTTCTTCCCCGTGCCGGCAAGGCCCGTGAACTCTTCCCCGAAAAGGTGCGCGAATTGGGCGGCGTTATCGATCTGCCGACCGCATACCAGGCAATAAAGCCCGAGTTCCATGGCAAGAGGCTGAGAAGGTTCCTGGAGGAGGGCCGGGTCACGGTGGCAACCTTTACCAGCGCCGCGACCTTCACGAACTTCCGGGAGATCCTGGGAGACGGCGCGGACGAACTCCTCAGGAAGGTGGCGATAGCGGTCATCGGACCTGTTACGGAGAAGGCCGTTGTCAGGGCCGGTCTCAGGGTCGACATCATGCCGGAAGAAGCGACCGTCGAGGCGATGGTCAGCAGCATCAGGGCCTGGGCTCTGAAACAGGCCTGATGGTGATCGCCGGGGCAGATACCTACTGTACCGACCCCGAGAGGGAACGCCCGTTCTTTTCAAGGCTCTTCCTGAGCCCGCTCTTCACCTTCTATCCTCAGTACTTCTGGATCATCTACTGGAACGGCAGAAAGGCATTGAAAGGCCGCTATGGCCATCAGGAATGGGCTGACAGCAGTCTCGACGTGATGCAGGCCCTCGAAAATGTGGGGGTGCGGTTCGAGATAACCGGGATGGATAACCTCAGGGGTTTTGACGGGCCTGCTGTCTTCATCAGCAACCATATGAGCACGCTTGAGACCATGGTATTGCCCTGCATCATCCAGCCGGTAAAATCGGCAACCTTCATTGTCAAGGAGAGTCTTATCACCATGCCGTTCTTCGGGCCGATCATGCGCTCGAGGGACCCGGTGGTCGTCGGCAGGGTCAATCCCCGGGAGGACCTCAAGGCAGTGCTTGAAAAGGGGTCGGCAAAGCTCAGATCAGGCATGTCCATCATCATCTTCCCCCAGAGCACCCGAACGTCCGGGTTCGATCCGGCAGACTTTAATACCCTCGGTATAAAACTTGCCTCCAGGGCAGGGGTGCCGGTGGTCCCGATAGCCCTGAAGACAGATGCCTGGGGAATTGGCCGGTTCATCAAGGACTTTGGCCCGATCAACAGGGACAAAAAGGTCTGTATCAGATTCGGGGAGCCCATGGTCATCTCCGGGCGCGGTGCAGCCGAACATGAAAAGATCGTGGCCTTCATCCGGGACAACCTGCGGGCCTGGTCCGGCGCCGGGGGTACGGCCTGCGGCGGGGGAAGGGAACAGTAAGGCCATGTCGCGGAAGATACTTGTCGTTGACGATGAAGCCCTTATCCTGACGGCCATAGACAGGGCTCTCACCAAGGTCGGATACGTCCTCCTGAAGGCTCGAACCATGCAGGAACTGGATGCAGCGCTTGCCCATGCACCGTTCGACCTCCTCATCACCGACGTCCATATGGAGGAAAGCTCAGTGGAGGATATCATCTGCAGGGTCAGGAGGTCCTCCCCGTCCGTCCCTGTGCTTTACATGAGCGGGTCTGCCAATAACGGGCAGTTCCGTCATTTTGTCGAGAAACCGTTCAGCATCGAGGGCCTGCGCTGCATTGTGAAAGATATGCTCGATGAGTCTTAATGAATTTGATACCGCATTTTTTTTCCTGATCAACAAGGGGCTTCATAACAGCATTTTCGACCTGGTCATGCCTTTTGTCACACAGCGGGGCATCCTGCTTTTTCTGCCGTTCGTCGCCTGGGCTGCCTACAAGGAAAAAAAGAATGCCCTGCCGTACCTCATCCTCTGTCTTGCTGCAATAGGCATCGCCGACGGGGGCGGGAACGTCCTGAAGCATATATTCCAGCGGCCGCGGCCCTGCAATGTGCTTGAAGGTGTGAACCTTCTTGTGGGGTGCGGACATTCTTTTTCGATGCCGTCGAACCATGCGCTGAACTCCTTCGCCGCAGCCTGCATCTTCTGGCCCCTCAGGAGAAAAGCCCTCAATGCTGCGCTTACCGGTATCGCAGCGCTGGTCGCTTTTTCGAGGGTCTATGTCGGGGTCCATTACCCGTCGGATGTCCTTGCCGGGGCGGCCCTTGGCGCGGGCGCAGCATACTTCACCCATTATCTCTATACGTGGGCATTGAGCATTCGGGAGAAGAGGTCGTACACGGAGGCCCTCTGGTATCTGCTCCTCATCGTCAGCCTGTTCCGGATATACTATATCATCACCGGGCCGTTCGATCTGAGTTCCGACGAGGCCCAGTACTGGACCTGGGCCCAGCGGCCCGACTGGAGCTATTACTCAAAGGGTCCGATGATCGCCTGGCTCATCTATGTCAGCACCCACCTCTTCGGCAATACCGAATTCGGGGTCAGGGCTTGGGCGATCGTTCTTTCGGCCCTGAGCAGCCTCATCCTTTTCAGGCTCGGCAGGGATATGTATGACGAGCGGACAGGCTTCGGCGCCGCGGTCCTGGTCCAGATCGTCCCGCTCTATGCGGCCTTCGGTATTTTTTTCTCGATCGACTCTCCCTTTATGTTCTTCTGGATATTGTCGCTCTTTCTCTTCTGGCAGGCGCAGAGGCTCCAGGGAGAAGCAGGGCGCGGGAGGGAGGCGCTGGGTATGTGGGTCCTGCTGGGGCTCTCGACCGGCTGCGGCCTGCTCTCGAAATATACCATGGTGCTCTTCTTTGTTTCCGCCCTGCTCTATATGCTTGCCGACAGGAAGGCCCGGAGGCTGTTCCTCTGCCCGGGGCCGTATATCACCATCCTCCTCAGCCTTGTCCTCTTCAGCCCCGTGGTCGTCTGGAATACGGCACATGGCTGGGTGAGCCTGAAGCATACTGCGGGCCAGGCGCATCTCAGCGACGGGCTGCGGGTTTCGGCCATTGACCTTCTGGAATATGTCGGCGCGCAGTTCGGCGTCATTACCCCGGTGCTGTTGGTGTTGCTGGTCATTGCGGTCTGGAAGGTGCGAAAGGAAGGCAGCGGGGCCTTCCTTTTCTGGTTCTCAGCCCCGACCCTGCTCTTTTTCGGGCTCAAGAGCATTCAGGGGAAGGTCCAGGGCAACTGGGCCCTGGCTGCCTATGCTGCAGGGTTCATCGCCGTCTCCGCGTACTATCTCCGCGATATCGAATCAGCAGGCGGACAGAAAAAAAGGACGGTCGTCGCAGCGGTCCTTATCGCAGTCCTTGTCACTGTTGTGGCTCACGTCCCCCAGATCATCCCCATCCCCCCCGAGAAGCATCCGCTGAGAAAACTGGTCGGGTCAGAGGAATTGGGAAAGAAGATGAGCGGCCTTTACCGGGAGATGGCTGCGGAGGGGCCGGTCTTCATCCTGTCGGACAATTACTACCAGGCGAGCCTGCTCTCGTTCTATATGGAAGGCAACCCGGTCACCTACTGCCTCAGGATCAACCGCCGGATGAACCAGTATGACATCTGGCCGGGGTACGCGGGACTGAAGGGATATAATGCCCTTTTCACCGGAAGGAAGGATGCGCAGACGCATGATGCCGTGCTGAAATATTTTGGCGAGGCCTTTGATCATTGTGATAAGGTCGAGGTTTCCTATGAGTCCAGGCTCCACAATATAATGAAATTAGATGTCTTTAAGTGCTATCATTTCAAGGGTATTGAACCCGGACCCCTGGAGATGTATTGATGATGATTTCGGTCGTAGTGCCGCTTTATAACGAAGAGGAAAATATAGATGACCTGTATGCGAGGCTCACCGCATCGCTGTCTGCCCTGCCCCATGACTATGAGCTGATCCTTGTCGACGACGGCAGCATTGACGCGACCCCCGCCCTTCTCGAAAAGGTCCGGCTGACCGACCCCCGGGTGAAGGTCATAAACTTCCGCAGGAATTTCGGCCAGACAGCCGCCTTTGCAGCCGGGTTCGACCATGCCGTCGGGGAGGTCATCATCACGATGGACGGCGACCTGCAGAACGACCCGGACGATATACCGAAGCTCCTTGAGATGATCAGGGACAACGATATCGTCAGCGGCTGGAGAAAGCAGAGGAAAGACCCGTTCATCTCGCGGAAGCTCCCGTCAAAGATCGCCAACTGGATCATAAGCCGCGTTACCGGGGTCCCGCTCCATGACTATGGCTGTTCCCTGAAGGCATACCGGAAGAATGTCGTGAAGAACCTCAGGTTGTACGGTGAGATGCACCGGTTCATCCCCGCTGTCGCCAAGTGGTACGGCGTCAGGGTTGCCGAGGTCGAGACCAGGCATTACCCGCGCCTGAAGGGGGTGTCGAAGTACGGCATATCACGGACCATCCGGGTCATCCTGGACCTGATAACCGTCAAGTTCCTGCTCAGTTTTTCCACCAAGCCGCTTCAGTTCTTCGGGCCTGTCGGCCTGCTGAGCAGTCTGTCGGGCTTCTTCATATCCCTTTATCTGACCGCGGATAAGATCATCGGGGGCAGGGACATCGGCGGCAGGCCGCTGCTTCTGCTGGGGGTGTTGCTGATCATCGTCGGGGTCCAGTTCATCGGTATGGGGCTTCTCGGGGAGATGATGGTCCGCGTTTATCACGAGTCGCAGAACAAACCGATATATGTCATCAGGAGGCTCAACGGCATTGAAGCTGAATAACATCCTGATATTCGGCCTTAAGCTGCTGGTCAGCGCCGGTTCGCTCTACATTGTCTTTTCAAAGAATGACATGCATCAGGTCGGGGTGACGCTCACCAGGATAGGTCCGGCAGCCTTCCTGACCGCAAGCGCCATGTACATCGTGTCGCTCCTCGGCGCGACGTTCCGCTGGAAACTGCTCCTCCCCGAGAGGTTTACGCTGCGGAGGCTCTTTTCACTCTACATGATCGGTTCTTTTTTCAGCAGTTTTCTACCCGGTGTGATCGGGGGTGATGCGGTAAAGGCATACTATCTGAACAAGGACGCCAAAAAGCTGAGCCTGACCCTTGCCTCGATCTTCATGGACCGTTACCTCGGTTATGTGGCCCTTATCGGACTGGGGATGCTGGCCTTCCCGTTCTCTCTGGGGCTTATCAGCGGGTCGCCTTATAAATGGGCCATGCCGGCGATCTTCGGGTCGTTCGTCATCGGCAGTTTCCTCTTCTTCGGCCTCCGGCTCGGCAAACGCTTCAGGGTCGTTTCCGAGTTCTATGAATATTTTGCGCTCCTGAAGGACAGGAAAGATGTCATTGTGAAGGCGGTCCTGATATCGGTCTTCATCCAGATCATGAGCTTTGGCGCCGTGTCCCTTCTGGCCTTTGCGATGGGCGAGCATATACCCGTAAAGATGGTCTTCCTCTTCCTGCCGATCGTCTCGACGATCACCACCCTGCCGATCTCCATCTCCGGCATCGGCGTGAGGGAAAGCGTATTTGTCCTGCTCTTCGGGCTTATCGGCGTCACCTCCGAGGCAGCAACAGCGCTCTCGCTGGCATGGTTCTTTTCTTCCTTTGTCGGAAGTCTTCCCGGGCTTGCCTTTTATATCCGCCATGCCAACAAACCTGAAGTAAAAAATTCATAACTTTTCCCCGATGAAGACCAAACAGGATCTTAAGGCCTCTGACAAGCAGTTCATCTGGCACCCCTTTACCCAGATGCAGGACTGGGAACGGTCGGCCCCCATCATCATCAGCGAAGGCAAAGGCTGTTTTCTCAGGGATCTCGACGGGAAATGGTACCTCGACGGGGTGTCATCATTATGGGTCAATGTCCACGGCCACCGGAAGAAGGAGATCGACCGGGCCATAAAGGCCCAGGTCAATAAGATCTCCCATTCGACCCTGCTCGGACTGAGCAATGAGCCGGCCATCCTGCTTGCCGAAAGACTGGTAAAGCTGCTGAATGCGCCTCTCCCTGCTCCCCACTACGCGCGGGTCTTTTATTCCGACAACGGCTCGACCGCCGTGGAGGTCGCTCTGAAGATGGCGTTCCAGTACTGGAGACATACAGGGGTTGAGACGAAGAACAGCTTTCTCTGCCTCAACAACGCCTACCACGGGGACACCCTTGGCGCGGTGAGCGTGGGCGGCATTGACATGTTCCATAAGGCCTTTGGCCCGCTGCTCTTCAGGACCTTCCGTGCCCCATCACCTTTCTGCTACCGGTGCGAGCTGCAGAGGCATCATCCTGAATGCGGTTGTGCCTGCCTCGGCCCAATGGAAGAGATTCTTAAAAGCCATCACCAGGAGATCGCCGGTCTGATCATCGAGCCCCTGGTTCAGGCAGCCGGAGGCATGATCATGTCTCCCCCCGGCTATCTGAAAGGGGTCAGGGAGCTCTGCACAAAGTATGATGTCCTGATGATCGCGGATGAAGTGGCCACCGGTTTCGGCAGGACCGGCAGGATGTTCGCCTGCGAGCATGAGGACGTGCTGCCTGATATTGTCTGTCTTTCGAAGGGGCTGACCGGTGGGTACCTGCCCCTGGCCGCGACAATGACGACCGATAGGATCTATTCGGCGTTCCTGGGCGAGTTCAGGGACCTGAAGACCTTCTTCCACGGACATTCCTTTACCGGCAACCCTCTGGGATGCGCTGCAGCGCTTGCCTGCCTTGAGATATTCGAAAAAGAACGGGTCGTCGAGAGGCTGCAGCCAAAGGTACTGCTCCTCAAAAAGCTGCTGGGCGAAATGAACGGCCTGGCGCATGTCGGCGACACCCGGAGCAGGGGCCTCATGGCAGCGGTCGAACTGGTGCTCGACAAGGGTACGCGGGAGCCGTATTCGTGGGAAGACAGGATAGGCTGGAAGGTCGCCCTGAAGGCCAGGGAGAAGGGACTGCTGATAAGACCCCTCGGCAATATCATCGTCATCATGCCGCCGCTGAGTATAACAAAGAAGGACCTTGCCCGGCTGATGTCCGTGATCAAAGAGTCGATAGAGGAGGTGACATGAGCAAAAAAATGGTGGCCCTCCTGGTGCTCCTATTTTCAGCGCCCCTGATAATCTATCTCCTCTGGCCCTCTGATGAGAAGCGGATCCGGAAACTCTTCAGGGAAGGGGCAACGGCCATCGAGCAGAAGAAGACGGACGAGATGATGTCGAAGCTCTCCTTCAACTATACGGATGAGCATGGCCTGTCCTACCTGTATCTGAAGGAGGGGTCGGTCAGGTTCTTTAAGCAGGTCGGCGATATTAAGGTCGAATACTCGATCAGGGGGATCGATATAAAAGATACCAGGGCCCTGGTGCATGTTGAGGTGCGGGTCATTGCGGGTCAGGGGCAGGAGAGAGGGTATATTGCCGGTGATGCGGCGCAGCCGGTGAAGATGAAGTTCCATCTCGAAAAAGAGCGGACGACCTGGCTCGTGGTAAGGACCGAAGGCCTGCCGGTCTGGTTCTAGGGGGCTGTTCGTTCCTTCGGCAATATTCCCGTCCGGCCGGAAATATTGTTCTCTTGACACTCTTCCAATAAATCGGTATAATCAGATTAATCAGCAAAGTAAGTTTAAATGATTGTATTGAATCGGAGGCCGGATGAAACAGATCAGGAAGAATATGTGCTGCGGCACCTCGAAAACGTCGAAGGTCAACTGCAGGGTCGAGTCGATACTCAGCATTGACGATAGAGGGCAGATGGTGCTTCCCAAAGAAGTAAGGGAACGGGCAGGTATCTGTCCGGGCGACAGGCTGGTGGTGACGAGCTGGGAAAAGGACGGGAAGGTCTGCTGCCTTACCCTGATGAAGGGTGATGCCCTTGCGGAGATGGTCAAAGGGCAGCTCGGACCGATCATCGGGGTTGAGGTGAAGCAGGATGAGTGACACAAAATTCATCAGACTTCAGGCAAGCAATAGCGATTGCAAGTCGTCAGAGCGAGGCACCTCTTGCTCTTCTCCTCTGAGGCTCCTCACTCCGCAAACGGGATGCTGCCCTGCACCTGTTGTTGAGAAACAGCCGGGATGGATCACGGGAACCCTGACCACGGCAGCAGGACCTGTGCCGGTCGTTTCAACCAGGATTTCAAGGGCTGAATACTGGGAGCATGTCAGATGCAGGATAAGCGGATTCAGGCACAGCTATACGGTAAAGCCGGGACTCTATGCGGCCGGCAGGCCTGACGAAAGATCTGAGGTCCTGGTCACGGCCAATTATAAACTGAGCTTTGACAGCCTCAGGAAAGAACTCGGGGGCCTGGATGTCTGGATACTGGTCCTGGATACGAAAGGCATCAATGTCTGGTGCGCTGCCGGTAAGGGGACCTTCGGGTCTGACGAATTGATCAACCGGCTTGGCGCTGCGCAGGTAGGCAGCGTGGTAGCGCACAAAAGACTTATCCTGCCGCAGCTCGGAGGCCCGGGCGTCAGTTCACAGAAGGTCAGGCAGACGACGGGTTTCAGCGTCTCCTTCGGGCCGGTCCGCGCCGGCGATATACATGAGTATATCAAGGCAGGCTGCAAGGCAACTCCGGAGATGCGGCGGGTGCATTTCCCTCTTGTTGACCGGCTGGTGCTGACCCCGATGGAACTCAATCCTGCATTTAAGATGTACCCGTGGTTTGCGCTGCTGACACTTCTTTTTTTCGGGCTCCAGCCCCAGGGCATTATCTTCAGGGATGCGCTTGCCGGCGGACTGCCGTTCCTCCTTCTGGGGGTCATTGCGATAATCTCCGGGGCCTTCCTGACCCCGGCGCTGCTTCCCTTCATCCCGTTTCGGGCCTTTGCAGTAAAAGGCTGGATAGCCGGTATCATATCCGTATCTCTCGCGATGCAGATGACCGCACTACACGGGCATATGGATGCGCTGCTTCTGGCCTTCTCCTATATCTTTTTCCCCCTGGCGAGCTCATATATCGGGCTTCAGTTCACCGGCTCGACAACCTTCACGGGGATGACCGGGGTG
This sequence comes from Nitrospirota bacterium, assembly GCA_004321925.1. Taxonomy (GTDB): domain Bacteria; phylum Nitrospirota; class Thermodesulfovibrionia; order Thermodesulfovibrionales; family UBA6898; genus PALSA-1316. The sequence continues at coordinate 22,113 of SCQH01000069.1, read as the reverse complement.
AAGAAAGAGCTCGGCATCGGGATCCCGCTCTATCTCTTTTTTTCGGCCGTATCGGTAATCCTTCTTATTGTCTATAAACTCGGACAGTGGGGTGTTCTATGAAATATCTTGCAAATATAGTGAGCCTTGAACTTTTTCCTGAGAAATGTGTCGGCTGCGGTCTCTGCGTAGAGGTATGCCCTCACGCGGTATTTCAGATCAAAGACAAAAAGGCAGTGATACGTGACAGGGACCAGTGCATGGAGTGCGGTGCGTGCGTGCAGAATTGCGCGTTTGGCGCCCTGAAGGTCGACAAGGGGGTCGGCTGCGCCGCGGCCCTGATCAACGGGATGATAACCGGAGGAGAACCCTCCTGCGACTGCAGCGGGCAGGGCAGCACCGGCAACTGCTGCTGACCGGTGACCGCCTGCCCTTTTACTCTGCCTGATCTATGAACGCCTAGTCGGTAAAGGTTGGCCGGGGGTAGAGCCCCGCTGCCTTGACAATGCCCTCTATCGCCGATTCCCACTCGATCGCCTGGATATGGACACCCTTGACTCCCGGGGTCTCGAGGACCTGGTGGATAAGTTCGATCGTTATCTTAAGCCCCTCTGCCTCCTGCAGTTCACGGGCCTTTTTCTTGTCGTCGCCTGCAGCCTCTTTTGCCTTGTTCAGCCGGTCGATCAGCGGCTTCGGGACGGTCACGCCCGCAACGGATGAATCCATATACTTGAGCATCATGGCGCTCCTCGGGACGATGATGCCTCCGAGGATGGCTGTCCGCTCATGGAGCCCCATATTGCGGATCTTCTCCATCTGGGCCCTGAAGAGCTCGATGTCGTAGATGCCCTGTGTCTGGATGAAATCGGCCCCGGCATTCACTTTCTTCATAAGGTTCATCGGCCTGAAATCGATCGGGTCGCCCATCGGCGTCCAGGAAGCACCGATAAAGAACTTCGGGGCGACCTCAAGCTTGTCTCCGCCCTCCTGCAGGCCTTCGTCCCTCATTTTTTTGAGGATGCCGACGAGCTGGCAGGTATCGACGTCATAAACGTTCTTTGCCCCGGGATGGCCTTTCAGCCTGCCTGCAGAGCTGAAGACCTGGTGGTCTCCCGCGAGGCAGAGGCAGTTTTTGAGGCCCAGCGCAGCAGCGCCGAGCAGGTCTGCCTGTATCGCGATACGGTTGCGGTCGCGGCAGGTCATCTGCATGACCGGTTCAAGCCCTTCCCGCAGTGCCAGGGCCGCGGCCGCTATGCTTGAGATCCTGACGACGGCCGTCTGGCAGTCGGTGATGTTCGCGGCATCGCAGAAGCCTTTAAGCTGGTTTGCCTTTTTTATGACCTCATGAGGGTCGGCGCTCATCGGCGGACCGAGTTCTGCGGTGACCGCGGGCTGACCACTCAGTATGACTTTTTCAAGATTGCTTCCGCTCTTCATTATTTCTTACCTCCCGCCGGATCGGACTTTCCTGCTTCCTGTTCCTCAAATGCCCTGATATGCTCAAGAGAGACCCTGCGCGGCCCCCCGTCACGGGAGGTGGACCAGTTGCGCGGCGGCTGCACCTCGGCCAGTTTCTCGAGGGTCCCGAGCTTCTTCATGCGTTCCACGATGAGGTACCAGGCACAGTCAACGTCCTTGCTGATCTCGCACTTGCCCTTGTTCGTCCCTCCGCAGGGGCCGTTCATGAGGGTCTTGGAGCAGCGGGCGATCGGGCAGATGCCGCCGGTGAGATGCAGGATGCAGTTGCCGCAGCCTGCGCAGAGCTCCACAAATACCCCGGGGGCCTCGACAGCACCGTAGAACGAGGTGTTGATCCCCGGATAGACAGGTATGTTCCCGGTCCGGTCGGACAGGAAGTTCACACCGACGCCGCAGGCGGTCGAGAGGATGAGATCATACTTCTTCAGGTCCTCCAGGACCGGCTCGAAATACTCCGGCTCGCAGTGGCGCATGACAGAGGTGAAGTCCACCTCCATCGCCTTTCCCTCCTGAGCTGCCCTCATCCGGAGCAGCGTTGCGATGGTCTCGGCCTCTTTTTCGCCGCCTGCATGGCAGATAGCCACACAGGTATTGCAGCCGAAGACCAGGACCTTTTTGAAGTCCTTTGTCATCTCCCAAAGCTCGTCAATCGATTTCTGTGACCCAACGATCATAGTCCTTTACTCCTTTGTATCAGTTTATGATGAACCATTGTTATTTACTCCGTAACCCGAGCTGCTTTATCCGGTCGGCAAAACCGGCGCAGACCGCGGTGTAGGGACTTCCGCTTTCTGCGTCCGTAGTCAGAAGCTCTATGCGGCCGGCCTCCATGCCAAGCATGCCGATAAGTTTTTTTGCCTGGCCGACGCGGGCAGCGACCCGGTTTTCGATCCCCTTGTATTTGCAGGAAGAACCCGGGCAGCGTACGACAGCTACACCGTCCGCGCCGCATTCAAAGGCCTTCAATAGGTCGTTCGTGTCGATGCGGCTGGTGCAGTGCACCGGCACCTTGCGTACATGGTCAGGGAGGTTGAACCCGGCCGTGCCCAGATGATGTGTGCAGAGGAAGGCCACAATGACCGGCTCCTTCCGGTTCGGATCCACGCTGCCCACGATCGCCGGCAATGTCTCGCGGAATTCCCGGACATCGTAGCTCACCATGCTGATCGCCCCTCCCGGACATTCCGGGGCGCAGAGCCCGCAGGCCTGGCAATATTCAGGCCGTATCTCGGACCATGCGGTCACCACCGGGGCGCCGTACGGGCAGATCCTCTGGCAGGTGAGACAGGCCATGCATTTATTCTTATCGACCACAGCGCCGCCGCCGCAGCCCCTGCAACGACCGGCTTCCTTCAGGGCAGCCTCTTCATCATAGCCGTATTCGAAGGCTTCAAAGGTATTGCAGCGTTTTTCAGGTTCGAGATGCAGGATCTTCATCCGCGGCTCACGGGCGATCTTTTCGGCGACGGTTGCAGGCATGTCGGCGATCTTTTCTTTCTCATAGGTCGGCAGGCTGCCCTCGATCTGCTCTCCCTGAAGGTACAGGTGAATGGCCATTGCCGAGCGGTGGCCGCTTGCAGCGGCAGCAATTGCAGAGCCGGGGCCGGTGACCACCTCGCCCGAGACGAAGACGCCCGGAGCGCTGCTCATCTGGGTCTTGGGGTCCCATTGGACCCGGCCGCGTTCATCGACCTTGACCTTGCTGTCTTTGAGAAAGGATATATTGGACATCTGGCCGATCGTTATGATGATCGTATCCGCCTCGATCAGTTTTGTGTTTGCATTGTCAAAGGTCGGGCTGAAACGCCGCTCAGCGTCAAAGACCGAGAGGACCTTTACCACCTCAAGCCCCTTGACCCTGCCGTCCTCGCGCCTGACGGCCTTCGGCCCCCAGCGGTGCGAGATCGTGATGCCCTCTTCAACCGCCTCCTCCACTTCCCATTTCCAGGCAGGCATCTCGTCGGCGCCTTCGAGGCAGACCATCTCGACTTCCTTTACGCCGAGACGGCGCGCGGAACGGGCAACGTCCATCGCGACGTTGCCGCCGCCGATGACCAGGACCTTCTTTCCCAGATCCGGCTTTCTGTCGAAGGCGACGTCTTCAAGGAAAGGGATCGCCAGCAGGACCCCCGGCCCTTCAACCCCCGGAATGTTCAGGGAGCGGCTGAGGGAAAGGCCGATGGCTATCAGTACGGCATCATGCTTTGAGGTGATCTCATCCAGGGAGATGTCTTTGCCGATCTCAACGCCGGTCCTGACCTCGATGCCCTTGGAGACCACATCGTCAATATCCTCTTTGAGGGCCTCACGCGGAAGACGGTACGGCGGTATTGCTGCAGCGAGCATGCCGCCCAGGACAGGGTGGCGTTCATAGATGGTGACCTGATACCCGAGATCGGCAAGGTCGTTTGCCGAGGTCAGCCCGGACGGGCCCGACCCGATGACCGCAACGCTCTTGCCCTTGGTCTTTTCGATAAGATGCCGTTTGTTCCTGCGGTATTCGGTCGACTGTTCCAGGGCAAACCGCTTCAGGGGCCGGACCGCGAGGGGCTCGTCCACGCCGCAGCGCCTGCAGGCCCGTTCGCAGGGGTGGTGGCAGATCATCGAGCAGACCGAGGCGATCGGGTTCACCGAGTGGATCACTTCAAAGGCCTCGTTATAGCGCCCCTGGGCAATGAACCCGACATACGCCTGTACATCCGTGTTGACCGGGCATGCTGCCCGGCATGGGGAATAGGGCCTCGTCTCTTTCAGAGCGGCCGCGCGTTCACGATGTGACCCTTTCTTTTCTATGGTTGACGCACCTGACATTGCTTGCTCCTCATCTATGATATCTCATCGCTCATGCGATTATTGCAGCCTTTGTAGTATGCCATGAGATCAGCTGAATTTTATACCCGGATACCGATAATCTAACACATAAAAGGCTAATATCTCTATAATTTTTTTTTATAGGACGGAAAGCGCAGAAGGTGCCGGGTAGTGCCACGGTGGGGCCCTGACCCCGCATTTTATCATTCACTAACAAAAGGTGATTCTGATATAATTCCTGTAAGACGGGTTCTGTCAGGGGGAGCATAGAGAATGTCTGAAAAAAGCAGGGAAATACAGCTGTCCCTTCACCACCTTACCGGAGTCCTGACGGTATTTCTTCCTGTAGTTCTCTTCGTTATCTGCTTATACAGCACCGACACAGCCTTGGCAGAGCAGCAGCCAGGGGCAAGACCGGCCAGGCCATCAGACTCGGCCCTCTCGTTTGAGGCAAGGAATAAAAAAGCGATCGACGAGCTGATAAAGTTCTATAATGAAAACGGGAACACCAGCACTGCCAATACCCTCAGGGAATATTACAATCAGGGCAACGTGGTCTTTGAAGGAAATGAGACCTACCACCGGCTTGGCACGATACATCTTCCCGAGCATTTCGGCCTGAGCGTCATCGATATCCGCGGCAATGTCATACCCGGCGGCCGGGCCGCCATTGCCGGTACCCTGCGGCATGAACTTATCCATGCAGGGCAGGGAATCCTCGGCACAGCCATACGATCAAAGAATGACCTTGAGCGGGAGGCCTATTCCCGCACACTGGCGGATAATTACCGGTGGGCCAACAACGCAAAAAAGGAGCTGGAGTCAAAGAGATCAGCTGCTCCATGCGAACAGAAAGAGACTGCCGTTAAGATGAAGGCAGCTGCAAACGAGTTCCTTAATTATTACGGTGAAATAAAACCGAAGTCTGCGGAGGCGCGTCCCGGGAGAGAGAAAGCTGCAAATGAGGCAATTGAAAAGCTGCGGGCTGAAAAGGCGGGCCTGAACGCGGGCAATCTCTATTTCGAGAAGGATAAACTCGAAAAAGAGATAGAGGGCCTGAGAAAGCTCCCTGCCTATCAGACGACCGCCCTGGAGCAGCTCAGCAGGCTTGAGCCGAAGCTCCAGGAGATCTCACAGCGGATCGGCAGTATCGAAAAAAGGCAGTCGGAAATTGAAACGTCCATCAACAACTATAATGACCTTCTGGATGAACCTTATTTCGACCTGAAAACCCTGAACACCGAAACCGACAACCCGAACAATCCGCAGCTGTATTACGAAAAGGATAAGCTTGAGAAAGAGCTGGCCGGGCTGAGAAAACTCCCTGCCTATCAGACAACCGCCCAGGAACAGATCAGCAGGCTTGAAATGAAGCTGCAGGCTGTTATGGAGCAGCTCGGCGTAAAAGCTCTCCCTATAGAGGATGCTGTCGCCGAGATGACCCGTCTCCGCGATGAGGCCGACAGGATCGTGAAGGCCTGTGACGAAGAGAAGGACAAAAAGGAAAAGTCAGCATTAAAGGACTGTTCTTCTCTCGTTGACAAGGAAAAGTCCTCGCTATTAGGAGACCTCTGCAGATGCTCCTGCAACTCCGGTGTGGGAGGCGGTGCGTCGTATGATGCTGCGGAAGGCTGTGTCTGCTCCGGGGTCATCGGGGGCAAATGGACCGTGGGGATGATCACCTCGGGAGGATGCTTCAAGAGCTCAGCAGCTGCTGTCGGGGCGGACGCGGAAAGTTGCCGCAAGCCGGTGTCAGAGATGAACAGACAATGGGCTGAAAAGCTCATCCAGAAGGCACGGGACCTGGTCGAGGACTTCTGGACCGGCCTGCCCGGGCTGGGGCAGGGAAAGAAGGGCGAAAAAGGCGCTCCTGAGACGCAGAAGGAGCGGGTCGAGAGGAAGCTTGCCGAGGGAGATCTGGACAAGGCTGCGGCGTATACAAAGTCCGCGGCCGAGATGCACCCTCCGCTTGAATCAAAAGCCAAAGCGGTCATCCCGGGCTCGCTGCCCTGGAGGTTGACCAACCTTGCGCTCTCTTTTGTCCCGTCCCTGGAGTTCGGTACGTCACGAAGGCTTCTTGAGCGTACAACAAGACTTGACGAAAAGAATCAGCAGGTGCAAGAGAACCTGGCAAAGGTTGTCAAGTGGGAAAAGGAATGGAACCAGATCAAGTCTCTGAGCGGGGACTGCTTTTCACTCATTAAGGCGAAAAGGTCCTGCGAGTGCCAAAGGCTTTTTGACGGAAAAATAGAACCGCTGAACAAGAGCTTTCGTATTGCGACCGGAAATATGCAGCCGGGGAGGGTGCTGGATGACGGGAGGACCATCATGGAGCGCGAATATCTCCCGATCCCTGAAAAGGATTCACTGAGGCTGAAACTGCTTCTGGAACTGGAAAATTCCCGGCGGGCATGCCGCAATCAGCCGGGGCTCAGTGAAACAGCATCCCGGCTCGAGTCCTATACGATAAACAAGGCCGGTCCGGGACTCAGCGATCAGTCCATTGCCGATATGGCCAAGAAAGTTCTTGAGAGAAAGGGGCTCTGCGATTGCGAGCGCGAAGTGGCCGAAAAGGCCCTTGAGATCGCACAGGAAGGGATCGCTGCGCAGGGCCCTCCGCTGGCAGTTTCGATCCGGGCTTCCAAAACGCTCATGAAAATGGGAGAGACCATTACGGTTGTCCCTGCGATAACCGGGGGCAGTCCCCCTTACTCATTTACGTACAGAGGCTATTGGGGCTTTGATGTTATCAATGGAGGGATCACGGGCTCCGGCCAGACACCCACCTCGTTAAGGGCAAAGATCACCGGGACACATCCCCTGGAAATAGTCGTGAACGATTCAAAAGGGAAGAGTGCTGCCGGACGTATCGACCTTACGGTGGAGACCGGGACCGGGCCGGCAATAAAACCGCCGGCGAGTCCTCCCTCTGCCGCAAGGCTGGATATCACGGTCATGGCCGAAAGGAGCATGCTCTCCCCGGGAGAGCATGCCTATGTCACCGCATCGGTCTCGGGCGGGCGGCCGTCGTATAGGATCAGATGGTCGGGTGCGGTAAAAGGTGAGGGGGCGAATATCCTGTTCAGGGCGAAAAAGCCCGGTCTTCAGACGATCACGGCGGAGGTTTCGGATGCTGACGGGAAGAGGGCATCAGGTTCAGTGACGATCACGGTCGGTCAGTCAACGGTCACCTCGGTCAGGAAACCTCCGGTCGACAACATACCTTCACCTCCCCAGCCGCCGGCCAGGCCTCCGAAGAAGACCCCCCCGTCTGACGGCGGGTACAATATTTTCAATGACCCGAACATAAAGACAACGAAGGACAACCCTGTCGATCTGGACAGTGTCATAAAACATGGTGACGAGTTTCAGTCCGGTCCCGGTAAGAAGAATGCCGGTACGCAGACCACGCCTGTTTCCCAGCCGGATACCTATATAGGAAAGACTCCTCCGCAACAGGGTATCAGCACGATCGGCAACCAGTACCCCCCTGCATATCCTCCTGTTTATACTCCGGGACATCCTCCGGCTGATAGCGGCAGCCGGACAAAGGGCTGGACCAACTGGCCGAATAACAAAGGGGTGAACTCCGGGGGCCATCAGGGAGAAAAGCCATATACGCCGCCAAAGGCCCCTCCCGCTGATCCGCGGACAGGAACGGACAACGTTGCCTCATCAGGCCAACTGACCCTGCAGGCCATCCTCAAGAACACGTCAAATGCGGACGTCCATATTTTCGCCGAGAAGCTGGAGAATTTCAGCCCGAAGAATAAGCTGGCACCCGGAAAGAAGAGGACTCCCAGCCTGAAGATAGGCTCAGGTGACGGCCAGATTAGGTTCATCGCGGGCCGGAATGGACAGAAGCTGGCGAACTGCAGCTGGCCCTATCTTGCCGGCGATATCTCCGGCAGGTATCCCGTGGTGACCTTTACCGTGGAGGAAAAACTGCTCTGCACGACAGGCCTGAGATGAGCGGGATACCGGGGATATGATACACAAGGATGGCCGTAAGAACAGGGACCTGACAGACATCACCGGCAGCGATCTGGCTGAAGATGCACTCCGCGTCATTTTCGACACATCCCAGGCAGGCATCATTCTCGTCAACCCCCAGGGCACGATCGTATTCGCGAATACCCGGATGGCGGAGATGTTCGGGATGACCCTTGAGGAGCTTATCGGCACCTCCTATCCCGAACACCTTCATGAATCAGAAAAGAGCGTCGGCGACGACCGCATGCGCCGGCTCATCAAGGGAGAGATACAAGCGGTCTCGACCGAACGCCATTATGTACGGGCTGACGGGAGCGATTTCTGGGGGTATCTTTCAGGCAGGCGGCTTGAGAGCGCAGAGGGGAGCCTGAAGGCCCTCGTCGGTATCATCGCCGATATTACCGAGCGAAAGCAGGCTGAGGCTGAAAGACTTGATATGGAGCGCAGACTGCTGCATGCCCAGAAGCTTGAGAGCCTGGGGATCCTTGCCGGCGGCATTGCCCATGACTTCAACAACCTGCTCATGGCCATGCTCGGCAATCTGGAGATGTCGCTCCTGAAACTCCCCCCTGTTTCTGAGGCCCGCGCCGGCATCGAGGAGGCTGTCCGTGCCGGCAGACGCGCAGCCGACCTCACCGGGCAGATGCTCGCGTATTCGGGCAGGGGCCGGTTCGAGGTCGAGGAGATCGACCTGAACAGCCTGGTGACCGAGAATGTTAATCTGCTGAAGATCGCCACCTCAAAGACCGTGACGCTGAACCTTCTGCTCGATAAGACGCTGCCCCCTGTTCTTGCCGACGCTGCCCAGATCCAGCAGGTCGTCATGAACCTGATCATCAACGCCTCCGAGGCGCTCGGGGAGAGGCCGGGGGTCATCACCATCACCACCGGTCTGAGGGACTACGACCAGACAGGACTCAGCCGCAGTCGCATTGAAAAGAAGCCTGCACCCGGCCGTTATCTGATGCTGGAGGTGACCGACACCGGGGACGGCATGGAGGATGAAACGCTGCAGAGGCTTTTTGATCCGTTCTTCAGCACCAAATTCACCGGAAGGGGGCTGGGAATGTCAGCGGTGCTGGGTATCGTCAAGGGCCACAGCGGGGCGATCATGGTCGAGACTGAACCCGGCAACGGGACGTCGGTGAGGGTCCTGCTCCCTCTTCTGTTCCCGGCCTCTGCTGAAGCGCCGCAGCCGGCCGCTTCCCCGGTGAATAAACGTACTGACCCCCGGCCGGCCCTCAGCGGAACGGTCCTGATCGCCGATGACGAGGAAATGGTCCTCAATATCTGCACGGCTATAGTGGAGAGCCTTGGCTGCCGGGTGCTCACGGCAAAGGACGGGGAGGAGGCGGTCAGGATCTTTCAGGAAAGTTCAGGGAGCATTGACCTGGTCCTGCTTGACCTGACGATGCCCCGGATGGATGGTCTGGCCGCCTTTGAGAAGCTGAGGCAGATCAGGCCCGATATCAGGGTTATCCTGTCGAGCGGGTATAGTGAACAGGAACTTTCCGAGCGTTATGCAGGCTCCGGGATCGGGGCATTTATTCAGAAGCCCTTCCATATCGATCAATTGCAGACGCTTCTCGCGCGGATGCTGGCCAGGGGGTAAGAAGCGGCTTCTTTTACTGGTTCAGTCCCTGCAGTTTCTTTTCCCATTCCCAGGCGGTCTGTATGATGAAGGCCAGATCGTCATGCGACGGCTTCCATCCGAGTTCCTGCCTGATCCTTGCTGAATCGGCGATCAGGGCAGGGGGATCCCCGGCCCTTCTGCCGGTTTCCCTGACCGGGAAGTCGGAACCTGTGACCTTTTTTGCCATGGCAACAACCTCCCTGACCGAATAGCCCTGACCATATCCGCAGTTGAATATGCGGCTTGTCCCTCCGGCTGTCAGATAGTCAAGGGCCAGGACGTGCGCATCGATCAGGTCGTCGACATGGATATAATCCCGTATGCAGGTGCCGTCGGGGGTATCGTAGTCTGTCCCGAAGACGCTGAGAGATTCCCGCAGGCCCAGTGCGGTCCTCAATGCCAGGGTGATAAGATGCGTCGCATCCTTATAGCGCTGGCCGATCCGCGCCTGGTGGTCTGCCCCGGCAACATTGAAGTACCTGAGGGCAACATACCTGAAGGGGGCTGCAGAGCTGAGGTCCTTCAGCATCTGTTCGACCATCATCTTTGAGGCGCCATAGGGGTTGATAGGCAGCAGGGGAGTATCTTCGGTGACCGGAGATCTCTCAGGAATGCCATAGACAGCGGCAGTCGACGAAAAAATGAACCGGTGCACCCGGTGCTCGATGCAGGCTTCGATCAGGTTCAGCGCGTTTGCGACATTATTGCGATAATACTTAAGAGGGTCTTTGACCGACTCCTCAACGGCAATATAGGCCGCAAAATGGACCACCGCGTCAAAGCTTTCGGCCCTGAAGACCCTGTCGAGGGCTTCCCTGTCGGCAAGGTCGGCAACGACCAGTCTCCCGGAGAGCACGGCATCTTTGTGGCCTGAAGAAAGGTTATCGTAAACGACCACCTCATGCCCTGCCCGGCCGAGAGTCCTCACCATGTGACTCCCGATATATCCTGCCCCGCCCGTGACCAGTATCTTCATCTGAGCCCCCTGAGGATCACCTGTAATTTTTCTTCCACGGCCGCCCTGATGCGTCCGAGCGCCTCTTCGCTCTTTGCCTCGAAACGCAGGACCAGGACCGGCTGGGTGTTGGATGCCCTGACCAGTCCCCACCCGTCATCGAACCTGATCCTCGCCCCGTCTGTCGTGTCCACCTCAAATCCGGCGAAGGCCTCCCTGATCCTCTCAGGCACCATGAACTTGATGCGGTCCTCACAGTCAAAACGGATCTCCGGGGTCGAGAAGACCGTCGGCAGGCCTGCCAGCAGTTTATCCAGATGGTAAGGGCTGCCGCCTTTTTTCAGAATTTCGAGGAGCCTGAGGGAGGCGTAGACCGCGTCGTCATACCCGAGGTACCGGTCGGCAAAGAAGATGTGACCGCTCATCTCTCCTGCCAGCAGCGCTTTTTCCTCTTTCATCTTCTTCTTGATCAGCGAATGGCCGGTCTTCCACATGACCGGGACCCCGCCGTGCTTCCGGATGTCGTCATACATGACCTCTGAGCATTTCACCTCGCCGATGACCGTGGCCCCGGGGTTCTCCTTAAGGATGTCCCGGCTGTAGATGATCATCAGCCTGTCCCCCCAGATTATCTCCCCTTCAGCATCCACGACGCCGAGGCGGTCTGAATCTCCGTCGTACGCTATGCCGAGATGGGCCTTTGACTCTTTTACCTTCCGGATCAGGTCGATGAGGTTCCCGGCAACGACCGGGTCGGGATGGTGGTTCGGGAATCTCCCGTCAGGTTCGCAGTAAAGCTGGATGACCTCAGCGCCGAGCTCCTGCAGAAGGTCCGGGACAACGAGCCCTGCAGTTCCATTGCCGCCGTCAACAACGACCCTGATGCCCGCAAGGTCCTGAAAGCCCTTTTTGAGATGATCTTTATATGCAGGCAGGACATCCTGACTGTCAGCCCTGCCCCTGCCGTCAAGGAAGGCTCCCTGGCGGATCACCTCTTTCAACGCCTGCAGGCTTTCCCCGTAGATCGTCTCCCTGCCGACGCTTATCTTGAAACCGTTGTATTCGGAAGGGTTATGGCTGCCGGTTATCATAACGCCGCCGTCCGTTTCAAGGTGAAAGAGCGAAAAATACTGGACCGGGGTCGGGCATGAGCCGATATCAATGACCTCTGCGCCGGTCGACGTTATGCCCCTGATCAGGTTTTCGGAGATCTCCGGCGAGCTCAGCCGCACATCCCTCCCGACCGAGACCCTGAGACCGGTGCGGTCAGGGAGGGCCTTGCTGAGGTATGTGCCGAAGCCCCTCCCGATAAGAAAGGCAACCTCGGGAGACAGGTCCGTCCCCCAGATGCCGCGAATGTCATATTCCCTGAAGATCTCCGGATTGATCATCTGCCATAGTCGTCGTCGAACCTGACGATATCGTCCTCGTCCGTATAATCGCCGCTCTGGACCTCGATAAGCTGCAGGGGCATCTTCCCGGGATTTTCGAGCCGGTGCTTCTGCGAAACAGGGACATAGGTCGATTCATTCGGATGGACATTGAAGGTCCTGTCTCCGACGGTGACGCGCGCGGTCCCTGATACGACCACCCAGTGCTCGCTCCGGTGATGGTGCATCTGATAGCTCAGCTTGGCCCCGGGGTTGACGACGATCTTTTTTATCTTGTAGCGCTCACCGGTCTCCAGCACGGTGTATGAACCCCAGGGCCTGTTGACGGTGACATGCTCCAGCAGTTCCCCCGAGCCTTTCCCCCTGAGTGCGTCAACGATCTTTTTCACATCCTGGGTATGCTCCTTGCTGCAGATGAGGGTGGCATCCGGGGTATCGACCACAACCACATTATCGAGGCCGATGGTCGCAATGAGCCGCTTGCCGGCATGGATGATCGAGTCCCGGGACTGGATATCGATCACATTGCCTGAGATGATGTTGCCGGAGCCGTCCTTTTCGGAGATCTCATCGAGCGCCCGCCAGCTTCCGACATCGCTCCAGCCCATTTCGGCCGGGATGACGGCAACTTCCGGGGCATGCTCCATGACGCCGTAATCGATGGATACGGACCTGAGCGTTTTAAAGACGGAATCGGTCACTCCCTGTTCGTTCTTTTTCCCGATGGCAGCGGCTATCTGTGCAAGCCCCCGGTGCAGGTCGGGCATCTGTCTTTTGATCTCCTTCAGGATATCGGCGGCCCTCCAGATGAATATGCCGCTGTTCCAGAAATAGTTCCCTGACGACAGGTACGTCTCTGCCTTAGAAAGGTCGGGCTTCTCGACAAAACGCTTAACCCTGAAGCTGGCGACCCCGGGGGCCTTATGAATCGGGGCGCCTTTCTGGATATATCCGAATCCCGTCTCGGGCCTGTTCGGGACGATGCCGATGGTGGTCAGATATCCCCGGGCCGCAAGACCGCCTGCCTCGGCGATGACCTCCCTGAATTTCGTGTCGTTCAGTATCACATGGTCAGAGGGCATGACGACCATGACCGCCTCGGGGTCCGTCCGGTTGATATGGACCGCAGCGAGGCCGATGGCCGGGGCCGTGTTCCTGCCCTCGGGTTCGAGGAGTATATGCAGTTTTTCGGCGTCGAGGACCTCTCCCATCTGCCTGCGTATGTCGTATGCATACCGCTGGCCGGTGACGATATAGATGTTGCGGTCAGGGACGAGCCCCTCAAGACGGCCGGTCGTCTGCTGGATCATGGTCCTGTCGCCGAAGACGCGGAGCAGCTGTTTGGGTGTGGCCTCTCTGCTTAACGGCCAGAAACGAGTACCGCTTCCCCCGGCCAGGATGACCGCATACAGGGGGTCCTTTTTCCTGCTCATCTTTTTATTTTTTGTAGTAGTCATTATACCATCCTATAAATTTATTCAGCCCTTCCTCTATGGTGGTGGAGGGCCTGAAGCCCGTGTCCCTGACCAGGTCATCAATGTCCGCATACGTCACCGGGACATCCCCCGCCTGCATCGGCAGCATTATCTTCTCGGCCTTCTTCCCGAGGCAGTCCTCCAGCACTCCGATGAAGCGCATCAGCTCGACGGGGTTGTTGTTCCCGATATTATACAGGCGGTACGGCGCGTAGCTGGTCGCTGCGTCAGGGGCCTTGCCGCTCCAGTCCCTGTCCGGGCCCGGGACCCGGTCGAGCACCCGCACAACGCCTTCGATGATGTCATCGATGTAGGTGAAGTCCCGCTGCATCCTGCCATGGTTGAAGACCTCTATAGGCTTCCCGTCGAGTATCGCCCGCGTAAAGAGGAAATAGGCCATGTCAGGCCTGCCCCACGGGCCATAGACCGTGAAGAACCTCAGGCCGGTGCAGGGGATGCGGTAAAGATGTGCATAGGTATGGGCCATCAGTTCATTCGACTTCTTGGTCGCGGCATAGAGGGAGACCGGGTGGTCGACATTATGATGCACGGAAAAGGGGACCAGGGTGTTTGCCCCGTAGACCGAGCTCGAGGAAGCAAAGACAAGATGTTTAACCGCGTGATGCCTGCAGCCTTCGAGTATGTTCAGAAAACCGTTCACATTGCTGTCGATATAGGCATGAGGGTTTATCAGGGAGTACCTGACGCCTGCCTGTGCGGCGAGGTTCACGACACAGTCGAACTTTTCCTCGGCGAAGAGGCGGGCCACGGCGTCCCTGTCGGCAAGGTCTATCCTGACCGGCTTGAAGCTCGGTTCAAAGGCAAGCTGCTTCAGACGGCCGAGCTTCAGGTTCACATCATAATAATCGTTGAGGTTGTCCAGGCCCACGACCTCATCCCCCAGAGCGACCAATCTTTTGGAAAGGAAGAACCCTATGAACCCGGCAGCGCCGGTGACCAGTATCTTTCTGTTGGACACAATATCTCCGTAATTTTCTGGAATTTGAATTACCTCTACATTAATAAGCTTCAGGAATATTTTCAATGAAATATGGTTAATCTAATTTTTAAGGTATTAACTATATTTAACTTGACCCCTGAGATCGCATGATTTATTCTGAAAGTAAGGGCTGTCCGGGCTTATGTATTTCCGGCAACAGCGAGATAGCCGTTCAGGATGAAAATACAGGCATCACAGAAAAGGAGAAGACGATGAAGAAACTGATTGTTCTATTAATTGGTTCAATAATGCTCATGGCAGGGTATGGGAATGCGTTTGGATTCGGGAATTATCTGTCGGATTTCAGTATCCGGTACCCGGCAGCCGGAAGTATCAGCAACTGCGGGCTCTGCCATACCAACCCGAGCAGCCCCGGCGGACGAAACGCATATGGAACGGCCTTCGGGAACAACGGTCATAATTTTCAGAGCATCGAGGGGATGGATTCTGACGGGGACGGGTTCACGAACCTGGCCGAGATAACGAACAACCCTCCGACCTTTCCGGGCAATGCCGCCAGCAAGCCGGCCCCGGTTCAGACCACCTGTACCTCATTTACCTATTCTGCTTTTTCAGCCTGTCAGTCCAATAACACGCAGACGAGGACCGTGGTCTCAAGTTTACCGGCCGGGTGCACTGGTGGTTCCCCTGTGCTGACTCAGGCCTGCACATTTACACCCCCGGTCAATGCCTGTACTTCATTCACCTATTCAGACTGGTCAGCCTGTCAGTCCAATAACACGCAGACGAGGACCGTGGTCGGCAGTTCTCCTGCCGGATGTTCGGGAGGCTCGCCTGCGTTGACACAGGCCTGCAGCTTTACACCCCCGGTGAATCCGCCGGCAGGAAGCACCTCTGTATCCGTGAATATGGCGACCGGCACCGGCTCTGCAACGATCGAGACCATGACCGGAGGGACCAATCTCACCAATGTGACCGCCATGACCGACACCCACGGGTCAATAAATCAGCATGATAAACCCCATGGCTTTTCTTTCCATGACGGCCTGGTCAGCTTTAAGGTCAACGGCGTTGCGGTCGGCGGCACTGCCCAGGTGAAGATCACCTTCCCGTCTGCGATACCGGCAGGGAGTAAAGTATTTAAGGTCATGTCCGACGGGTTCCATGAATATGATCATGCCGCGATAAGCGGAAATACCGTTACCCTCACCCTTATTGATGGCGGCAGCGGAGACAGAGATGGTGTGGCAAACGGTGTCATCGATGACCCTGTCGGCGTGGCTGCTGCGACCGCACAAGATCCTCAGCCTGCCGCCGCATCCGAGAGTGGCGGCGGCGGATGCTCGATCGGCCCGAAAGCGAACAGGGCAACAGCCTTTGCCGATTCAGCCCTGATCCTTTTGCCGTTGCTCGTGATAACTGCTGTGCGGACGGTCCGCCGCAGGAAGAAATAACAGCAGCATCTCTTTTTTATAAGGGCGGGCCTGCAGGCCCGCCCTTCCTCTGTCCTTCCCTCCCGGATTGACTTAACCCCTCTCCCGCCGCTATCTTAAAATAATGAAGTTCTTACTCTTTGATATCGACGGCACCCTTATTGATTCAGGAGGGGCAGGGGTCAGATCTCTCAACAGCGCCTTTGAGGAGATGTTCGGGAGGAAGGACGCCTTTGCCCGCATCAGTATGGCAGGGAAGACAGACCTCCAGATCCTCAGGGAAGGCATGATCTCAAACAGCATCTCCTATACAGAGGACGCTGCGGGAGAGTTCCTTGCGCTCTATACCACCCACCTCAGGGCCGGGATGAAGGAGAGCGGGGGCCGGGTGAAGGCCGGCATCAGGGAGTCACTGGAGGCGCTCAGACTTAACGACGAGCATATACTGGGGCTCCTGACCGGGAATATCGAAGAGGGGGCCAGGATCAAGCTTGCACATTTCGGCCTGAGCTCATATTTTGAGGTCGGGGCATACGGCAATGATTCCGAGGACAGGAACCGGCTGCTTCCGGTCGCTCTGGACAAGCTCTACCGGGCACGGGCCCTTTCTGTGGAATACAGGAACTGTGTGGTGATCGGAGATACGCCGCGGGACGTGGACTGTGCAAAGACCTATGGTGCATATTCGATCGCCGTGGCGACCGGACCGTATACCTTTGATCAGCTTGTCAGGGCCGGGGCTGACCGGGTCTTTGAGGACCTCAGCGATACCGGCGAATTCCTGTCCGTCCTTAATGATGGCTATCCTGTTTCATAGCAGCCGGGACCATGACCCTGTTTAAGCTCAGGTCCGATTTCATCCCCAAAGGCGACCAGCCGGCGGCGATCGAAGAGCTTTCCTCGGGCCTTTCGGCAGGCCGGAAGCACCAGGTACTGCTCGGGGTCACCGGGTCCGGCAAGACCTTTACCATGGCACACGTCATAGCGAGGCTGAACAGGCCCAGCCTTGTCGTGGCCCATAACAAGACCCTGGCTGCCCAGCTCTACGGGGAGTTCAGGGAGCTCTTTCCGGAAAATGCCGTCGAGTTCTTTGTGAGCTACTACGACTATTACCAGCCCGAGGCCTACCTCCCTACCACCGACACCTATATCGAAAAAGATGCCATGGTCAACGATGACATCGACAGGCTGAGGCATTCTGCTACGCGGGCAGTGCTTGAACGGAGGGACGTCATTGTCATCGCCTCGGTCTCCTGTATCTACGGCATCGGCTCACCCAAGGACTATATGGACATGCACCTCCTGCTCGAAGAGGGGATGCAGGCCGAGAGGGACCAGATACTGGCCCGGCTGGTCGAGATACAGTACGAACGGGCGGGCGTTGAGTTCAAACGGGGCAGTTTTAGGGTCAGGGGCGATACCGTCGAGGTATATCCCCCGTTCGCCCTGGACAAGGTCATCAGGATCGAGTTCTTCGGAGATGACATCGATGCCCTGAGCGAGGTCGACCCGCTGACCGGCAAGACGCTGCGACGGATCGGCCGGATCGCACTTTTCCCGAACAGCCACTGGCTGACCCCGAGGGACAGGCTCGAGACCGCGCTGGTCAGCATCGAAAAGGAGATGAAAGAGTCCGTCGAAGGGTTTCTGAAGCAGGGCAAGATCATCGAGGCGCGGCGGATCGAGGAGCGGACGCGGTTTGATATGGAGATGCTGAAGGAGTTCAATTACTGCCACGGGATCGAGAACTATTCCCGCCACCTCAGCGGGAGGGCGCCGGGCGAACCGCCCTATACGCTGCTCCATTACTTCCCTGAGGACTTCCTGATCTTTCTCGACGAGTCGCATGCGACCCTGCCTCAGGTCAGGGGTATGTATGAAGGCGACCGCTCACGCAAGCAGACGCTCATAAACTTCGGCTTCAGGCTCCCGTCGGCATTGGACAACAGGCCGCTCATCTTTCACGAGTTCGAGGCAAAGATCGGGCAGGCGGTCTACGTCTCTGCAACGCCTGCTGAGTATGAGAAGGAAAAAGCCGGGGGCAGGACGGTCCAGCAGATCATACGGCCGACCGGGCTGATGGACCCGAGGCCGGTCGTGAGGCCGGTGGCAGGACAGGTCGATGACCTCCTGGGGGAGATCAGGCTGAGGGTCGGGAAGGCTGAACGCGTGCTCGTCACGACGCTCACCAAGAAGATGGCGGAGGACCTGACCGGTTATTTTACCGAACTCGGTGTGAGGGCAGAGTACCTTCATTCGGATATCGACACCCTGAAGCGCGTCGAGATCATCAGGGACCTCAGGAAGGGCGAGTTCGATGTCCTGGTCGGCGTGAACCTCCTGAGGGAGGGGCTGGATATCCCCGAGGTCTCACTCGTCGCTATCCTCGATGCGGACAAGGAAGGCTTCCTCCGCTCCGAGAGGTCGCTCATCCAGACAACGGGCCGGGCGGCACGGAACGTCAACGGCGAGGTGATCTTCTACGCCGATGTCATCACCGGGTCACTGAAAAGGGCGATAGACGAGACGAACAGGCGGAGGGCGATACAGGACGCCTATAACAAAAAAATGAATATTACGCCGGAAACGATCAAGAGCAGTATCAAGGATATCGTCGGTTCGATCTATGAATCGGACTATTATACGGTGCCGGCCGCTGCTGAGGAAGAGGGCGTATATGCCCTTGATGATGCGACGCTGAAGAGGCTTGAGGCTGAGATGAAAGAGGCAGCCCAGGGGCTCGAGTTCGAGAGGGCGGCCCTGCTCCGTGACCGGATACGGGACATACGCCAGAAGATGATCTCCACCGGGATACCGGGCGGCAAGGGATGATACAACCGGGGAACAGGTCCGGCACGTTGGTTGCAGCGGAGATCGAGCGGGTCTTTGAGGACCGGTTCGTTGCCGGCAATAAGGCAACCCTGCTCTGGAAGGACAATGAATCCTTCGGTCTTATCTTCGATGCGATGCGCAGGGCAGAGGAACTGATATGCCTTGAGTTCTATATCTTCAGGAACGACGAGACCGGGACCGAACTGGCCGCGCTCCTGAAGCAAAAGGCGGCGCAGGGCGTCAGGGTCTACCTGCTCTATGACCATTTTGGTTCATGGACGACCCCCATGCGCTTCTGGCGGGACCTCCGGTCGCACGGGATAGAGGTCAGGGCCTCACGGCCGTTTCGATGGACCTCTCCACTGCATTACGTGCACCGCGACCATACCAAGCTGATCATCATCGACGGGGTAAAGGCCTTTACCGGCGGGTTGAATATTGCGAATGAGTACCGGGGCTATCACCTTCTGAAGATGAAGAGGTTCAGCGGCTGGAGGGATACCGGCATCTTTCTTGAGGGGCCCGTTGCCGGGACCCTCCTTGACCGGTTCAGGCTGACCTGGAGTTCCTGGAAAGGCGGCCCGATCGTCTCTGACAGTCCAGCCGCCCCGGTCCGGAGCGGCGTGTCCGTCCTGCCGATCTTTACGCATTCCGCTCAGGAGAGACGGAAGTTCAGGAAACTTCTCTATTACAGTATCAACAGCGCGCAGCAGGGCATCAACCTGACAACCGCATATTTCACTCCGAGCAGGAGGATGGTCCAGGTGCTTGAAGAGGCGGTCTCACGGGGGGTGGAGGTCAAGCTCCTCCTGCCGGGCAGATCAGACATCAGTGCAGCGCATTATGCCGGCAGGGCCTTCTTTAGCCGGCTCCTCAGGGCCGGCGTCCGGATATTCACTTATAACGGGGTGATCCTGCATGCCAAGACAGCTGTCTTCGATGGTGTCTGGAGCATCATAGGCTCTGCGAACCTGGACTTCCAGTCCCTGCGCAGAAATGACGAAGGGAATGTCGGCATTGCCGGCGGGGAATTCGGGAGGCGCATGCTTGCTGTCTTTGAGGAGGACCTGACGAGATCAGAAGAGATAGTCCTGGAGAGATGGCTTAAAAGACCGCTGCATGAAAAGATACTGGAATACTTCTTTGCCCTGTTCCGGAGAAGGCTCTGACCTAGCTGCCGGTCTTCTTAACCCTGCAAGTGCATATCCCAATCTGTCATCCCCGCTTGTCGGGGATCTTTCTTTGTTTTCAGATAGATTCCGGACAAGCCGGAATGACAAAGTTAAACTATTTGTTCGCCAGTAATCAACGCCTTCACCGGCCCGGCAGGCCTGCCTTTATTTCAGAGATCCCTTCGGCAAGGGCGCTGCTCATTCCCTTTGCAAGGCTGTGGAAGCTCTTCTCGTCAAGCCGCAGCATCTTTGTAATGGTTCGGCTATACAGCTCCCTGCCCTCCGGCGACCTGAAGAGCACCTCGAAGGCCAGTTCGGCGAACGAGGCCTCGGCAGTCTCCGACCGTTCAAATCTTTTCAGGCTGACCTCAAGGGAATAAGCTCCCTCAGGGGCAATGGCAGAGGTCCTGATCTCCCTGAATGTCCCGCCAGCGGCAACAGACGCCTTAAATGCCTCCCTGACGATCTCAATAGGAGGCGCATCCCATTTCGAGTAGCGTGATATCTCAAGCTGGTACGGCGAGGTCCTGAGGGCCATGTATGGCTGAGACAGGTAGCGGGGTGCGGTAACGGATATATTGACGGTCCCCTGCTGCTGGCTGACGACTCCTGCCTTTTCTTCAGGGAGGGTGAGATTATATATCTTTGTCCCGGATGTGCTGCAGGATGCACAGAGCAGACCCGACAGGGCAATGATCAAAAGTTTTCGCATGTTATTCCACTCCCTTTTCCTGGTAGATGATGCTCCAGGGTTTGTTCTTTATCTCCTGCAGCAGTTGATGGATCTCTTCGGTGGTGTCGGACATCGAATTCAGAAGGCGGTCGAGGTTCCGCGACTGGAGCGCAACCGCCTTGTCGATCGAGCCGGATGTCCTGCCGACTGATCTTGCCGTCTCATCCAGGCTCTTGATCATATCCCCGGCCTTTTCGATGTCCTCACGGGCCTTTTTGATCAGCTGGGAGAATTCGCCTTTATTGTCCTTCATAATGCCCTCAAGCTCGTTCATCACCTGTTCGAGCTTTGAGGATGCGGCTATCAGGCCCTTTGATACCTTTTCGAGGCTCGCAGCGCCCGAAACGATCGACTTGTCGGTATTGACGAGGAGACGTTCGACCTTCTGCACATTGTCCTGGCTGAAGAGCCTGTCAACGTCCTTGATCAGGCCGTCCACCGATTCTGAGAGCGTATTGAGCTTTGCCATGATCGTCGTGAATTCGACCGTGGCATCCGCGGGGATGTCCTCGCCGGCCCTGATGAGCTCGTTCGTTGTCTTATCGACCGACAGCAGCAGGTAGATGTCGCCGACAAACCCTATCTGGGTCACCAGCGCCCGCGTCCCCTTGTAGATCGGGGTGCCGCGCTTTATGCCGATCTCGATGGTCACCGGTTTGCCCGGCCCGTCGGGTTCCCGGATAGAAAGTATCCTGCCGACCCTGACCCCGCCGAGTTTGACCTGGGCGCCTGCCTCCAGCCCTGCTGCATTCAGCACCCGCACGTAATACTTGTCAAAAGAATCAATGAGCTGGCTGCCGCCGATCAGGACGACGAAGACGCTGAGGACCGCCAGCGACGCTGCGATTATGATCCCGGCCTTGATCTCCTCTTTCATTCCATCAGTCTCCTGCGATCACCTTGAAATAGTCATCGGGCGAATAGGCCTCCTGCTCCGGTCTTCTTTCGAGGAACATCCTTACCCGCGGATGCTCCGAAGCCTTCAGCTCCTCCAGGGTCCCCGAAAAGATCACCTCGCCCATATCAAGCATAATAACATAATCGGCTATCGCGAACACACTGGCGAGCTCATGGGTGACGACCACGATCGTCATCTGAAAAACGTTCCTGAGCTTCAGGATAAGTTCGTCCAGGCCGGCAGCAGTTACCGGGTCGAGGCCTGCAGAGGGCTCGTCAAAGAAGATCAGTTCGGGGTCCAGGGCAAGGGCGCGGGCAAGCCCTGCCCGTTTCTTCATGCCGCCTGAAAGCTGTGCGGGGAAAAAATGG